>CAIUAY010000131.1 GCA_903897335.1 uncultured Chromatium sp. | reverse complement strand
CCCGGGCTCGTCCCGCTCCGGATCGCCACTCCGCCACGAGCAACGCCCCAAGGGGCGCGCTCGGGCTGCGCACCGATCCGACGCGAATGACTCGACGGCGTGTCGGATGCGCTTGCATATCGGCTTCGGGACTTCGCCCCTCCGGCGCTACGCCCGCGCCCTACGCCTACCCGGGACTACCGGCCTTCGCTTCGCTCTCCATGGCCGGCAGCGGATGATCATGATGACCGATGGTCATCATCGGAAAAGACAACTACCGTTGACTTGCTGTCGTCTCGCGCAACCGCCAGAATCCTGTTCAGACACCTTGCAACATTTGCCAGTGGTCAAGCATCCAGCATCAGGTTAAAAGTCTTGGCAAGAAGCCGACTTTATTGCTAGGATTTTGACAGGCGTCATTCAGCAACCCGAAAGCAAACAGGTACCGGAACATGGCTAAAGACTACTCACTGATGCCGACAGGCACGATCGAGTCGTATATCAGCAGCGCATATCAGATTCCGGTTTTGACCCCGGAAGAGGAAAAATCGCTGGCAATCCAGCTCCGCGATCATGGCGACGTAGCCGCAGCCAGACGGCTCGTTACCTCTCATCTGCGCTTCGTGATCCGCATTGCGCGTGGCTATCTGGGCTACGGTCTACCACTTCCGGATCTGATCCAGGAAGGCACCGTGGGGCTGATCAAAGCGGTGCGGCGCTTTGAACCGGATATGGGCGTACGTCTGGTGTCGTTTGCCGTCCACTGGATTCGCGCCGAGATCCACGAGTACATCCTGCGTAACTGGCGCATCGTGAAAGTGGCGACCACCAAGGCGCAACGCAAGCTGTTTTTCAATCTGCGCAGCGCTAAAAAACGTCTGGGCTGGTTTACCAAGCAGGAAGTGGAGGAGGTTGCCGCCGATCTTGGCGTAAAACCTGAAACCGTGCTGCAAATGGAATCGCGTCTGGCCAACCAGGATCTGTCCTTCGATGGGCTTGAAGACGACGAAGACGATGCGCCCTCAGCACCATCAACCTATCTCCCTGACATGCGCATGGAACCGGCCAGACTTTTGGAACATGCGGACACGGATCGCAACCAGCGTGAACGTCTCCATGCCGCGCTGCAAGAGCTGGACGAGCGCAGCAAGACCATCCTGCACGAGCGTTGGCTGTCGGAAAAAAAGCAGACGCTGCACGAGCTGGCCGAACAGTTCGGGGTTTCTGCCGAACGGATTCGTCAGATCGAGAAGAACGCAATGAAAAAAATGCGCCTGCAACTGGAAATCTAAGCGTTTCATAATAATGAGTGAAATCGTCCTGATCAATGTGACGGGCGAGGATCGTCCTGGAATTACCGCCGCCCTGACCCAAATCCTCGCCCGCTTGCAAGTACCCATCCTTGATATCGGTCAATCGACTATCCACAACGCACTGACACTGGGTCTGCTGGTTGATCTGCCGCGTGATGGTTCAGGCTGTCCGGCGTTCAGGGAACTGCTGTTGTGTGCGCACAGCATGGGGCTGGACATCCGGTTCACGCACATTGACACCGACGATTATGAACGCTGGGTGCAGGAGCAGGGTCAGCCCCGTCATATTTTGACACTGCTTGGACGTGAGATTGCAGCCGAACACTTGGCTCAAGTTTCTGCCGTGGTCGCTGAACGCGGGTTGAATGTCGACCGCATCACGCGCCTAAGTGGGCGCGTCTCCCGGCGCGATCAACGTGCGCATCCGTTGGCATCGGTTGAGTTCTCGGTGCGCGGCGCGGTCGCCGATCTGGCGGAACTGCACGGTGCGCTGCTGGCGCTAGGACAGGGGATGGATGTCGATGTCTCGATCCAGGAAGATGACATCTTCCGGCGCAATCGCCGTTTGGTCTGTTTTGACATGGACTCGACGCTGATCCAGACCGAAGTCATCGATGAACTGGCAGCCATGGCTGGCGTTGGCGACGACGTGGCGGCGATCACCGAGGCGGCGATGCGCGGCGAGCTGGACTTTCAGGAGAGTTTCCGCCGTCGCATGGCGCTGCTCAAAGGGCTGGATGAATCGGTGCTGGCTGGAATCGCCGAGCGTCTGCCAATCACTGACGGCGCGGATCGTCTGATCGCCACGCTCAAACAACTGGGCTACCGGATTGCCATCCTCTCCGGTGGTTTCACCTATTTTGCCGAACATCTGCAACGGCGCTTCGGGATTGATGATGTCTTTGCCAACCATCTTGAATTCCGCGATGGCAAACTGACTGGCGAGGTCTCAGGCGAGATCATCGATGGCGTGCGCAAGGCCGCGCTGCTGCGCGAGCTGGCCGCCCGCGAGGGAATCCGTCTGGAACAGGTCATCGCTGTCGGCGATGGCGCCAATGACCTGCCGATGCTTTCCATCGCCGGGCTGGGCATTGCCTTTCACGCGAAACCCATCGTGACCAGCCAGGCACGGCATTCCATCGCTACGGTTGGGCTTGATGGCATTCTCTATCTGTTGGGGATGCGCGACCGGGATGTGGCGATGCTGGTTTAACCCGCGCTCGTGGGCTAACATTCTGGCTCTTTCACGTCTATCGCAGGATGAATCGCGCATGTCCAGAACCGTCATGTTACTTGCTACACTCGCGCTGATTGCTTCGTCATCCATGGCCGCCACCGATCAGGAGCTGCGCGCCAAGGCCACCTCGGCAGGTCTTCAGGCGCTGCCCTATGGCTCCCAGCAACCGACCGACAATGCCATGACCCGCGAGAAGATCGAACTCGGCAAGATGCTGTTTTTCGATCCGCGTCTCTCTGCCAGCGGAATCATCAGTTGTAACACCTGTCATAACCTCGGAACTGGCGGTGACGACAACCTCCCGACTTCGATCGGACATGGCTGGCAGAAAGGGCCGCGCAATGCGCCGACCGTGTTCAACGCAGTCTTCAACAAAGCCCAGTTTTGGGATGGTCGCGCCGAGGATCTGAAGGCTCAGGCAAAAGGACCAGTGCAGGCGGGCGTCGAGATGGCGAGCAAGCCTGAACAAGTTGTGATGACGCTGAAGAGCATGCCCGAATACGTTGAGCACTTCGCCCGCGCCTTCCCCGGCGAGGCGGATCCAGTGACGTTTAACAATATGGCCAAGGCCATCGAAGCCTTTGAAGTGACGCTGGTCACGCCAGCCTCGCCCTTCGATCAGTTCATGGAAGGCAATGATGTCGCGCTCACAGACGTACAGAAAGACGGTCTGGGTCTGTTTATCTCGCGGGGCTGCGCAGGCTGTCACACTGGAGTCAATATTGGTGGCCAGAACTATTTTCCATTCGGTCTGATCAAGCGCCCGGGAGCCGACATCCTGCCACCTGCCGACAAGGGACGCTTCCAGGTGACGAAATCAGTCTCTGATGAGTATGTGTTCCGTGCCGCGCCGCTGCGTAATATCGCGCTCACCGCGCCCTATTTCCATTCCGGTCAGGTGTGGGATCTAAAACAGGCGGTGGAGATTATGGGTGCCGCACAGCTTGGCGCCGAGATCAGCGATGATGAAGCAGGCAAGATTGTTGCGTTCCTGACATCGCTAACCGGCGAACAACCCAAAGTCGAGTATCCGATCCTGCCAGTCGAGACGGCAACCACGCCGCGTCCGCAGTTTTAATCGTCGCGACACGCGATGATGGCACCTCGCGGCGAACCGTCACGGGGTGCCGCTCCACCACGTTCGATTTTTCTGGGGCTCGTTCATCTGCCGATCACTCAATGGCCGCTAAAGCGAAGGCGTTGATTCGCCAAACAGATCCTGAAGCGCCTGGAGCGTGGTCTGGCGTCCCAATTCGCCGATGGCGGTAGTCAGCGGGATGCCCTTGGGACAGACGCGCACGCAGTTCTGTGCATTGCCGCAATCACTGAGACCGCCTGCGCCCATGATGGCATGGAGCCGCTCGGTTTTATCATAACGTCCGGTGGGATGGGCGTTCATGAGACGCACCTGAGCCAGCGGTGCCGCGCCGATGAAATCTGAATGCGACCCGAATTGGGGACAGGCAGATAGGCAGACGCCGCAGCTCATGCAGCGGCTGTAGAGATAGTTGGCTGACCAGGCAACAGGCGCGATGCGGGGCGCACCCAGGCCAGTATCCCAGGCGCCATCAATTTCGATCCAGGCTTTCACCCGACGCAAACTGGCATCCATGCACGAGCGATCCACCAGCAGATCCCGCACCACCGGAAACTTGGGCATTGGTTCCAGCCGGATGGGTTGAATCAGACTGTCGATCAGCGCAGAACAGGCCGGACGCGGAACGCCGTTGATGAGCATGGCACAGGAGCCGCAGACTTCTTCCATGCAGTTGTGATCCCAGATCACCGGGGCGACGCGCTCGCCGCTGGTAGTGACCGGATTATCCCGCAGCGCCAGAAGCACCGAGACAACATTGTGATCCGCTGCGGCAGGAATACTGAATGCCTGCCAGTATGGCTGGCTGTCAGGATTGTCCTGGCGGCGGATGCGCAGATTGATGGTGGACATCTAGCGGTAATCCCGGGGCTCGATGGGCGGGTGGACGCTGAGGTCAACTGCGTCATAGCGCAGAATCGGGTCTGCGTCAGGATTAATCGATGCAATGCTGGTCTTGAGCCAGCGTTCATTGTTGGCCTGCCAACGGGTGCGATAGTCCTCGAATTCGGGATCGCCTGCGAAGCGGCCAGCAGGTAGCGGCATGGTGAACGCGGGTTTGTAATGCGCACCACGGCATTCATCGCGCGCCAGTGCGCTGGCAGCGACCATGCGAGCCAAGTGGATCATGTCCTGAAGCTGACGAGCAAACACCAGGCTGTGATTGACCCAGACGGCACGGTCGTCGAGACCAATCCGAGCAGCGCGCTGTTCCAGTTCACGCAGGTCATCGAGTGCGACGATCAGTTCCGCGTTAGCGCGTACCACGCCGACTTTGGCGGTCATCAGCGCACCCAGTTCATGATGCAGGCGATAGGGATTTTCATGACCCTCAGCGCGTAACAGGACAGCATTAAGTTGCTGCTGCTTGGAGACGGCAGCGCAAAGAATCGCCTCCGGCAGCGGCGAACGCGGCGTCAGTCCTTTGAGGTAGCTGACGACCGCCTCACCAGCGACCCGTCCCGCAAAGCTGGCCGACAAGAGCGAATTAGCGCCGAGCCGGTTTGCGCCATGATAGCCCGCGTCACATTCGCCACAGGCATAGAGTCCTGGAAGATTCGTGGCCTGATTGCGCGGGCTGTCGGGGCGCATTCCGCCGTTGTCATCGCGTTCGAAATCAACCCATAGTCCACCCATCGGATAATGTGCCGCCGGAAAGATCTCCATCGGCGTCGTGAGTGGGTCGGTTCCAGCGAACTTGCGATAGATGTCCAAAATCGCGCCCAGACGCTGCGTGACGAACGCAGGATTAAGGTGAGTCAGATCCAGATAGACGCGATCCGACCCCCGGATACCCAGACCCAGCTCGCGTGTGACATGCCAGATTGCCCGCGAAGCCTCGTCGCGAGCGACGGTGTTGCCGTAGGCAGGAAAGAATTCTTCGAGAAAATAGAAGCGATCAGATTCCGGGATGACGCTGGGATTGCGGCGATCCTGCGGCTGGCGTGGCACCCAGACGCGACCACCTTCGCCCCGCGCCGCCTCGCTCATCAGGCGCGTCTTGTCGCGCCCGATCATGGCGGTCGGGTGAAACTGGAAGAATTCGGCGTTGGCGAACCAGGCGCCCTGCTGATAGCAGCGGCTGGCCGCCGCGCCGGTGCAGTTGGTCGAGGTGGTGGTTTGGGGCGCATAGATCTGACCAAAACCGCCGGTAGCCAGGATCACGACATCTGCCGCAAAGGCGCGGATTTCCAGATTTTGAAGATCCATTGCGACGATGCCGCGACAGACGCCGTCGGCATCCTGTAGCAGTGACAGAAACTCCCAGCCCACCCTGACACTGACCTGACCGCGTGACTCGCGGCAGCGCACCTGCTGATCGAGTCCATAGAGCAACTGCTGACCGGTGCTGGCTCCGGCAAAACAGGTGCGTTTGTTTCTGACGCCACCGAAAAGACGCTGGTCAAGCAGCCCCTCGGCGGTGCGCGAAAAGGCGACGCCCATGCGTTCGTAGGTACGAACCAGACCTGGCGCAGCCTCGCACATGCTCTTGACCGGCGGTTGATTGGCCAGATATTCGCCGCCCTTGAGCGTATCGATGAGATGCTGGTGGATTGAATCGTGCTGGCCTTTGGTATCCAACACGGCATTGATGCCACCCTGAGCGCACACTGAATGACTGCGCTTGAACGCGAACAGCGAGAACAACTGCACCGGAAAGCCGGAATCGGTGATACGCAGGGTTGCCCAGAGTCCGGCGAGTCCGCCGCCGATCACGATGGCCTGGGGAGGCGTATTCATGACAGAAATCCAAGCAGTCCGTGAATGCCGATGGCGACCAGCAGGAGTCCGAAAAGAGCGCAGACAGACCCAAAGAGACGTTGGGCATATGCCGAGGTCGTCAGACCCCAGACGATGCCCAGGGTTGCCATCCCGTTAGCCAGATGCAGCACCGAGAGCAGCAGCCCGACCACATAAACCGTGAAGATCCAGGGTTGAGTCAACAAATGCTGCATGTGTCCGAATAGATCCTCCCGAACCGTGACGCGCCAGATGCTCTCGATGCGCGTCATCCCGACATGCAGTATCAAAAAGAGCAGGATGCCAATCCCGGAGACCCGTTGCATCACATAGAGCCAGTTTCGCAAATAGCGATAACGCCGTGGCTCGGCGCGCATCTGGCTGAGGATGACCAGACCATAACCGGCATGAAACAGTAGCGGCAGGGCGATGACAACAATCTCCAGGACAGGCAGATAGTTCAGGCGCTGCAAGACCGCGACAACCTCGCCGTTGTAGTGTGCGGCACCGAAGCGCGACTGTGAGTTCTCCCACAGATGAAAGACGAGAAAAGCACCGACCGGCAGCAGACCGAAGAGCGAATGCAGCCGTCGCAGCAGAAGATGTGGATTGGCGATGCGCAACAGTTAGCCCTGACCACGGGTGCGGGTTTTGCCAGCCACCGCGTTTTTTTCAATAAAGCCAACGATCATGTCCGCGATGTCGATCCCTGTGGCATGTTCGATTCCTTCCAGCCCTGGTGATGAATTGACTTCCATGACCACAGGCCCATGGTTGGAGCGCAGGATGTCGACACCGGCGACATTCAGCCCCATGATGCGCGCCGCACGGGTTGCGGTCGAGCGTTCTTCCGGGGTGATGCGGATCAACGATGCCGTGCCGCCACGATGCAGGTTGGAACGGAACTCGCCTTCTTTGGCCTGACGCTTCATGGTGGCGACGACCTTATCGCCGATCACAAAACAGCGGATGTCAGCGCCATTGGCTTCCTTGATAAACTCCTGCACCAGGATGTTCACCTTGAGCCCCATGAAGGCTTCGATGACACTCTCGGCAGCTTTCTGGGTCTCGGCCAGCACTACGCCGATGCCCTGGGTGCCTTCCAGCAGTTTGATGACCAGCGGGGCACCACCAACCATCTTGATCAGGTCATCCACGTCATCTGGGGCATGCGCAAAGCCGGTGATCGGTAGTCCGACCCCCTTGCGTGAGAGCAGTTGCAGCGAGCGTAGCTTGTCGCGGGCGCGGGTGATGGCGACCGATTCGTTGAGCGGATAGACGCCGAGCATTTCGAACTGACGCAGCACCGCCGTGCCGTAAAACGTCACCGATGCGCCGATGCGCGGGATGACGGCATCGAAGTCATTCAGCACCTCGCCCTTGTAATGCATCGAGGGTGCCAGCGAGGTGATGTTCATATAACAGCGCAACACGTCGATGACCTTGGTTTCATGCCCGCGTAGACGGGCGGCCTCAACCAGTCGACGGGTTGAATAGAGTGATGGATTGCGAGACAGGATGGCGATTCTCATGCGCTGCGGCGATGCTTGCCGTGATCCCGAGTGGCCTGTGATCGGCTCGCATGATACCGGAAGTCTGTCAGCTTGGATGTTTAGCCGTCGACCAATGGCGCTTAAGCGGGCAATCAGGCGCTGTCCTGATCCAGGTGTCCACGAGGTGCCGGGGATTCGAACAGGGTCGCCAGCAGCAACAGCACTACTCCCAGCGTAATGGCGCTGTCAGCGAGATTGAACGCCGGCCAGGGGTTGAACAGCGCCAGCGGGATGACCGGCAGCGAGACCTGAATGAAATCGACCACATGACCCAGCAGGATGCGGTCGATCAGGTTGCCGATGGCACCGCCAATCAGGAGCGCCAGCGCCGCAGCCAGGAGGCGTTCATCGCGCCGCAGCCGCAGCAGCCACAGCGTCAGCCCGACACTGACCGCCGCAGCCAGCACCGTGAACAGCCAGCGCTGCCAGCCGCCAACAGTGGCGAGAAAACTGAAGGCGGCGCCGTCATTGAACATCAGGGTGAGATTGAGGTTGGCCGTCAGGGTGAGCGGATCGAAGGGGTTAAGTGCGGCCTGGATCAGCCATTTGGATGCCTGATCCAGAACCAAGATGAGTAGTGACAGCCAGAGCCAGTGTTTCATGCTGAAGTTCTCCGGGCGGACATCGCCTGAATAAGAGGCCATCGTTCACAGATCGCGGGTGGCGAGAAAGCGCACATCCGGCCAGCGTTCTTCTGCCAGACCGAGATTGACCCGGGTCGGTGCCAGATAGACGAGCTGTTCGTCACCGTCGAGCGCCAGGTTCTCGTAGTTCTTTTCCCTGAACCGCTCCAGCATTTTGGGGTCATCGCAACTGATCCAGCGGGCGGTCTTGATGCTCACCGGTTCCACCACGGCATCGACGCCGTATTCATCGCGCAGACGGTAAGCCGCGACATCGAACTGCAGAATCCCCACGGCACCGAGGATCAGATCATTGTTTTTCAATGGCCGAAACACCTGGGTTGCGCCCTCTTCGGAGAGTTGCAGCACGCCTTTCTGGAGTGCCTTAGTCCGCAGTGGATCGCGCAGCACCACGCGCCGGAACAGCTCCGGGGCAAAATAAGGCACGCCTTCGTATTTTAGATCCTCGGTTTCGCTAAACGTGTCGCCGATTTGAATGGTGCCGTGGTTATGCAGCCCGATGATGTCGCCCGGCCAGGCTTCTTCGACATGACGGCGTTCATCAGCCTGAAAAGTAATGGCGTTGGCGACCTGAATCGACTTGCCAAGACGCACATGGCGCATCTTCATGCCTTTCTGGTAGCTCCCTGAACATACCCGCAGAAAGGCCACGCGATCACGGTGTGCTGGATCCATGTTCGCCTGGATCTTGAATACGAAGCCGGTAAACGCCGGATCAGAGGGCGCAACCGGACGCTGCCGGGTCGAACGTGGACGCGGCGCTGGCGCGTACTGCGCGAAGGCATCGAGCAGTTCGCGCACACCGAAGTTGTTGATTGCCGATCCAAAAAAGACCGGCGTCTGGCGTCCGGCAAGATAGGCGTCGAGATCAAGCGAATGACTGGCACCCTGCACCAGCTCCATTTCATCGCGCAGTTCCTGCGCCTGATCGCCAAGCACCGCGTCCAGGCGCGGATTGTCGAGACCTTCGATAATCTCGCCCTCGACGATCCGGCCACCATGCTGGGCGGCGAACAGATGGGTGCGTCCATAACGCAGATCGAAGACTCCCTTGAATCGCTTGCCCATGCCAATTGGCCAGGTCACAGGTGAGCACTGGATCTTCAGGATGTTCTCGATCTCATCGAGGACTTCGATGGCATCGCGTCCTTCGCGGTCGAGTTTGTTGACAAAGGTCAGGATCGGCGTGTTGCGCAGACGGCAGACATCCATCAGCTTGATGGTGCGTTCCTCGACGCCCTTGGCCACGTCGATCACCATCAGTGCCGAATCGACCGCTGTCAGGGTACGGTAGGTGTCCTCGGAGAAATCCTCATGCCCTGGCGTGTCGAGCAGGTTGATGATGGCATCGCCATAAGGGAACTGCATCACTGACGAGGTGACCGAGATCCCGCGCTCCTTCTCCAGCGCCATCCAGTCCGAGGTGGCATGACGCGCCGCCTTGCGCCCCTTGACCGTCCCGGCGAGCTGGATCGCGCCGCCGAACAGCAGCAGCTTTTCAGTCAGCGTGGTCTTGCCCGCGTCGGGGTGCGAAATGATCGCGAAAGTCCGGCGTTTATCAATTTGCGCTTGCAGTTCACTCATTCACATGAATTCCAGTCAATGTTTTCAAGTCTCGAACGAAAAAATCTGGGAGCAATGTCAGTTGACGCGATCAGGCATTTTACCCCTGGCTGTTTGAGAAGCGGCACCAGGCTACCGGATCAAGCGGCTGGCCGTTATGCCGGATCGCGAAATAGAGAACCGGCTGGTCACGCCCCCCGCTATTGCCACTGAGCGTAATCGCATCGCCGCTCGCCACCCATTCGCCAAGTTCCCTGAGCAGCGCCTGATTGTGACCGTAGAAGGTCATGAAACCATCTCCGTGATCGATCACCAGCAGCAGCCCAAAGCCTCGCAGCCAGTCAGCATACACCACTCGACCATCGCTCACCGCCCGCACCTCTTCGCCGTCCTGGGCGGCCAGCAACACGCCATCCCAGCGCAGATCGGAGTCTTCTTTAGGCGTTCCGAAACCATTCAGGATGTGCGCCTCCAGGATTGGCCAGGCGAGTTTGCCAAGACGTTCGCGAAACGGCTCGCGGTTGACATCCAGTTCAGCGCGGATCTGCGCCCGCTGGCGCAGGTGCTCGACCAGCAGACGCAGTGAATTGGCATCCTGTTTCAGATGCTGGAGGTTTTCTGAACGACTGCTGATCATCGCTTCCAACTGCTTCAAGACCTGGGTGCGTTCCTGCCTGGCCTGTTCCAGTTGCCGTCGCGTGGTCTCCTGGCTCTTCGCCAGCTCAGTCAGTCGTGCCGCTTCCTGTTCAGCGTCGAGCGCCAGCGCGGCAATCCGCTCCAGGCGTTGCTGCACCGAGAGGATCCGCTGTAACCGCTCGCGGTTGAAATACGCGAAATAGGACATGACCCGGCTGGCCTTGGCGGGATCCTCCTGATTAAGCAGCAGGCGCAGCCGATCAGCGCGCCCCATCACGTAAGCCGTGCGCAACAGTTCAGACAATTGCACCTGTTCTTCGCGCAGTGCCTGACGCGCCTCGTCCTGACGCCCCCGCAACGCCGCTGTGACCCGCTGCTGTTCCTTGATCAGACGCTCCAGCTCACGATTAGCCAGGGTCAGTTCAGCCACATTCTGTTCCCGCGACTGAAGTTCGGCGATCAGCGCCACGCGATCCGCTTCCCGCCCAACCAATTCTTCACCGATGGCCGCTGCCTGCTGCTCGATGCCCTGGAGCCGCTGCTGGTGCTGTTCAAGCATGGGATCAGAATCACTGTCAGCGCCAGCAAGCGCGATGCCTGCACTCAGTAAAGACATGAGGCAGATCAGGAGCCAGCCCGGAAACACCCAAAAAAATGGCCACAACCGGCAGGCCGTCGCATGAATGACGCCAGCAAGGCGGTTGGGAAAAAGGTTTTGCATCGGAAAGACCAGGGTGATCGAAGCCCTGGCCGCCACGCACCGCGTGAACGCTTCGCAGTCGGCCAGAAAAAGGTATATTATTGTATTATGACAGATTAATCGGATGCCATTGCTTATGGTCAGTCACCTGAACCGCCCTCGCGTTAACCCACTCGACAGCCACCTGGACGAGATGTCACTGTTTGCCGATGACGCCGATATCGAGCGGGCATCCCGTTCACTGAAAGCGATGTCTCATCCACTAAGGTTGAAAATTCTCTGTACGCTCGGCGATCAGGAAATCAGCGTTCATGAGATCGTGGAGCATGTTGGCACCTCACAGAGCAACATTTCCCAACATCTGGCCATTCTGCGTGACAAGGGTATTCTCGCCTCCCGCAAGGATGCCAACCGTGTTTACTACCGCGTCAATGACAGCCGCACCCTGCGTCTGATCGGCATGATGCGCGAAGTCTTTTGTCACCATGCCCGCTGACTGGCGCGACGATCCAGCACCCTGGAACGGCTGACTCTTGTGCGCTTGCGGCATCTCTGTCGTCCTGATTCCAGCGTGTTGTACCATTGCCAGAGCACCAGCATTCCGCTATCGGTGCGATGGCTGCTCTTCCTCCCTATCCAGCATTACCGGAGTACCCCATGGATCGTCAACAGGCTGCGCAGTTCATGCTTGAATGCCTACGCAAGATGATGGTCAAACAAGGCTCAGACCTGTTCATTTCAGCCGGCTTTCCGCCAGCATGTAAAATCAATGGCCGCATGACTCCAATGAGTAGCCAGATCCTGAGCGGTGAACAGACGAATGTCCTGGTGCGATCTATCATGAATGATCGCCAGGTTCGGGACTTCGATGCGCATAAAGAATGCAATTTTGCGATCAGCCCGCAGGATATTGGCCGCTTCCGGGTCAATGCCTTCGTGCAGCAGGGTCTTTGCGGCGCCGTGCTCAGGACGATTAATGCTGGAATTCCGACGATTGAACAACTGAATCTGCCGCCGGTGCTGAAAGAAATCGTCATGAACAAGCGCGGGCTGGCGCTGCTGGTCGGTGGGACGGGTTCCGGCAAATCAACCTCACTGGCCGCGATGCTTGGTCATCGCAATGAAAACAGCTATGGTCATATCGTGACGATCGAGGATCCAGTCGAATATGTCCATCCACATCGCAACTGTCTCATTACCCAGCGCGAGGTAGGCGTGGATACCGAAAGCTGGGATGCCGCGCTCGTCAATACGCTGCGTCAGGCACCGGATGTGATTCTCATCGGCGAGATCCGCACCCGCGAGACGATGGAACATGCCATCAACTTTTCCGAGACCGGGCACCTCTGTCTCTCGACCCTCCATGCCAATAATGCCAACCAGGCACTCGACCGCATCATCAACCTTTTCCCTGAAGAGCGCCGCAGCCAGTTGCTGATGGATCTGTCGCTCAATCTCAATGCCATTATTTCACAGCGCCTGATTCCTGCAATTGGCGGCGGGCGCGCCGCTGCCGTCGAGATCCTGATCAATTCACCCCTGATTCAGGACATGATCTTCAAAGGCGATGTAGGCGGCATCAAGACTGTCATGAAAAAATCGCGTGAATTGGGGATGCAGACCTTCGACATGGCGCTCTTCGATCTCTATGAGGCCGGCAAGATCAGTTACGATGACGCACTGCGCAATGCCGATTCAATGAATGGCCTGCGTCTCGCCATCAAGCTGGAGGGACATGAAGCGAAAAGCAGGAATCACTTTAATGAGAAAGAAGGTCTGTCAATCATCGACGATGAGGGTGATGACGTGGAATCGACCATCTTTGGCTGAAATCCCATAACGCTTCAGCGACGCCGAACTGACCGTCTCTACGCATTCAGGAATACCGATGGACATCACGCCCTATCTTGAAATGATGATCCGCCATAAGGCGTCCGATCTTTTTTTCACTCCAGGCGCTCCGGTGAAGATCAAGATCGAGGGCGTCATCCGTTCGATCGGCGAGACGGTATTGACTCCAGCCTTCTGCCGCGAGGCGGTGATGGCCGTCATGACCGACGAGCAGGCGCACGAACTCGCCAAAGAGCTTGAACTGGATTTTGCGATCACGCTAGGGGATCGTGCGCGCTTCCGTGTCAATGCCTACCATCAGCGCGGACAGGCGTCGATGGTGCTGCGTTATATCCAGGCGACCATCCCCAGCCTTGCCGAACTGGGTCTACCCCCGCTGCTGTCCCAGCTCATCATGAACCGGCGGGGCATTATTCTCATGGTTGGCGCGACCGGATCGGGCAAGTCAACGACGCTGGCGGCGATGCTTGACCATCGCAATGCCAGTGCATCAGGGCACATCATCACCATCGAAGATCCCATCGAATTCGTGCATCCGCACAAGCAGTGCATCATGAGCCAGCGCGAGGTTGGGCTGGATACCAAAAGTTATGCCAAAGCCTTAAAAAGCGCACTGCGCGAGGCACCTGACGTGATCCTGATCGGCGAGATTCGCTGTCGCGAGACCATGGAAGCGGCCATCGAGCTGGCCGGCACCGGTCATCTGGCCGTTTCCACGCTGCATGCGAACAACGCTCATCAAGCGATGGAACGGATCATCAACATGTTTCCGCAGGAAATGCACAAAACACTGTTTATGGATCTGTCCGTCTATCTTAGAGCGATTCTTTCCCAACGTCTCGTGCGCACCCAGACCGGGTCACGCTGTGCTGCCATCGAGACCTTGGTGAATACACCGCATATCGCGGATCTGATTCGTGACGGACGTGTCGATGAAATCAATAACGCCATGCAGCAAAGTGGTCACGAGGGCATCAGGACGTTTGATGAGGCACTCCTCGCGCTCTATCGAGACGGCACGATCACACTTGAAGAAGCGCTTGCCAATGCCGATTCAGCGCCTAATCTGGAGGCGAAAATCAATTTTGGCTAAGGTCTGATCAATGCCTGAGTCCGACGACAGACAACAAAAAAGGCGGTCAACCCGCCTTTCTGACATGGCTGAAAGCTGACTCAGGCTTTAACCCAGTCGCCAAAATGATCAGTCGTTTTTTCTTCGCCATCACCATAACCGGCCTCGTAGGCATCGGTCAGACGCTGTTCTTCGCGCTTAGGATTCTGCAGGAAGCCGCATTGCCAGCCTTGGATATACTCGTCATCGACACCGAGTTGCTCCATTTTAGTCACGGCATCGTAGTAAAACTGGTTCATTTCCGGTCTCCGGGCAATTTCGATTATTGAAGGCGTTGTCGGTCGGGACGTGGCCGTCATCTTGTTGTATAGGCGACTTAGGATCATTGATCCTGAGTCGTCCAGTCCTCTCGCACTCGACTCTCGGACAGATCCTTCCCCGAACTTGAGGGTACGATCACAGGATCGAGAAGGTTCATAAGCATACATCGTTACTCTGATAAACGACAAGACGGTTGGGCAATTGCGCCGCAAAATCAAATGCCATGATAATTATCAATGATATTTTCAGCCATGAGTCACACCGAAAATATCGGCGTTTCACGCCGTGAACACTCCATTTGTAGAGCGGTTCCTTACAGTTCGATGGTGCGCCTCACACCTTCCATCGTCCAGGCTTGGCGGCATTTTCCTGGTGCGAGGATTGCGCTGCGGGAGATTCGTTCAGTCTTCACATCCATCTCTATCACGCACATCATCATGCGCCTGTCCATTTTCTGCTGTAGACGACTGTTGATTGCGCTCTGCACATTGACCATCACTGTCATCAGTCCGGCATCCAGTCAAGCCTTTGACCTTCCTGATCTGGGCAGTTATTCCGATACATTCATGAGCACCGGCGCAGAGGCGCGTCTTGGCCGCGCCTTCATGCGTAGCGTCCGTTCGGCTTTGCCGGTGCTCGATGATCCGCTCCTGACCGACTATCTCGAATCACTTGGCAACGTACTGGTTGCTGCCGACCATTATGCCAGTGGCAACTTTACGTTCTTCCTGATCGATAAACCCGTCGTGAATGCCTTTGCCGGACCTGGCGGCTATATTGGCGTTTATGCGGGTTTAATCCTGGCTGCCGAAACCGAAGGCGAGTTGGCCGCCGTGATTGCACATGAAATTGCCCACGTCACCCAACATCACCTGATGCGCAGTTTTGAAGATCAGGACAAGCTTTCCATTCCTGCCACGGCGCTTCTGATCGCGGCGGCCATCCTCGGTGCGCAGGTGTCGCCGGATGCAGGAATGGCGGCTGTTGCCGGGCTTCAGGCGGCAGCTATTCAGCATCAGATCAATTTTACCCGTGCCAATGAGAACGAGGCGGATCGGATTGGAATCACCACGCTTGCCAAAGCCGGCTATGACCCCTATGCGATGGCCGGATTCTTCGAGCGTCTCGCCAAATCCAGTCGACTTACGGAGAACAACGCGCCGGAATTTCTGCGCACCCATCCGGTGAATAGCAATCGCATCGCCGATGCGCTTGGTCGCGCCGATGAATTCGGCGCACGGCAGCGACCGGACAGTCTGCGCTTTCAGCTCACGCAGGCGCATCTGCGGATGCGCGCCGAGACCAGCGCGGAACAGGCTGTCGCGTATTTTCGCAGCACACTGAGCGCCGGGCGTTATCGCAATGAAACGGCTGAACGCTATGGTTACGCGCTCGCATTGCAGCGTGCGCACCACTTCGCCGATGCGCAGTCCGAGACGGCAACGCTGCTAAAGAATTATCCCGACCAGATCGAATTCATTATTCTGAATGCCCGGCTGGATCGACAGCAGAATCAGCCTGAACGCGCTATCGGCAAACTCAGACAGGCGATCAGCCGCTTTGCGGATAACTGGCCGCTGCACATCGTCTATGCTGAGGCGTTGATTGCCAACGGCAATCCGACACAGGCGATCACCCAGCTTCTCGCAGTCGAACGGCTACGTCCGGGGAATGCGATGCTCTATGACCTGCTTGAGCAGGCGGCCATGAAATCAGGTAACAACGCGGCCACGCACCGCTTCCGCGCGGAAAAGCTGTACGCGGAAGGTGATCTCGAACCGGCTATCCGTCAGCTTGAGATTGCGCTGCATCAACGCGACCTGGCCTATCACGACGCCGCTGGCATCCAGGCACGGCTGGAAACCTGGCAGGAAGAACAGCGCGATCAGAAGCGGCGTGACCATGACCTGCCCGGTCGCTCGCATGTCATGGTGAATGACCGCTGATGTCGCCGCCGCGTGAAAGCCGCGATCACCAGTTTTCCGGGAAAGCGGCGCTTTTTAACCTCAGGTTTGATAGGAGAAGATGGATGATCGACGCCATGCGCAGACGGTTATTGAAAGGCTCCCTGCTTGCAGGCTCTGCTGGAATCGCCGCAGATGTCGGGCTGCTGTCGTCGCGTCAGGTGCTGGCAAGCTGGAATCAGACGGCCTTTCAGTCACAAAACGTGCCCACGGCTCTCACGAGCCTGCTGGGGAGCGAGACCACCGAAACCAGCGACCAGATCAGGATCAAAGCGCCTGATATTGCTGCGGATGGCACAGTGTTTTCGGTGACTGTCGAGACCGACCTGGATGGCATGACTGTGATCGCCATCATCGCATCAAAAAACCAGACTCCGCTGATTGCGGCGTTTGCGTTTCACGGCTCAGCCATTCCCTTCGTCTCGACCCGCATCAAGATGGCTGAAACGGCGGATGTCGTTGCCGTGGTGAAGGCGGGCGACAGGCTCTATCAGAACAGCAAACGCATCAAAGTGGCCAGCAGCGGCTGTGGCGGTTAAGCCAGACCACCTGCAATGACTTCCGAGTTGAGAGACCAGATGTCGGACATCAAAATCCGCGCCACGCTGAACGGCGATGAAACCACCGTCAAATGTCTGATGAGCCATCCGATGGAAAGCGGACTGCGCCAGGACAGCAACACTGGAAAAATCATTCCGGCGCATTTCATCGAAGAGGTGATCTGCAAGGTCAACAACGAGATTGTCATGACCGCATCCTGGAGCAGTGGCGTTTCGGCAAATCCGTATCTTTCGTTCAAATTCAGGGGCGGCGCAGCCGGTGATCCGATCACCGTCACCTGGAAGGATAATCAGGGCAACACTCAAAGTGAAACTGATCAGATCAAAGCGGGATCAAGGCGAAGTCAGATCTGACCCCGGAATCCGCTTGCGCAACGACTGTCCCCGCTCCAGCAACGGAGCAAGAAACCGTCCGGTATGTGACCGCGCATCAGCCGTGATCGCTTCGGGGGTGCCGACGGCGACAATCTCGCCGCCCTGATCGCCTCCCTCCGGTCCCAGGTCGATGATCCAGTCGGCAGTTTTGATGACATCCAGATTGTGCTCGATGACCACGACCGTATTGCCCTGATCGCGCAGACGGTGCAGCACGTCGAGTAGATGTTTCACATCGTGAAAATGCAGTCCGGTGGTCGGTTCATCCAGGATATAGAGCGTGCGCCCAGTGTCGCGCTTGGAGAGTTCACGGCTGAGTTTGACCCGCTGCGCCTCGCCACCAGAGAGCGTGGTCGCGCTCTGGCCGAGTCGGACATACGACAGACCGACATCCATCAGCGTCTGGAGCTTGCGCTGGATGACCGGAACCGGCGCGAAAAAAACCAGCGCGTCTTCGACCGTCAGATTCAGCACCTCGTCGATGGTTTTGCCCTTGTAACGGATTTCGAGTGTTTCGCGATTATAACGCCGCCCCTTGCAGGTGTCGCACTGAACATAAATGTCGGGCAGAAAATGCATCTCGACCCGGATCAATCCATCCCCTTGACATGCTTCGCAGCGTCCGCCCTTGACATTGAAGCTGAAACGTCCCGGCGCATAGCCGCGTGAACGCGCTTCCGGGATCGCCGCGAACAGCTCACGCACCGGGCTGAACAGTCCGGTATAGGTGGCTGGATTCGAGCGCGGAGTACGCCCAATGGGACTCTGGTCGATGTCCACCACCTTGTCGAAATGCTCCATGCCAACGATTGAACCATGCGGCGAAGGCGTCAGACTGGCGCCGTTCAACTGGCGGGCAATGACCGGATACAGCGTATCGTTGATCAGGGTCGATTTACCTGACCCGGAGACGCCAGTGATGCAGCACAGTGTGCCAACCGGAATCGAGACATCGACCCCACGCAGATTGTTGCCACGTGCACCCTGAATGCGTAGCTGGCGTTCTGGATCATTCGGGGTGCGTTGGGTTGGGATGGCGATGCACAGATCACCCGCCAGATAGCGCCCAGTCAGTGATGCTGGATTGGCGGCGATCGCTTCGGCAGTTCCCTGAGCGATGATCGCACCGCCGTGAATGCCCGCGCCCGGCCCGATGTCGACCACCAGATCCGCAGCACGGATCGCCTCTTCGTCATGCTCGACCACGATCACGGTGTTGCCAAGGTCGCGCAGATGCGTGAGCGTTTTCAGCAGTCGGGCGTTGTCGCGCTGATGCAATCCGATGGATGGCTCATCGAGGATATACATGACCCCAACCAGCCCGGCACCGATCTGACTGGCCAGCCGGATGCGTTGCGCCTCGCCACCGGATAGCGTTTCAGCGCTGCGTTCCAGATTCAGATAGGTCAGCCCGACATCGACCAGAAAGCGTAGCCGGGTGGCCACCTCCTTGATGATCCGGGCACCGATTTCGCCACGCTGGCCGGACAATTCCAAGGTCTCGAAAAAATGCAGCGCCGCGCCGATTGGCATCCGCGAGACGGCAGGCAGATTGTCACAGCCGATAAAGACATGCCGCGCCGCCTCATTCAGTCGCGTCCCCTGACAGACTGGACAGGGCTGATGCGAGAGATAGCGAGCCAGTTCCTCGCGCACTGTGCTGGATTCGGTCTCGCGGTAGCGACGCTCCATGTTGCGCACAATGCCCTCGAAGGGCTGCGCCTTGGCGCTGCCTTGTTCGTGCGGCAGTTTGAGCCTGAGCTTTTCCTTGCCGCTGCCGTAGAGAATCACCGAACGCACCGGTTCGCTGAGTTCTCTCCAGGGCGTTTCGGCATCAAATCCATAATGCTCGCCAAGCGCCCGAATCATCTGGAAATAAAAGGCGTTGCGCCGATCCCAGCCACGCACAGCTCCCGCCGCCAGACTCATGTCTGGATGCGCGACCACCTTGGCCGGATCGAAGAACTGCTCGATGCCCAAGCCATCACAGGTCGGACAGGCACCTGCTGGGTTATTGAACGAAAACAGGCGCGGTTCGAGTTCCGGGATGCTGTAGCCGCAGATCGGGCAGGCGAATTTGGCCGAAAAGGTCAGCTCGGAACGCTCCGGTTCATCGATCCAGCCGATGCGGGCGATCCCGCCGGAGAGGTTGAGCGCGGTCTCGAACGATTCGGTCAGCCTCAGCGCCAGATCGGCGCGAACCCGGAAGCGGTCAATCACCACCGCGATGTCATGCTTCTTTTTCAGATCCAGTTCCGGCGGTGCATCCAGCTCGCAGATCGCGCCATCGATCCGGGCGCGCACAAACCCCTGAGCATGCAGTTCAGCCAACAGGCGCTGATATTCGCCCTTGCGTGCCGAGACCACGGGCGCGAGCAGCATCAGCTTCTCGCCTTCGGGCAGGTTCAGCACCTGATCGACCATCTGGCTGATGATCTGGGCGTCCAGTGGCGCGTCATGAACTGGACAGCGCGGCTGGCCGACCCGAGCGAACAGCAGACGCAGATAGTCATAAATCTCGGTAATGGTGCCGACCGTTGAGCGCGGATTGTGCGAGGTGGTCTTCTGCTCGATTGAAATCGCCGGCGACAGCCCCTCAATGTGGTCGACATCGGGCTTCTCCATCACCGACAAAAACTGTCGCGCATAAGCCGAGAGCGATTCGACATAGCGCCGCTGTCCCTCGGCATAAAGCGTATCGAAAGCCAGCGATGACTTGCCGGAGCCGGACAGTCCGGTGAAAACGATTAGCCGGTCGCGTGGCAGGTCAAGATCGATATTTTTCAGATTATGGGTGCGAGCGCCGCGAATGCGGATGGTATGCATGGGGTCTGCCGGAGTGTCCAGGGAAAACAGAAACGCAGGATGCGATGCCTGCTGTCAGTCAGGCCAAACTGCTATTATGCGAAGCATCGCAGCCAGGACGCAAAGTTGATCGCTGTTCGCGGGATTCAGCGTGGACAGTCGGCAGCGTGATGGGAAAAAATGACAGATTTGGTTGGCGAGTGTCTGATGCAGGCGCTGGCCTCGGCGTTTTCAGCGAGACAACAACCGCCGGTACATAGCGTGAAGCAGGAGTAAAGAAATGGCAGGCGTCAACAAGGTGTCAATCACCATCCAAAAGTTACCAGGCATCAACATCGAATTTTTTCCAGTTGAACGAGCGACTCAGAGGGTCTGATTGGCCTTTTTGCGTTGCTTGAACCGGTAAGAGTCGTTGCCGGTTTCGAGGATGTCGCAAT
>CAIUAY010000130.1 GCA_903897335.1 uncultured Chromatium sp. | reverse complement strand
TAGGATTAATGATGGCACTACCAATTTTCGAAGCATCATGCTGTAGAATAGGTGTCGCCTCCCGGAGGATTATGTTCCACGTCGAAGCCATCCGCTCTTTTTGGCAAGGGAGGCACTGCGCACACTCAGCGACGAGCTGAGGGCGCGGCTCGCGCCCCCTGCCGACGACGCCACCTTAAGCCCGGTGCAGGAGCAGGTGGCGCGGCGCCAGACCCCGCTGCTGCCGCTGGACGATCTGCTGGCGGTCACCCGGGAAGTCATCCGTCCCGAAGTCTCACGTTCGGGTCTGGATCGCTGTCTGCGCCGTCACGGCGTCTCCAACCTCAGTGCCCTGATTCCCCAACCCGACGGCGCGGCCAAACCGGTCAAGACCTTTAAGGATGATGCGTCGGGGTTGTCCATATCGATGTCAAGTATCTGCCCCAGAATGCCTTGCCACCTAATCAGTTGTGAAACCGCCGTCTTTGGAAGACCTTGGGGCGTTTCTAAGCGACTAATTCGTCGTTGCCGTACTTTGCCTCGGATCGTCCGATTTCGACACGTTGAGAGAACTGATAGTGGTGAGCTACACTCTCACGGGACTTGACAAGTCGGGTTGCGTCTAGCGTTCGGTTCGACCCTGCAACCCCTGTTCGAGTTGCCGGATCTGCGCGACAGTGTCACGCGAGAGCGGCGTGAAGCGTTCAGCGAGCAGGCGTTCCGCCTTGCCGCGTTCACCAGCGATGACATGCCGGAGGACATCGCCGGCGCATTGATGGAACTGTGCATGTTTGGTGCGCAGTCCGGCATGAGCCGACTGTGCCAGCAGCGTGCTGCCTGCACCGTAGATCCAGGCTCCCAACGCGCATTGATCATCGCGTGACACGACGGCTGGGTTCTGCGGATCGCTGCGCCCCTCAATCGCCCGGCGCAGTTTTTTCGACCACTGCTGATGCGCATCGACGATGGCGTCGAAATCCACCGTGTCCGCGCTGTCAGTCAGATGATTGCTGTCGTTGTCCATGCTGAAGACGGCCACGGTCTGGCTCAGTCCTCTGGCTTGATCCTCCAGACTCTCGGCGGCGGCTGCCGCCTGCTCCACCAGCGCCGCATTGCGCTGAGTCATGTCATCCAGTTGAGCCATGGTCTGCGTGACCTGCCGGATACCGGCGTCCTGTTCGCGGCTGGCGCTGGCAATGTCGCTGACCAGCGTCAGCACCTGTTGGAAGGATGCAACGATGGTTTCCATCGTATCGCCCGCCGCTTCCACCAACTTAACACCCGCATCGACCTGGGTCGCCGAAGCGTCAATCAGTCCCTTGATGGCCTTGGCCGCCTGGTCGCTACGTTGCGCTAAGGTTCTGACTTCTGCCGCCACTACCGCGAAACCGCGACCCTGTTCACCGGCACGGGCGGCTTCGACCGCCGCATTGAGAGCCAGGATATTAGTCTGGAAGGCGATGCCCTCGATGACGCCGATGATCTCGGCGATGTTCCGACTTGATCCCTGGATCGCGCCCATGGTCTCGACGACCTGCCTGACCAGGTCGCCACCGGCAAGCGTCTGATGGTTGGCGTTCTGTGCCAGTTCATGGGCGCGCTTCGCGTGATCGGCGTTCTGCTGGAGCGTGATCTGAAAGGTCTGCATGGCATTTGCCGTTTCTTCCAGACTGCTGGCCTGTGACTCGGTGCGTCTGGACAGATCCGCATTCCCGGAGGCAATCTCGCCGGACGCGGTGAGAATGGCATCGGTCGTCTCCTGAATCTGTCTGACCAGGGTATTTAACTGCGCCACCGTGGCATTGGTATCGTGCCGGAGGTCGGCAAATCGCCCCTTGTCATGCGACCGGATCTGCTGAGTCAGATCCCCGTGCGCGACCGCCTTGAGGACGCCAGCCAGCTCATCGAGCACCCGGACAACGACCTCAGTGAACTGGTTCATGCCCTCGGCAAGGTCACGGAAAAAGCCCTGCTTGCCCTCAAGCGTCAGACGCCGACTGAAATCACCACGGGTCACGGCGTCCAACATGGCGTCCAGTTCGCTTTCGGCGGCGACCTCGGTGGAGCGATCAATCCACTCGATCACCGTGCCCAGCCGTTCATTCTGTTGATCAAAAACCGGACTGGCGACTAGCCGGAAGACATGCCCGCCCACGCGCATCTGCGTAATATAAATACCTTTCAGCCCGTCCAGGAGCGTACGCAGATGGTCTGGATTGCGGTGAAATTCAGTAAAGCTGCGCCCGACCAGGCTGTCCGCGCTGAAATTGGGCAGATCCCGGCGTAGATCCGTCTCGACTTCCTGGATCATCCGGGCAAAGGCATCGTTCAGATAGACAATCGTACCGGCTTGATCGGCCACCATCATATTGGTGGATGCCTTGTCGAGTGCGCTCTTGATCCGCCACATTTCGCCCGCGACACGCTGTTCAACCGCCGTGCGCTCGGCAAAACTGTCCTGCATCCTGCTCAGCGATCTGAGGAGCGTGCCGATTTCATCGCGGCGGGACGTGATGATGCGGTTGCTGTAATGGCCGCGCCCGATGGACTCGAACAGATCAACCATCTGATTCAGTGGCCGGGTGATCATGTGCTGCGTCATCCACCACAGCAACACGACCCCAATACCAGAGATCATCAGTGAAATCAGCAGACAGTCACGCAGTGTCTCCAGCAGAATCGCATCGATGCCAGCCAGTGACAGATCGGCACCAATCACATACCTGATACCATCAACTGTTGTCACGGGAATGAAGATCGAGCGGAAATTGCCCCAGCGGTCGCTGTATTCATCAAAGTGCGTCTGTCCATCGACAAAGGTCGCCCGCAGTCCATCACTAGCATCATCGTAGGGTTCGTACAGCGTACTGATCTCACCGCTGGCTTGATCGGCCTGAGAATAGCTTGATGCGGTAAACAGGATGCGGTCATCCTGTTTAACCGTGGTGTAGAGATAATTGACGCCGATCTTTTCCGCGATTGCGGACAGCTCATCGATGAAGGCTTGATAGGCTTCTGGCGTCACCGCATCCGGCTGTTGCAGGCGGCGGTGGTAGTCATCCGTGACCAGCCTCAGCGTCTCTGCGCTGGTACGCAGCCGGTCATCAATTCCGCTCAGGATGCTGCGCTTCTGTCGCTCATAGGCATACAGCGTGAATGTCGCCGTCGTCACCAGGCTAATCATCAGCATGGCGAGAAACAGCTTTGACGATAATCCCAGGGTGTTTTTTTGGCGATCAGTATTCATGCCTTGTCCTAAAAACGTGATGCGTCATATCTCGGAAATCGCCTAAAACGCGGCGATCTTCTCCCGCTGTGCCTGCAAATTGCCCATTGCCGCCGCATTGTCCGCCAGTCGCTCGCGTTCTTTTGCGACGACTGCAGCCGGTGCTTTATCCACAAAACTGGCATTCGCCAGTTTCTGTTCAATGCGGGCGATGTCGTCTATCAAACGGGCGATTTCCTTGTCTAACCGCTTTAATTCTGAGTCTTTGTCAATCAATCCCGCCATTGGGATCAACAACTTCATCGCGCCAACCAGCGCCAGTGCCGATTCCGGCGCTTCCGCTTCATCAGCCAGCACGGTGATCGATTCAGTCCGGGCGAGGAAATCCAGATAAGGCCTTGCCGTCTCCAGCCAGACGCGATCCTGTTCTGACGCATTGGCGACCAGCACCGGTAGCAGTTTGCCGGGTGCAATGTTCATCTCGCCCTTGATGCGGCGGATGCCGAGAATGCACTGCTTGACCCAATCAATCTCGCTGACCGCCTGCGGATCGTCAGTGTCCGCATCGGCGACTGGAAACGGCGCAAGCATGATCGTCTCCCCAGCGACACTGGCCAGCGGTTTGACCTTTTGCCAAATCTCCTCGGTGATAAACGGCATGATCGGATGCGCGAGGCGCAACAGCGTTTCCAACGTCGTGACCAGCGTCCGGCGGGTGCCGCGTTTGGCGGCGGCGTTGACCTGATCGCCGGTCAACACCGGCTTGGACAGCTCCAGATACCAGTCACAAAAATCGTTCCAGGTAAATTCATAAAGCGCCTGCGCCGCGAGATCGAAGCGGTAATTGTCGATGGCGCTGGTGACGGCGGCAGTTGTGGCGTGGAGCCGAGCGCGAATCCAGCGGTCGGCGGCGGAGCGTTCGAGCGGTTCAGAACCAAGTCCGCAATCCCGCTCCTCGGTGTTCATCAGCACATAGCGCGAGGCGTTCCACAATTTGTTACAGAAATTGCGATAACCCTCGGTGCGGGCGAGATCAAATTTGATGTCGCGTCCGGTCGTCGCCAGCGCCGCAAAGGTGAAGCGCAGCGCGTCAGTGCCAAACGCGGGAATGCCGTCAGGGAAATCTTTGCGAGTGTCTTTGGCGATTTTGTCGGCTAAACGTGGTTGCATCATGCCTTTGGTGCGTTTTTCGACCAGTGACTCCAAATCAATGCCGTCAATCAAATCAATTGGATCAAGCACGTTACCCTTAGACTTGGACATTTTGTCGCCGTGGGCGTCACGCACCAGACCGTGAATGTAAATCTCGCGGAACGGCACATCGTCCATAAACTTCAGACCCATCATGATCATCCGCGCCACCCAGAAGAAGATGATGTCAAAGCCCGTCACCAGCACCGAGGTCGGATAAAACGTCTTAAGCCGCTCCGTCTGTTCCGGCCAGCCCAGTGTGCTGAACGGCCACAGCGCGGAGCTGAACCAGGTATCGAGCACGTCTTCATCCTGCGCCAGCACGACCTCCGCGCCAAAGCCGTGACGCTCGCGGACTTCCTGTTCCGACCGCCCGACATAAACATTGCCCTCGGCGTCATACCACGCGGGGATGCGATGTCCCCACCAGATTTGGCGGCTGATGCACCAGTCCTGAATGTTGCGCATCCACTCGAAATAGGTGTTTTTCCAGTTGTCCGGCACGAACCGGATGTCACCGTTTTCAACGGCCTTGATCGCTGGCGCAGCCAGCGGTGCCACGCGCACGTACCACTGATCGGTCAGATACGGCTCGATCACCGCGCCGGAGCGGTCGCCGCGTGGCTGTTGCAGCCGATGTTCTTTCACCGCAGCGAGCAGGCCGAGTGCATCCAGATCGGCAACGATGCGCTTACGCGCCGCGTAACGATCCAGCCCGATGTACGCGACGGGCAGCAGTTGACCTTCTTCCGGTTCATTGGCGCGGATCGCTGCATTGGGCGTAAAGATGTTGATCAGTCCGCCGTGCGGTTGATCGGCAATCGCGGTTTCGTCGCGGTGACGTAGCCACACCTGATGGTCATTGAAATCGTGCGCGGGCGTGATCTTGACGCAGCCGGTGCCAAATGCCGGATCAGCGTGTTCGTCAGCGATGATCGGAATCCGCCGCCCGGTCAGCGGCAATTCGACAAATTCGCCGATCAGATGTTTGTAACGCTCGTCTTCCGGGTTCACCGCGACCGCGCAGTCGCCGAGCAGCGTTTCCGGGCGCGTGGTTGAAACCACCATGTGCCGGGTGCCGTTAGTCAGCGGATAGCGCATGTCCCACAGATGCCCGCTTTCTTCCTCGGAGAGCACTTCGAGATCGGAAACCGCCGTGTGCAGCACCGGATCCCAATTGACCAGCCGCTTACCGCGATAGATCAGCCCATCCTCGAACAGCCGCACGAACACTTCGCGCACTGCCGCCGATAATCCGTCATCCATCGTGAAGCGTTCATTTTCCCAATCAAGCGAGGAACCCATGCGCCGCAGTTGGCGCGTGATGGTGCCGCCCGATTCAGCTTTCCATTCCCACACGCGCTCAATGAACTTGTCGCGCCCGTCATCGTGGCGGGTTTGACCTTCAGCGTTAATTAGTCGTTCCACCACCATCTGCGTCGCAATGCCAGCATGATCGGTGCCCGCTTGCCAGAGCGTCGGCTCGCCGCGCATCCGGTGATAACGGATTAGCGCGTCCATGATCGTGTCCTGAAACGCATGACCCATGTGCAGGCTGCCGGTCACGTTCGGCGGCGGGATCATGATGCAGTAGGACGTTGCGTCAAGGTGGCGGGCAGTGGTGGCGGGCACGAAATCGCCCCGCGCTTCCCAGAATTGATACCATCGGGTTTCAATGGCTTGCGGGTCGTAGTGTTTATCCAGCATGGAATGAACTCATGGTCGCGTACAGGCGAAATGGCGCAGTATAGCCGAAGGGCAACGACTGGATGGCCGGCCTGGCACGATGGGGTGTGACCAGAACTGATGCGCGGCGGTCTATTGTCATGCCGCTTGCTTGATCACGTCTTGCCAGTACGACTCCCATTGGTCATTGACCCGGTTCAGTCGCAGGGCGAGCATGGCCTCGGCCTGCTCGATTCTCCACCACGCGCCGGGGCGTTTCAGGC
>CAIUAY010000129.1 GCA_903897335.1 uncultured Chromatium sp. | reverse complement strand
GCTACTCCGGGGTGGAAAAAATTCAATGTTGATTTCCCCGGATCCCTGGGAAGTTTTCCATGTTGATTAACAATGCACCAACGCCATTGAAAAGGCCTTCCTTCTTGATCGCATACGCCGCCACGATGAGCGAACGAATCGTCATGTCTGCCTTCCGCTCGGATACCAGTGCGACTGATTCTGGCTCACTGTCGGTGGGAATGATCTTCAGATTGGGGTAATCGTTCCGGATGCTTTCTTCCACCATAGTCCCGCGCGGCAAGGCTATAGTCTCATTTCGCAAGCCACGGATATCCCCAATGTAGGCATGCTCTTCGCGGGTGATGATGATGTTGGGGTCAAAGAAAATCGGATCCGTGAAACTCAGCCACTTTTCGCGTTCCGGCGTCTTGTTAAGAAAGCTCATGATCTGGCAGCGCCCAGCCTTGGAGGCAGTGAGACTTTCATCCCAAGTCTTGACCGGATAAAGCGTGATTTTCAGGCCAACCCGTTGTGCCACTAATTGGATCAGGTCAGCAGCGATTCCTTCATGCTCTCCCCTCTCGTTTATACGTTCGAATGGCTTCCAGTCTGGATCAACGCACATGCAGATAACACCGGCTTTCTCGATGTACGCTTTCTCTTGAACAGAAAATTGGATTGGCGCTTCAACCGGGTCACCAGCTTGCACAACTGAGAGGGCGCCCAAGATGTAGGCACAACACAAGCTGACTAGCACCGGGGAGAACTGCTGGCTTTTCGCATCACGCCTGGCCACGGTTGATAACCGCCAACCCGTCTCGACCTTGACCCAAGGCGTGACGGGCAAACTGATTAGGGGTCGGGGCGACTTTTTCCAGCGCCGCTTCGACGAACGCTGGGAGCGCGTTTGCATCTGATTCAACTGCCGGTTCCACCTCGACACGCTTCCCAACCGATTGCTCCTTGGCTGAGGAAACTGGCTAATCAGGAGCACCAATTCCGTTAGAAAACGTTAGCTGGTGGTCGTTCAGTCGACTAATCACCTGGATACCAGCGCGGCGTATAGACCCAGTCCGTGCCGTCTGGACGCCTGATCCGGCGTGTCTGCGATGAACCGATGATGACCAGCGTTCGCATATCGACCTGCTCAGGCCGCACGCCATCCAGCGTGGTGACAGTGATCTGCTCGGCGGATCGACCCACATCACGCCCCAGCACCACCGGGGTTTCGGGACGGCGGTGATGGCGCAGACGCTCAAGCGCCTGTCCCAGTTGCCAGGGACGCGCTTTCGAGCTGGGGTTGTAAAGCGCGATCACCAGGTCAGCGAGTGCGGCATATTCGAGACGGCGCTCGATTTGTGACCAGGGTTTGAGGTTGTCTGATAGTGACAGGACGCAGAAATCATGGCCGAGCGGGGCGCCAGACTTCGCGGCAACCGCCTGAGCCGCCGAGATTCCGGGCAGGATCGCCAGTTCGACACTGTGCCAGCTAGAATTCGTCGCACAATCTAGCGCCTCCATGACGGCAGCAGCCATCGCAAAAACGCCGGGATCACCGGATGACACGACCACCACTTGCCGTCCCTGTGCCGCTAGTTCAAAGGCTAGGCGGGCGCGTTCCAGCTCGCAGCGGTTGTCTGAGTCGAGAATGCGCTGATCAGGCCGGAAGATACCGGCCAGACGGACATAGGTAGTGTAACCGATGATGTCCTGGGCGCGGGTCAGCTCGTCCCTGACCGCTGGAGCCATCCACTCCGGCGCACCCGGCCCTAGACCGATCACGGCTAGTCGTCCTGTTGTCCGTGCAGGCGCGGCATCAACATGCTCTGGAACAGGTCTGAGCGTGACCGCCCTGACACCCAGCGCGGTTGCGATTTGCCGTGCCAGCGCATCGACGCCCTGCGCGACGCCTGAGATCGCGATCACGGATGCGCCATCCGGCGTGACCAGGACGATGGGCGATCTCAGCCGCTGCGCTGGATCGACCAGCCGTGGCGCGAGCGCCGACAGCAGCACGTCCAGCGTTCCGACGACAATGCCGGCCTGATCGTGAGTGAGCGTCTGCAATGTCTGACCCAGCGCAACGCTGTCAGCGCCAGTCGGAATGATCTCCGGGCAGGTATCTGCGAGTGCCGTCTGAATCCGTGCAGCAGTTGACTGTCCGGCTATGCTGGTGACAACGATCATTGACCCTGCCATCGCTCACCCGGAATCAGCACCATCGAAAAATAGGGCACCTGTTCCGGCACGACCTCGGCCAGCGGCAGGATGCGCTCGCCGGCCATCGTGGCCTGTTCGACATAACGTGCCCGCGTCTCCAACCCGAGACTAACGATTACCCGTCGCACCTTCTCGAAATTGCTGCCCAGTTTCATGATGGCAGCGGCCTCAACCTGTGACAGCTTCTCTGTGATCGCTGCTTCAGACAGCGTGCCCGGAATGACCTGAAGACACTGGTCACGATAGACCAGGGGGGTACGCGACACCGATGCACTGGCCAGCACCGAACAAACCCCCGGCACGACGTCGGTCGCAAAGCGATTGGCCAGCCGGTCATAAAGATACATGAACGAACCATAGAAAAAGGGATCGCCTTCGCACAGCACCGCCACATCGCGCCCGACCTCAAGATGTGCGCTAACCTGTGCCGCCGATGCGTCATAAAACTCGCGCAGCGCCTTTTCATAGTCGAAGGGCGGCGGTGGCTTTCTGCCTGTGACCGGATAGAGCAGCGGTAGGCGCAGTTGTTCAGGATGCAGATGTGCCTCTACCGTGGTCAGCGCATGGCTTGGTTTCAGCTTGCCGGCATAGTAGGCGACCACAGGTGCTTGACGGAGATAGCGCAGTGCCTTGAGGGTGATGAGTTCCGGGTCGCCGGGGCCAACCCCCAAGCCGTATAAACGTCCTGTTTCCATGCCGGTCAAGAATGCCCTTGTCCGAGCGCATTGACCGCCGCCGCCGCCATGGCACTTCCGCCGCGCCGCCTGCGCACAGTCACGAAGGGGACACCGCGACTGTTCTCCAGCAGCGCCTCTTTCGATTCGCGGGCGCCCACGAAACCGACCGGAAAACCAAGGATCAGCGCCGGTTTCGGCAATCCCTCATCAAGCATCTCCAGCAGGCGGAACAGCGCCGTCGGCGCGTTGCCGATCACCGCGATGGCACCCGCGACGGACGGACGCCAGAGTTCCAACGCGGCAGCACTGCGAGTATTGCCAAGCTGCTGTGCCAGCGCGGGCACCGCCGGATCGTTGAGAGTGCAAAGGACTGGATTGTCAGCGGGCATCCGGGCACGGGTAATGCCTTCGGCAACCATGCGGCTGTCGCACAGGATCGGTGCGCCAGCGGCCAGTGCAGCGCGACCCGCCGTGCCTGCGCCCGGCGAAAACGCTAAATCCGCAACGATTTCGGGCATTCCGCAGGCATGGATCACGCGCACCGCCAGGGCTTCCAGATCTTCGGGGATGCGATCCAGCGCCGCCTCGGCGCGGATGATCGCAAACGACTGGCGGTAAATGTCATGGGCATCGCGGTTATAGTCGATCATGAATTTCAATCTCTCGGTGAGCGCAGCCGGATCAGTTTGCCTGAGCCGGATGCAATCCGCTCGACGATGACGGGTCGCTGCCGGATGGCCAGCGAGTGATGTTCGTCGCCTGATAAAAACATTAAAGTATACCTTAGAAGCGATACACCTCTGGAGAACGATTGTGATCACGCCCTGGCTGACCATCGTGGGGATTGGTGAAGACGGTCTGGCTGGGCTTGGGGAGGCCGCACGACGCGCCACCGCCGATGCCCGCATCCTGTTTGGTGGCGAGCGTCATCTGGCGTTGATCGCCACGTCGGCAGATCAGGCGCGCCGCCCCTGGCGCAGTCCATTTCACCATGCTATCGATGACCTGCTGACCTGCCGTGGAACGCCGGTCTGCGTGCTGGCCAGCGGTGATCCAATGTGGTTTGGCATCGGCGGCACCCTGTCCACGCGCCTGCCGCCTGACGAAATGCGCATTCTGCCCGCTCCCTCTGCCATCTCACTGGCCGCCGCCCGTCTGGGCTGGGCGCTTCAGGATGTCCGGGTGATCGCGGCGCATGGACGTTCGCTGGAAAGCGTCAATCTCCATCTCGCTGACGGGGTGCGGCTGCTGGTGTTGGCGGCCGATGGCCAGACCCCCGTCCAGCTTGCCACGCAGTTGACCGCCCGTGGGTATGGCTCAAGTCGTCTAACGGTATTTGAGCGGATCGGCGGTATTGCCGAGCGCCGTCTGGATGGCGTAGCCGAACGCTGGTCAGAAACTGAGTGTGCGGCGCTCAATCTGATCGCGGTAGCGTGTCAGGCCACTGCGGGAACATTGCGGCTATCGCGTCGCGTCGGCCTGCCTGATCACGCCTATCAGCATGATGGACAACTGACCAAGCGGGATGTCCGTGCCGTCACGCTGGCGCATCTGGCACCGCAACCGGGACAATTGCTGTGGGATGTTGGAGCCGGCTGTGGCTCGATTGGCATCGAATGGATGCGCGCCGATGACGGCTGTCGTGCGCTCGCCATCGAATCCAACGCTGCCCGCCGCGAGCTGATCGCCGCTAACTGCCGTGCGCTTGGCGTGCCGGGTCTGGTGATCGTCGCCGGACGCGCCCCAGAGGTACTCGACGGTCTGGAATCACCCGATGCGATCTTTCTCGGCGGCGGTCTGACAGTGCCGGGTGTTTTTGAACGCTGCTGGGATGCACTGAACCCAGGCGGTTGTCTGGTCGCCAATGCGGTCACGCTCCAGAGTGAAGCCGAGCTGATCAGACTCCGCGCCAGATACGGCGGCGACCTCACTCGCCTGTCAGTCGCGCAGGCCGCCCCACTCGGACGTTTCGACGGCTGGCGGACAGCGCTGCCGATTACGGTTTATGAAGTGCGTAAAACGTGCTATTCATCCTCAGCATGAAGACCAAAGGAAACGCTGATTAAATACCTTTTGCGTACGAATTTTTGTAACTTCTCAATAAGTTAGGACTTACGCAAACGTCATCTTGAGTGCCGGACGCTTGAGTTGCTGAGAGAGGTCATCGTCGAGCAATCCGTGTTTGAGTTGGTAGACCGTCCGCCCCGTTTCGGCGGCCAAGTGTTTGAGGCGCGCCCACATAAGGAAGGCACAGGCGATGTGGTTGCGCTGAATGCGCGCCTTGCGGCACTGGCAGGACTCCAGCCCCGTGGTCTGCTTGGCTTCGCGGTGCGTCTGCTCGATCTTCCAGCGGGCTTGGCGCACCGCCGCCGTGGAATCCTGAGACACGTCGTTGGTGACGACCCAGTCCGTGCGGTGGGAGGACACCTCGACCCGGAACAGGCGCAGTTTGTGCTCTTTGGGGGCCTTGATCATCGTTCCGGCCACCCCCTACACGGCAATGGGTAGAAGGTAGATCGGTTTCGGAGGCCGGGGTCGTCGACGTGCCGGGGATGGAGGCATCGGCATTCGTTCCAACAG
>CAIUAY010000128.1 GCA_903897335.1 uncultured Chromatium sp. | reverse complement strand
TGTTGGAACGAATGCCGATGCCTCCATCCCCGGCACGTCGACGACCCCGGCCTCCGAAACCGATCTACCTTCTACCCATTGCCGTGTAGGGGGTGGCCGGAACGATGATCAAGGCCGCGTATCTCAACCAGAGATGGCTTCAACCGCAAACGTTACAGGCCGTGCCGGTGCCAGCCACCTTTTTCCTCGTAGGAATTGGCTTGGTTGGTCTTGGGTTGATGGCATCAAGCAAGAAGCAAGCGACATATATCCTATAAATTTTTAAGGCTATGTCTGCGTTAGGTGTTGGGGTATTTTATGAGCGACACAACCATCTGTTTTTGTTATACATAGCAGGCGGAGCAGCTAAGCCGATTCAACGGGTTAGCGCTCTTCAACACCTAACGCAGACATAGCCAATTTTTAGGACTACCGAACATCGCGTATCATGTCGATGCTGGTATCTGACAGCTTTTCTGCAACACGTCTTTCAGTCGGCTCAGACGGATCGGTTTGGTGGCAAAGTCATTCATTCCGGCATCGAGACAGGCGCGGCGGTCTTCGTCGGTGGCGTTGGCCGTCAAGGCGATGATATGCGGTTGCGGCTCAGTCAGAAGCCGCTGGCGAATCTGGCGGCTGGCGCTGATTCCGTCGAGTTCAGGCATCTGCACGTCCATCAGGATAACATCATAATGTTTGCGACTGGCGGCAGCGACCGCCTCATGACCATTGCGTACAAGGTCTGCCTCAACCCCAATCGATTTCAGGAGCTTCAGCGCAACCTGCTGATTAATTGGGTTATCCTCTGCGAGCAGAACGCTTAGGCCGGAGAGCGAATCCGGTATTGCAGATATCGCCTGACTGCCGGATGTGTGCATCCTGTCTGAGACGGCGATGATTGGCGAGGAGACGTGACCAGACTGCTGGTCGAGACTGGCCGGCATCACCACCCGACAGCGAAAGGTGCTGCCCTGCCCCGGAATGCCGCTGCTCTCGACCTCGATGCCACCGCCGAGGAGTTCAGCCAGGCGCTGCGAGATCGCCAACCCCAGCCCGGTGCCACCGTAGCGGCGGATCACGGAATTATCGATCTGGCTAAATTTCTTGAACAGGCGTGACAGGCGTTCCGGTGGGATGCCGATGCCTGTGTCCGTGATCTCGAATATCAGTTGATACGTGGTGCCTTCAGCCGTTCCAGTGACAGCATGGCTGATGGGATGACCGGTTACAGCAAGATTGATGCGACCCTGCTCGGTAAATTTCACCGCATTACTGACCAGATTGACGATGATCTGGCGCAGACGCTGGTCATCCCCAATCACATAACACGGCAGATCGGGTGCACTCTCGACGGTCAGTCGCAACCGCTTGGCGGCGGCACGGTTGCGAACCAGTTTCAACGCACCTTCCACGCAGTCCGCCAGTGCAAAACGGATTGCGTCCAGCTCCAACATTCCGGCCTCGATCTTGGAATAATCGAGGATGTCACTGATGAGAAACAGCAGTGCATTGCCACTGGTCTCGATGGTGTTGACATACTCGCGCTGGGTCGCGTCCAGTGTGGTCATGGCCAACAGTTCACTGCTCCCGAGAACGGCATTGAGCGGGGTGCGGATTTCGTGGCTCATGTTGGCCAGAAACTCGCTCTTTGCCCGGTTTGCCGCTTCAGCATCGCGTTTGGCCTGCTTGAGCTCGGCATCGGCGCGACTCAGACGCGCCTGTGTATTCAGCCGCGCTGCCAGCTCGACGACATCGAAAGGCTTGTTGATGAAATCGACCGCGCCTGCTGCAAAGGCCTTGACCTTGTTGTCGACATCGGTTCTGGCGCTCAGCATGATCACCCGCAGATGCGCCATCTGCGGATTGGATCTGAGAATTTCCAGCACCTCCAGGCCATCCAGACCGGGCATCATGACATCGAGCAGCACGACGTCGACCCGTTCCCCGGCAGATTCCAGGATCACTAGCGCATCCGTGCCGTCTGCTGCTTGCAGGATCTGATAGTCATCCTTGAAAAGATCGGTGATCAATTCACGGATACTCTGTTCGTCATCGACGATCAGTAGGGTTGGACGCACATCCATCAGCGTGATCCCCGGAAGCTCTCAATTAGCCCGATCATCTGTTCAAGGCGAAAAGGTTTGGTGACAAAGCCGTCAGCACCGGCGTCACGCGCCCGCTCTTCATCAATCTGCTGAGTCGCCGCCGTAAAGATAATGACTGGAGTATTGCGGGTGTTGCTGTTGCGCTTGAGTGTGCGACAGATGTCATAGCCGGAAATCCCTGGAATCCAGGCATCGAGCAGCACTAAATCGGGTTTGCGATTGATGGCCTCCTTGATGGCGGTGGCGCTGGTCATGGCGCTGATGATGTTGTAGCGCTCTTCGAGCAGGTCACGGGTGAAGGTGATGACATCCTCTTCGTCATCCACGATCAGAATGGACAGGCGATCTTCTGTGGGAAGATCAATGTGCGGTGGCTCCGTCTGCTCGAAATGAATAGCCTTGAACGCTGGTTGTGCGTCATCGGTCGTTCCGATGGCCGGTCTGACGTCAGACTCAGGTACTGGCGTCTGATTCCCTGCAATCGGCAGGGTGACATGAAAGGTGGTGCCCTGCCCGAATTCACTCTCCACCCAGATCTGACCCTGATGCGCCTGCACGATCCCCTGCACGATCGACAGCCCCAGGCCGGTGCCGCCTGCCATGAATTCATTTTTGCCAGTGCGATGTTTGGTGATGTCACCTAGGGTCGAGAAGCGTTTGAAGAGTTTGCCGAGGTCATCCTGACGGATGCCGATGCCGTTATCGCTCACGGCCAGATGCACCTGTTCTCCTTCCTGATTAGCACAGATCCGGATCTGACCGTGATCCGGCGTGTATTTAATCGCGTTGCCGAGCAGATTGATGACCACCTGCGACAGACGATCCAGATCGCCCCTGACCAGTGGCAGATCCTCGGCGAGATCCAGCGTGAGCTGGTGTCCCCGGCTGCCGAGATAAGGCTGCTGCTCGTCGGCAATCTCCTCGATGATCCGTCGCAATGACACCGGCGTCAGCTCCAGCACCAGTTGATTTTCTTCGATCCGCGAGATGTCGAGCAGTTCAGCAACGATTCGCGCCAGACGGGTCGCATTGCGCGAGACCGTATCCAGCATTTTGTGCTGCGAGGCAGAAATCTCGCCGCCTTTCCCGTCGCGGATCAGATCGACATAGCCCTGAATGGCGATCAACGGGGTACGCAGTTCGTGCGAGGCCATGGAAATAAATTTGGACTTAAGCTGATCGAGTTGCAGCAGTTCCTGATTCGCTGCCTCAATTTCATCGATCTTGGTCTGGAGATCGTTCGCCATCTGATTAAAGGTGATGGCCAGATCCTCGATTTCGTCGCCGGAATGGATCTGGATGCGATGACCCAGTTCACCCGCGCCGACCCGCCGCGAACCTTCGGCCAGCGCATGAATGGGTTTCGAAATGGTGCGGGCAAACAACAGCGCCACTGCAATCAGCGCCAGGATAATCCCGATCAGCAGCCAGACAAACGTTTGGATCAGGGACTGGGCACGCTCATTCAGCATGGCGTCAGTGCGCTCGCGGCTGTGCTCGATCTTCTGGTTGGTCTGCAATGCCGGGGCGATCACCTCCTGCACCGGCACCACCACCCCGACGCTCCAGCCCGTCACCGGGATCGGATGATAGGCCATGAAATATTCCTGGCCGGTCTTGGGGTCGGCGTAGGTGGCCAGATCATGTGCGCCGTGGCGCATAGCATTGATAATATGCTGAAATGCCGGGTCACGAATGTCCGTCAGCACATGTTTGAATGATTCATTTTCCTTGAATGTGCCTTCAAAGCTGCCGTGAAATTCGAGGAATTCGGCGGCACGTTCAGGAAAGGCAATGGCCTGGCCGTTTCCTGAGATCAGAAAAGCAAAACCGCTCTGTTCAACCTGAAGATTCAGGATGCCCTTAATGATCCGGTCGAGCGTCATGTCAATGCCGGTCACAGCGACCAGCCGATCCTGCCGATACACTGGTGCGATGCTGGAGACCATCCAGCCCATGCCAGCAGGATCCCAGTACAGCTCAGTCCACTTAGGGCTGCGATCCGGGTTGTGTTGAGCGTCGGCCAGATAGTAAAAATCAAATGCGGTCACATCCGCGAGATGGGCAAATTCCTTGGTCGCATCGACCCAGGTGGATTGGCCATTTTCAAAACGCATCCCGCGTGAAAGCTGGCTGGCGGTGTTGATATACATCTGCATGGCATAGGGATTGGTCGCGGCGATGCCCCTGAACAGGATGTCCATGTACTCGGTTAGATGGATCTCGCGGAGCGTGTCTTTGCTGACCTTGCCCTGTGGATCGACTGCTTTGCCAAAGACGCCGAGCCAGGAATTATCATTCCTGCTGCGGCTGCCGAACATTCCCTGTTCCGGCGCGGGTTGGTACTGGGTCGGACTGGCGTAGCGCCTGAGTGTTTCGGGATGGCGATAGAGATACTCGGCAAATCTGGCGAGTTTCACTGTATCGCCCTGAACCTGCGTGAGAATCTCATTCACATCGCCGGCATGACGCTCGGTTAGCGCTAGCAGACGGGTGCGCAGTTCCGCAGACAGCGCCGCGCTGCTGTCCGACATCGCCAGATCAGCCACGTCACGATTAGCCTGCGAGGCAATCTGGCTGATATTGAGGGTGCTGCGATAACCCACCCAGCCGATGATCAACAATGGAACGAGCGCGGTCAGGATCAAAACGATCAGCAACTTGCTTGTGATGCGTACTTTCATCCCTTATCCATTCCGCCTCTAAAAATCTGATCATATCATTTCGTCTCATCCACGATGTTCAGGCGCTCAGCGACTTTGGCTGTCTCGGCCTTGGCGGTGGCTGATTGACTCTTCAGTGCGTTCAACTCGCGAACGATTGGCTCGATCTCGCCCCGAGGATTTCTGAACCAATCCGTCGACCAGATACGGTGGATGCGCCAGCCCAGGCGCTCCAGGATGGTTTGACGCAGACGATCGCGGTCACGCGCCGACTTGGCCGAATGGTAGGTCGCCCCATCGCACTCGATGCCCATGAGATAACGGCCGGGGTTGCCCGGATCGCGCACGGCGAGATCGATGAAAAAGCCGGCCACACCGACTTGTGGCTCGCACTCGAAACCGGCTTGAGAAAGGGCGGAGGCGACCGCGATCTCGAAATCGCTGTCCGGCGGCCTTTCAGGATGATCGATTGCTTGGTGAAGATGGCCAGTCTCGGCAAAGGCAAGAAAGTCCTTGAACGCCTTCACGCCTCGCTTGGATTGCGCCGAAAGCAGGATGTCATCCGACCCCATGGAACTGAAGACCTGCATCCGCTTCTTGGAGCGGGTGAAAAGGACATTGAGCCGTCGCCAGCCGACATCGGAGTTGATCGGTCCGAAACGCTGAAAGACCTTGCCGCCAATCTCTTCCGGCCCGTAAGTGTTCCGTCCCGTGGGATTATATCCCGAAAAGGAGCTATCCTTTGTTCCAGGCTCGCGAGGCGCTGCGCACACTCCGCGATGAGATGAGAGTGACCAAGCGCCCCCAGTCAACGACGCCTTCATCGATCTGACGGGACAAACTGACCATGACTCTGAACCTGCATCGCACCGCTCGCA
>CAIUAY010000127.1 GCA_903897335.1 uncultured Chromatium sp. | reverse complement strand
CAGCCGCCCGAAAAGGTTGAGCGGGCTGAGACATTGGGTGTGCTCGGACTGTGGAGCCACGCACGACCGCGACATCAACGCGGCGCAAAACATCCTCAATGTCGGATTGGGATGCCAATCTCGTTAGACGACGTCCCTACGAGTGGCCGGGAATCTCCCGGCTTTAGCCGGGGGAGGCATCAAATCTTTGGGTTATCCGTCCCGTCACCCGCCTTGCGGCAAACATCCTGAGGCTCGTGGCCAATGAATGCATATCAGGCAAATGGTCATTTGCGGGTACTGGTCGTCGATGACATCGGCGTGATGCGTCTGCTGGTGCGCAACAATCTGCGATCCATGGGGATCGAGAAAAACATGCTGGCAGCGAACGGTCGCGAAGCGGTCGATTTGCTGACGAAATGGCGTTTCGACCTGGTGCTGACCGATTGGAACATGCCGCTGATGGATGGTCTGGAACTGTTGCAGCACATCCGTCAGTCGGATCACCATCATGCTCTTCCGGTCATCCTGATCACGGCTGAAGGCGATCATGAACAGGTGCGCACCGCAATTGGCATGGGCGTTTCAGAATTTCTGATCAAGCCCTTCACCTTTGGCACGTTTCAGCGCAAGGTGCAGCGCGTCATCGACCGCATCGCGTCGCCTGTTACGGAATCACTGGAACCAGTGGAAGACCAGGCACTGTTGCTTCCAGCGACAGCACTGACTCGACCCGGACGCCGCAATGAACATGACGCAGCGGCGACCATTCTCACGGTTGACGACATCGCCGATAACATTCGCCTGATCACCGGTATTCTAAAGGATGACTATCGCGTCAAAGGCGTCAAAAGCGGCGAGAAAGCACTTCAGATCGCACGTTCCGATGAACCGCCGCATCTCATCCTGCTCGACATCATGATGCCCGGAATGGACGGACTTGAAGTGTGCCGCCAGCTTAAGGCAGACCCGAAGACCTGCGACATTCCGGTGATCTTTCTGACCGTCAAGGCCGAGGCTGACGATGTGCTTGGCGGCTTTGATCTAGGCGCGGTCGACTATGTCACTAAGCCGACCAATCCAGCCATCCTCAAGGCGCGCATCCGTACCCATCTGCAATTGAGCCGTCAGCGCAACGAACTGCGCGAGCAGCGCACGCTGGCGCTCGAACATGCCCGTCTGCGCGAAGAGATCGAGCGCATGACGCGCCACGACATCAAAAATCCACTGAACGCGCTGCTGGCGCTCACGCACGACCTGGCGGGCAGCGATAATCTACGCCACGCGCAGCGTGAATCGCTGGCGGCGATGGAGGAATCAGCACGCTACGTCCTCGACATGGTGAATCATTCACTGGCGATGCAGCGCATGGAGACGGGTACCTACCAGCTTGTCCCAACTGAATTGAACCTGTCTGATTTGCTGAAACGGGTGATTGCTGAAACACAGGCCGCCTTTGGCGCGTTGCGTCTGGACATCCACCAGCCGACCGCCGAGACCATCCTGGCGCGGGGCGAGGAACTACTGTGCCATGCACTCTTTTCCAACCTGATCCGTAACGCCGCCGAGGCCGCGCCCCGCGACACGCCGATCCGCATCGACATCACGCCGGAATTCGGGCAGGTCAGGATCGACATCCATAACGAGGGAGCCGTTCCTGAGCCGGTGCGTGAGACCTTTTTCGAGAAATATGTCACCTGCGGCAAGCCTCATGGCAGTGGAATCGGCACCTATTCGGCAAAACTCATGGCTGAAACGCAGGGCGGAAGTATCGAGATGGAAACGTCCGAGCTGACCGGCACCACCCTGTCAGTGACCCTGCCGAGTGCCTGAACCGCTTGTCGGCGCAATCCTCCGGCTTTAGGCGTGGGGAGGTGCAATCGCCGGACGCCATGCGGCGACATAACAAAAAAGCAGTGAGAATCATACGATGAATGACCAAACTGGACGACACACCATTTTGATCGTGGACGATGTGCCAGCCAACATCGACCTGCTTAAAGCGCTGTTGTGCGACCGCTATAAGATCAAGGCGGCGACCAGCGGCGAGAAGGCGTTACAGGTCGCGGCCAAATCACCGCCACCGGATTTGATTCTGCTGGATGTCATGATGCCCGGCATAGACGGCCATGAGATCTGTCGTCAACTCAAGAGCAATCCGGAAACGGCCACGATCCCGGTCTTTTTCATCACCGGACAGGTGGATGACGCAGAACGGATGCAAGGCATGGCACTCGGTGCGCTGGATTATCTCGTCAAGCCGATTGATTCAGCGCGACTGCTTGAGCGCGTGGCGGCGGTTCTGGATCGTCAGCCTTGAAAACGCTGTCGTTGACCATCTGGAGTCGTGTCAACCGACGCCTGCTGATTCTGGCGCTCCTGACCGGATGGCTTGGCAACATGCCCGTCGTCGCTCAGGATCAAGCCGCCCTGCATCCTGCCGCAGAGATTCCAGAGGAACTGAGCGCCTTGCGCCAACGCTGGCTGGACGAGACGGTGACGAGTCATGAACCGGCGCAGCCAACGGCACTGTTCCCGCTGTGGGAGATCCTGCCCTGGGTTCCCGCGCTGGTTGCCGCGCTGCTGCTGATCCGGCTGGCCTTGCGGCGCATGGGACATAGCACTGAGGAACGGCTGATCGAACAGCGCCATTTGCGCCAGATCGGCTTTGCCGCCGTCGCGATTTTTCTGGCAGTGGTGTTCGTCATCGCGCTCTCTGGCCTGCAAAAGATGGAGCGGCAATTGCGCCTCGAACTCGGCGAAACACTGACGACGGTCAACGCATCGGTACGCCAGTCGCTGGACATGTGGCTGGACAGCCATGTGCGCGAGATTCGCTTCATGGCCAGAGAACCGGCGCTCCTGCCCTGGGTCTTGCAACTATCCGAACGGCCTCGTGAACAGTCGGCGCTGCAACAGATTCGCGACCGCTATCGGCAGCAACTGGAACACATGAATGCCACGGGCTTCGATCTGATTGCACCCGATCACAACGTGATCGCCTCCCTGCATGACGAGGAACTAGGCAAGCGTACTCATATCGCCAGATGGCAGCCGGATTTGCTGACGCGCGCACTGGCCGGAGAGACCGTCTTCATTCCACCCGTCTATGACGAAATGCCACCCGTGGATACCCAAGGCAACCGGCTGACGCCAGCCGCCGTCATATTTCTCGTTACGCCCGTCATGGATGCCACGGGCCAGATCGTTGCCCTGTTCGCGCTACGTTTCGATCCACGCACCGAATTCAGCCCGATCACTCAGGTGGCACAGGTTGGCGAGACCGGCGAGACCTACGCCTTCAATCGTGATGCACAGATGCTGACGCCCTCGCGTTTCGCTGACGTGCTGGCGCCGGTGGCGGATGCCTTCCGTGGCGAAACTACGATGCTGGGGCGGCGTGTGCGCGATCCCGGCGGCGATCTGCTTGCAGGGTATCAGCCACTCGCGCTACGCGCCCAATGGCCACTAACCCGGATGGCCAGCGCGGCCGTGAGCGGACAAGCTGGTCTGGATACGGTGGGTTATCGCGATTATCGCGGCGTGACAGTCATCGGCGCCTGGAGCTGGTCGGCGCGTCTGAGGATTGGGCTGGCCACCGAAATGAATCTGGATGAAGCGATGACATCCTATCGCTCCATGCAAACCCGCGTACTTGGATCACTGCTGAGTATCGCCCTGCTGGCGCTCGGTCTGACGGCACTCGTCATCTGGCTCGGCGAGCGCACCCGTGATCGACTGCAAGTCCTGGTCGCGGCGCGAACCAACGAACTGCGCAAGCTGGCGCAGGCGATCGAACAGAACCCGCTGTGCATCGTGATCACCGATGTCAATGGCCGTATCGAGCATGTCAATCCGATGTTCACGATCATCACCGGCTATACCGCCGAGGAGGCCATCGGACAAAACCCGCGTCTCCTGAAAAGCGGACTGAACCCGCCGGAGCGTTATCAAGAACTCTGGGAGACCATTCGATCCGGTCGGGTTTGGCACAGCGAGATCCGCAATCGCAAGAAAAATGGCGACATCTACTGGGGCGCGATTTCCATCGCTCCGGTGACGGATGACACTGGCCAGGTGACGCACTTCGTCGCCATGACCAAGGATCTCACAGAGACCAAACAGGTCGAGCTGGCGCTGCGCGAAGCTGAACAGGCGCGCAATCTGGCGCTGGATGCGGCGCAGGTTGGTCTGTGGAGTGGCGATCTCATGACTGATCGCTGGAACTGGGATGAGCGGGTCAGCCGCATGTTGGGTCTTCCCGAAGACACGTTACCATCACTGGAGGGCTGGATCACCAGACTGCATCCCGATGAGCGCACGGCTATCATGGATGATTTTCAGGCCGCGCTGCGCGGCGAGAAAGATCTCGATATCGAATATCGCATCCTGTGGCCAGACGGCAGCGAACGATTCATTGCTGGACGCGGCAAGACCACGTTTGACGAGGACGGCCAGCCGCTGCGCATCGACGGCGTGGCTTTCGACCGTACCGAGTTGCGTCGCGCCGAAGCCGCAGCAAAGGCGGCTCAAGCGCGCAACGAACTCATCCTGGACTGCGCCGGCGAGGGCATCATCGGTCTGGATACCGGGGGTCGGATCAGCTTCTGCAACCGCGCCGCCGCCGACATGCTGGGGTATCGGATTGATGATCTGATTGGCGTTTCCATGCATGGAGCCATTCATCATACCCATATCGATGGTGCATCCTATGTCCTTGCTGATTGTCCCATTGAGGCTGTCTGCCGCGATGGCGTCAGGCGTGAAATCGAGGATGAGGTGTTCTGGACGCGGCATGGGGCAAGCATTCCGGTCGAATATATCGCCGTGCCCATGCGCAAGTTAGACCAGATTCTGGGTTCGGTCGTGGTCTTTAAGGACATCACCGAACGCAAACGGACGGCGGAGGAACTGGCTGCCCGCGAACAGCATTTCCGCGATCTGGTCGAAACCATCCCCGGCACGGTTTACCGCTGTCTGCTCGACCCACAGTGGACGATGCGCTTTATCAGCGACGAGATTGAGCGTCTATCCGGCTATCCTGCTGCCGATTTTATCGAGAATGCGGTGCGCAGCTTTGCCAGCCTGATCCATCCCGATGACATGCAGTCGGTTGAAGAGCAGATCGCCGAGGCTGTCGCGGCACATCGTAGCTATACGCTGGAATATCGCATCATCGACCGTTACGGCAAGATGCATTTCGTCTACGAGCAGGGACAGGCGATTGATGGAGAAGACGGCATACCCACCAACCTGGTCGGCACCGTGATCGACATCACTGACCGGAAACAGATGGAAATAACGCTGGCCAGAGAACGGGAACAACTCAAAGCCATGCTCGACACCACTCCGCTTGGCGTGGCGATTTCCACTCAAGGCATCATCCGCTTCGCCAACCCCAAATTTTTAGAGATGATCGAGACCGAGGTTGGCAGGCCAGCGACTGAGTTTTATGTCGATCCCTGCAAACGGCAGATCATCGTCGAACGGCTTGAACGCGATGGCCGGGTCGAAAATTACGAATTGCAGCACTACGGACGCGGTCACCAGCCACGCGACATGCTCGCCAATTTCATGTCATTCAACTATCAGGGCGAACCCAGCGTACTGGGCTGGCTGCTTGACATCACTGACCGCAAGCAGGCGGAAGCGCGTATCCGCGAGAGCGAGGCGCGTCTGGAAGCGGCAGCCAGCGCCGCGAATCTGGGTCTGTGGGACTGTTTTCCGCTGCGTGGCGACGAGTTCGTCAACGCCAATTTTGCCACCATGCTCGGCTATGCTCCGGACGCGCTGCGCGAGACCGACGACAAATGGTCGCGGGTGATCGGTGGTCGGGATGTTTTACAGCAGCAGATTCATCCCGATGACCTCGCCAGTGCGATGGAGCGGCTGCGCGCCCATCTGGACGGCGAGAGCGATGCCTACCGTGCCGAATATCGCGCCCGCTGCGCGGATGGTGGCTGGAAGTGGCTGCTCGACGCCGGCCAGGTCATCGAGCGCGATGATGCCGGACGGGCTACCCGTGTCGTGGGGATTCGCGCTGACATCGATACCCTGAAGCAGCTCCAGTCAGACCTGGAACAGGCGCTGGTCGTCGCCAGAGAAGCCACCCGCGCCAAGTCGAATTTTCTGGCTAACATGAGCCACGAGATCCGCACCCCGATGAATGCCATCATCGGCATGTCGTATCTAGCGTTACAGACCGAACTCGATCACAAGCAGCACAACTATATCGATAAGGTTCACCGTTCCGCCGAGGCGCTGCTTGGCATCATCAACGACATTCTCGACTTTTCTAAGATCGAGGCCGGCAAGCTGGCGATGGAGTCGATCAATTTCCGTCTGGAGGACGTGCTGGACAACCTCGCCAATCTGGTCGGGCTGAAGTCGGAGGAAAAAGGGGTCGAGCTGATGTTCGATATCCATCCTGACGTGCCGATGGCACTCATTGGCGATCCACTGCGGCTCGGACAGGTCTTGATCAATCTCGGCAACAATGCTGTGAAATTCACCGAGCATGGTGGCGAGATCGTGGTCGCGGTGACGGTGCGCGAAAGCAGCGCGGAAACGGTGCTGCTGCATTTTGCCGTGCGTGACACCGGCATCGGCATGACGCCCGAACAACAGGCGCACCTGTTCCAGTCATTCAGTCAGGCCGATATGTCCACCACCCGCAAATATGGTGGCACTGGCCTGGGACTGGCCATCTCCAAGCGCCTGACCGATATGATGGGCGGCCAGATCGGAGTCGAGAGCGAGCTTGGCCGGGGCAGCACCTTCACCTTTACCGCCCGTTTCAAGCGCCAGCAGGGCGAGGTCTCGCCATCGCGTTTCAAGACCGGCGAGCTGGAATCACTGCGGGTGCTGATCGTCGATGACAATTCCACCTCGCGTGTCATCCTCTCCGAGATGCTGGCTGCGTTCGGCTTCAGGATCGATCAGGCTGGAACTGGGTCGACGGCGATTGCACTGCTGGAAGAGGCCGACGCGCATACGCCTTATGATCTGGTGCTGATGGACTGGAAGATGCCCGGCATGGACGGCATTGATACCATCCGCCACATTCAGGACGACGAGCGCATCACCCATGTGCCAACCCTGATCATGGTGACGGCCTATGGTCGGGAGGAGGCGCAGCAGGCGGCGGACGGTCTGAACCTCGCCGGTTTCCTGACCAAGCCGGTGACGCCCTCCACCTTACTCGACACCATCATGCAGGCGATCGGGCACGAAATCGCCTCCATGACCCGTGCCGCCGGGCGTCAGGAAGAGGCGTTTGAAGCCATTGCCAGACTGCGCGGCGCACAGGTGCTGCTGGTTGAAGACAACGAGATCAATCAGGAACTGGCGCTGGAACTCCTGACCATGAACGGCCTGAGCGTCGCGGTGGCGAACAACGGCCAGGAAGCGCTCGACATGCTCGACAGCGGACGCTACGACGGCGTTTTGATGGACTGTCAGATGCCGGTCATGGATGGCTACGAGGCCACCCGCCGGATTCGCCAGCAGGCGTGTTACCAAAACCTCCCGGTGATCGCCATGACCGCCAACGTCATGAGCGGCGACCGCGAGAAAGTGCTGGATGCCGGGATGAATGATCACATCGGCAAGCCGGTCAATGTGCGTGAGATGTTTACCGTGATGGCCAAATGGATTCAGCCCGCCCCGACCGGAAGCCGGTTTCAGGATGCAGAAAGTAGTGAACAGCACAAAATAGATGGCTCCCTGGCTTTTGAGCCTGACATTCCAGCCGGGCTACCGGGCATCGATACCATCGCCGGTCTGGCGATTACCCAGAACAACCCGCGTCTCTATCACAAACTATTGACGAAATTCCGCGACAGTCAGTGCGGGTTTGCCGAGCAATTTGCCGCTGCCTGCGTGAGCGACGACCCTCAGGCGGCCACTCGCTGTGCGCATACGCTCAAAGGCGTCGCCGGGAACATTGGCGCAAAAAGTATCGAGGAAGCGGCCAGACAACTGGAGTCAGCCTGTCAATCGCGGGCAGAATCAGGGGTTATCGAATCGCTGTTAGCGCATGTCTGCGCCGCGCTGGAACCGGTGATTAACGGACTGGCGACACTCGATCAGGCACCGCCAGCAGTGATGTCTGATGCACAGACGCTGGATCGGGCTGCGGTCACGCCGCTCCTGCAACGGCTGCGCGAGCTGCTTCAGGATGACGACACCGATGCCGCCAGTCTGATCGACGAACTGGAACCGCGCTTGTCAGGAACGCTGCTTGCACCGTCATTGCTTCAGATGACCCAAGCCATCGACGATTATAATTTCGAGTCGGCGCTGCTGGCGCTGGAACGCATCACGCGCCAGCTCGACACGCTGCCAGACGACACTGCTAAACTTCTGCTGCAATGAGAACCGATCATTTGGACATCAACCCCGAAGCACGACGCAATGCCCTCATGGATCGCGGTCTTGCACACAGCGAACTCGACCCAGACCCCATTCGACAGTTTCAGAAATGGTACGAACTGGCGATCAGCACGGCGCTTCCTGAACCCAACGCCATGAGCCTTGCGACCGTCGCCACAAACGGTCAGCCGTCGCTGCGTACCGTGCTGCTTAAGCTCTATGACGAGCGTGGATTCGTCTTTTTCACCAATTACGAAAGCCGCAAGTCACAGGAGATTGGACAGAATCCGCAGGTGGCGCTGCTGTTTCCCTGGGTGGCGCTGGCGCGGCAGGTACAGATTCGTGGACGGGCAGAACGTATCTCGACCGCCGAATCGCTGGCCTATTTTCTCTCGCGTCCGCGTGGCAGCCAGATTGGCGCCTGGTCATCCCCGCAAAGCCAGGTGATCCGCTCGCGCTCGCTGCTGGAGTCCAAGGTTGCCGAGATGAAGCGCAAATTTGCAGAGGGCGAGATCCCGCTGCCTGATTTCTGGGGCGGTTATCGGGTCGTGCCCGATTTGATCGAATTCTGGCAGGGACGCGAGAGCCGTCTGCATGACCGCTTCTGCTATCGCCGCGAGTCAGACGGCTGGCAGATCGACCGTCTGGCACCCTGACATCAGGACACGAAGAACCATGACCCTAAAATTTCAAGTCAACTCAGAAGACGACGATCAGGACGCTGGCGACCAGGATGAGGGGCCGAGCAAAAGTCAGATCAAGCGCGACAAGCTGGCGCTCCAGGCCTTAGCCGAACGTCTGGCCGGTTTGCCACGCAGCGAGCTGGAACGTCTGAAACTCAGCGCCGCGACCTGGGCGGCGCTCGATGAAACGTCGCGCATCAAGGATCAGCGCGCCCGTGGGCGTCACTGGAAGCGCATCGCCAACCTGCTGGAACGCGAAGACATGGCCACCGTCCATGCACTGATGGATGAGAGCGGCGAACGCGAACGTGCGTTGACTGCCCATCACCATGCACTTGAACGCTGGCGTGAGCGTCTGATCGGGGAAGGGGATCAGGCGCTGGCAGATTTCATCGAACACTGCCCGGACGTGGATCGTCAGCCGCTGCGAACCCTGATCCGTGCCGCGCAGCGCGACACCGAACGCGGCACGCCAGACGCCCCACGCAAGCTGTTCCGCTTTCTACAGATCGGAAGAGCGTCGTGTAGGGAAAGAGTGT
>CAIUAY010000126.1 GCA_903897335.1 uncultured Chromatium sp. | reverse complement strand
GATCTTTGCTTATACCAACAGTCGCTCGCCACTGCCTGTCTTGTTTTAAATCTAAAGTTGTCATTTTCATTGCGCTGTTTCCGTGTTAACTAAAAATGGTTTGGTATTTTATCGAAAATTAACTACGTTAATTCAACTCTATTGTATTTTTTCTTTTCTCACAGACGTATCCCAGTTTTAGCTGCGATGCGTGCTAGTTGATGAAACGTGTCGGATTCAATCATGACATCAATTTTCTGATCACCAAGAGTTAGATGCAGTCGCGCCAATAAATCAAGTTTAGCTATCAAATCAATTCTGCTTGATAAAACGAAAAAATCAATATCTCCACCACTAGCTTGATCATCAGTGCGCGACCCGAATAGATATATTTCAGCATCTGGGTCAATCGCAGTGACCGAATGCTGGATTATCTCTTTTTCGGTTTTAGTTAGACGCATTGTTAGCGATTTCCGGGAAATTTCATGCCAAATTAAACTGCTGCCAGATCGCCCTTGTCCTGTAACCAACAACGCCGATCAGCGGCGCGTTTTTTAGCCAGCAGCATGTCGAGCAGACTGTCGGTGTCGTCATCCGTTGCAATCGTGAGCTGCACCAGTCGGCGGGTGTCGGGATGGATGGTGGTTTCGCGCAGTTGCGACGGGTTCATTTCGCCCAAGCCTTTGAAGCGCTGGACATTGATCTTGCCCTTGAGGTTCTCGGCGGCGATCCGGTCGAGAACGCCGCGTTTCTCGTCATCGTCGAGCGCATAGTAGACATGCTTGCCGACATCGATTCGGTACAGCGGCGGCATGGCGACATAGACATGCCCGTCGGCGACCAGCCGCCGGAAGTGGCGCAGAAAGAGTGCGCATAACAACGTGGCGATGTGTGCACCATCCGAATCAGCATCGGCCAGAATGCAGACCTTGCCAAAACGCAACCGGCTGAGATCGTCGCTGCCGGGATCGACGCCGATGGCAACCGCGATGTCGTGGACTTCCTGCGACCCCAGTACTTCGCTGGCATCGACTTCCCAAGTATTCAGGATTTTGCCGCGCAGTGGCAGGATCGCCTGAAACTCACGGTCACGCGCCTGCTTGGCCGAACCGCCCGCTGAGTCGCCTTCGACCAGAAACAGCTCGCCGCGTTCGGGATCGGTGGCGGTGCAGTCGGCCAGTTTGCCGGGCAGCGCCGGGCCTTGGGTGATCTTCTTGCGGGTGACGGTGCGCCCGGCACGGAGCCGCGTCTGCGCGGCACCGATGGCCAGTTCGGCGATGCGCTCGCCTTCGGCCACATGCTGATTCAGCCACAGACTGAATGAATCCTTGACCACGCCGGAGACGAAAGCAGCGCATTCACGCGAGGACAGCCGTTCCTTGGTCTGACCGGAGAACTGTGGTTCGCGCAGCTTCACCGACAGGATGTAGCTCACCCGGCTCCAGACATCTTCGGGCGCGAGCTTGACGCCACGCGGTAGCAGGTTGCGGAACTCGCAGAATTCGCGCACCGCCTCGGTCAGTCCGGTACGCAGACCGTTGACATGGGTACCGCCCTGCACGGTCGGGATCAGGTTGACGTAACTTTCGGCGACCGGCTCGCCGCCACCTGCCCGAAGCAACGCTGAGGAATCAGGCAGCCAGGCCAGCGCCCAGCTTGCTGCTTCGTTGGTGCCAGACAGATCACCGACAAAGGCGTCTGCCGGGATCATCTCGGCGCCATTTAGTTCCTGCGTCAGATAATCGCGGAGACCATCGCGGTAACACCAGACCTGCTCCTCGCCGCTGGCCTCGTCGCGGAAACGCACCTCCAAACCGGGACAAAGTACAGCCTTGGCGCGGAGTAGATGGATCAGCGGCTTGATGGCGAATTTGGGCGTGTCGAAATAGCTGGAATCCGCCCAGAAGCGCAGCCGGGTACCCGTCTTGCCGCGCCCGACTGAGCCGAGTTGCACCAGATCGCTGGTCTTAACGCCATGCGCAAAGGCCATGTGATATTCATGACCGCCACGTTTGACCCAAACGTCCAGCCGCTGCGACAGCGCATTGACCACTGACACGCCGACGCCATGCAGACCGCCGGAGAAGCGGTAATTGTCGCCGTTAAACTTGCCGCCTGCGTGGAGCTTGGTCAGGATCACCTCGACGCCGGGCAGACCTTCCTGCGGGTGCAGATCCACCGGCATCCCGCGTCCGTCGTCGCTAACTTCTACTGAGCCATCGGCATACAGCACGACCTCGATGCGGCGGGCATGGCCGGCCAGTGCTTCATCGACACTGTTATCAATGACTTCCTGCGCAAGATGGTTGGGGCGGGTGGTATCGGTGTACATGCCGGGGCGTTTGCGCACCGGGTCGAGACCCATCAGAACCTCAATGGCAGAGGCGTCGTAATTGCCGGTCATAGGAACACTGCTTTTCTGTGACGATTGAAAGGCGCGCAGGCAGGCGTGCTTCGCCGCCGTGACTGGCTCCTCGGTAGTGAAAGAGCGCGGCGGTCGCGCTCGACGAAATGGTTTCCGCAAGCCGCTACCCTAGCAGATCGAACCCGGCGGCGGGAGTCCGATCCCGAACGCCCGGCAATTCTAAATTCGGGAGAGCGATCCCTGCTAAAATTCAGCGCCAATCAACCAGACCGGGATGCCAACTCATGCCCTTCGACGCCCGCACGGGCTTTTTCTACATGAGCGCGATGAGTCTCATCATGGCGCTGGCGATCTGGATCGTGTTATCCGGTCAGCGCTCGCGCGCCGTCTGGTACTGGTGTGGCGGGGGGCTTGCCGTCAGCGCGGGTTCCTCGCTGCTTGCAATGCGCGGTTTCGTGCCTGCGTTTTGGTACGACATCGGCAATGTCTGTATCTTTATCGCTTTTTCGGCAAAGGTGCAGTCCTTGCGACTGGAAGCGGGTCAATCCGGTTCGCTGTTTCGCTTGGTCGGCGAGTCACTGATATTTCTGACGCTGTTCTCGGTGTCGTTGCGGATCGCTGATAATCCGCTGCCCAACTTTCTCTTTGCCGTGATCACCTTCATGGTGATGAACATCTTGCTGGCGAAATGGGCCTGGCGACTGTGGCGCCATCAGGCGATTCGAAGTGCCTTCTGGATCGGTGCCGGTTATGCCGTGATGGCGGTCATGTTTGGATTTCGCACGCTGGTGGTCATCCTCGGATATTTCGATCCATTGATCCTAACTAAAGGGACGGATGCCTTTGTGCTGGCGTTAGCCTCCGTGGTCGTCGCCATTGTCAGCAACATGGGCTATCTCGGTATTTCACTGGAACGCTCGACCCAGGCCAAAATGGCCGCCGCCGCCGCCCAGGCACGCGCGGAAGAAAATCAACGCCTGAGCGAACAGCTCGCCCAACTCGACCGCCAGCGTTGTCTCGGCACCATGTCCGCATCGCTCGGGCACGAATTGAATCAGCCGCTGGCGGCGATCCTGACCCATGCGCAGATCGCCCAGCGCGGCATTCAGGACATCCCCGCGCCGCTGCGCGAGTCGCTCGAACGCATCGTCCTCAACACCCAACGCGCCAGCCAGATTATCGAGCGCATTCGCGGCTTCATCCGTCCACGGGCCGCCTGCCACGACGCCATCGACTTTGAGCGGTTAGTGCCGGAGGTGGTCAAGCTGATCGCCGCCGAGGCGCGTGCCCAGCGGGTGACGCTGATCCTGCCCCCCGAGATGCCGCCGCTGAAGGTCGCAGGCGACACGGTTCAGTTGTCGCAAATCCTCATCAACGTCCTGCGCAACGCCATCGAGGCACTCGCTGGAGCCGACCGGCGCGAGATTCGGCTCGACCTGAGCGCCGATGCGGGGCGAGCCATCCTGCGTATCCAGGATAGCGGGCCGGGTCTGACGCCGGAGGTCTTGGAGCATGTGGGCGAGCCGTTTTTCAGTACCAAGGACAGCGGACTTGGCATGGGTCTGTCGATCTCGCGCACCCTCGCCGAACAGCACGGCGGCACCCTGACCCTGCGTAACGCCAAAGACGGCGGGACTCTGGCCGAACTGACGCTGCCCACCCAGGCCATCCGTGGTTGACGATCCACCCCCGCGCCGACTGGTCACGATCGACGACCGGGAACTGGCCATGCGCTGCGCGCATGGGCGCGTGGTGCTGATCGACGACGACGACGAAATCCGCCACGCTTACGCCACCCTGATCGAACTTGAAGGCTATGCCTGCGAGCCTTATGCCTCGGCGCGCGTCTTCCTGGCGGCGCTGTGCGAGAACCGCCCGCGCTTTCCGGGGCCGTGCTGCGTTCTGAGTGATGTCAGCATGCCCGAGATGGACGGGCTTGAATTGCAGCGCCAACTGGCGCGCTATCGCGACGCCCCGCTGATCCTCATCAGCGGCAGCAGCGGCGCCGCTGAGGCGGCCACCGGCTTTCGCGCCGGGGCGCTGGATTTTCTGATCAAGCCGGTCGACGCCGACACGCTGCTTGCTACCGTCGCCAGGGCGCTGGCGCTCAGTACCGACCGCCGACAGGCGCGCGAGCGCCAGACCGATCTTGCCGTGCGGATCGCCACACTCACTGAGCGCGAGCGTGAGGTCGCCCGCTGGGTGGCGGACGGGTGGACGAATCGCCAGATTGGCGAGGCACTCGGCATCGTCGAGCGCACCGTCAAGCTCCACCGCCAACATGCCATGGAAAAACTGGGGGCGGCGACCCTCGCCGATTTGGTGCGCCTCGTCGATGCGGCGGGGTGTTATAGCCTTCGCACCTGATATCCAAACATGACCTTGGCGTCGGGGCGGGTTTCAAACCCGCCCCCTACGTCCGGTTATCACATGCAATGGCTATAGCGACGCACTCGCCGCCCATCCGACGCGGCAGCGTTGGTGAAAATCCCCACTCGCTCTGGCCCTCTCGCTCCGGGGTCCTGTCACTATCCTCACCGCTGATCGGTGCAATGGCATTCCCACGCCAGAGCGTGGAAACGAGACTGGGTACGCATCGCGTACCTTCATTTTGCACGACTTCCCTTTAGGGCAATTGTCTTTCGTTCCATGTTGGATAGCCTGCATCGTGATGGCGGATGTTGTGAGCGCGTTGGCATGACAAACCACGCCGGTGCGCACAACGCGATGATGTTTGTTCAACAACATGCAGAGGCGATTTCCGATGAACACGAATAAAATGATCTCTCTCGCGCCACGCCTCGCCGCTGGCGTCCTGCTGCTCGCCGGGTCGGGTTTGTCTTGGGCTGATGATGTGATGATTCTTACCCCTGGTGCGCCGATCGACATCCAGGGGGGGGGACAGACGGGTATCAACACCAACATCAACCTGAGCGTGATGACATTCGGCGGAACTAACAACGGTGGTAAGCTGAACAACCGGGGCGGTTTCGTTGATGGGCAGGGAGCGATCGGTGCCACGCTGAACAACAGCGGCACGCTGACGAACACAGACTACGCCACGCTGAACAACCAGGGCGGTACGAACGGTGGCCAGGGCGCCACGCTGAACAACTACGGCGGGCTGGAAAACCATGGCGCCACGCTGAACAACCAGGGCGGTACGAACGGTGGCCAGGGCGCCACGCTGAATAACTACGGCGGGCTGGAAAACGATCGTTACGCCACGCTGAACAACCAGGGCGGTACGAACGGTGGCTTGGGCGCGACACTGAACAACTACGGCCCTCTATACAACCGAGCCACGCTGACCAACGACGGCATCATCAACAACAGCGGCTATTTCGAGGTGTTTCAGGGGGGGGTAGTCAACGGCACGGGCACTTTCACCCAAACCGAAAACGACAGTCGCCTGCGCGTCGATGGCACCATGACGCAATCCACGATTGACATTCAGGAAGGGTTTCTGGATGGATTCGGCACACTGACGGGTGCAGTGACCGTCGGTCGGAACGCCATCCTCAGCCCCGGCAATCCTGGACTCGATTCAGGCACCTATGCGCGCGATCCGTTGGACATCGTCGGCTCCCTCGCGCTCAACGGCACCCTGAACATCGAAATCGCCTCCCTGACCGATTTCGACCGGCTTTTCGTTTCCGGCGGCGGAGTCACTGTCGGGGACGACAGCCGGGTGGTCTTCGATTTCGTGAGCGGTTTTCTGCCCAGCGCAGACCAGAGTTTTCAATTCCTGTTCTCGACGGGGGGCATCGTCGGCAGTCTGCCCGAGATCGCCTTCGCGGACCCCTTGAGCGGTCTTGACTGGAGCCTGACCTCGGTCAGCGGTTTCAACGGACAGACGAGCGGCAGTTGGATGCAACTGCTCTTCAGCGATGCCCAGGCCGATCCGAACGGCGTCCCCACCCCCGCGCCGCTGACCCTGCTGCTGGCGGGCCTGGCGCCCCTCGGCTGGCATCTGCGCCGGAACCCAACACGCGGTTGACCGCTATGTGCCGGACATCTTCCACCATCGAGTCTGATCGCCGATCTGGCTCCCACGCTCCGGCGTGGCAGCACGTTGCGACGCTCCAGCATCGTGTCACCTAGAGCAGCAACAGCATTCCCACGCCGGAGTCTGGAAACGCGATTGGTAGGGTACGCATTGCGTACCTTAACCGACGCAAGAGCAAGAGAAAGACCATGAGCCGAATGCCTCCACCCATCGTCAATCCAGCCGATCTGCCCGTGTCCGAGCAGATCGGGTATTACCGGCGCGAACTGCGCCGGATCACGCCGCCGACATCCTTCCGCGAGCACGTCCTGATCAATGTGTACCAATGTCTGCTTGAGCAATGCGAGGCGCGTCTGCGACCCGCCGAGCCGGAGCCATGGACGCACCCCAGCGTTGCCGCCGCTCATCCGACATAACCCCCGTCACAGCGGTGTAGGCTGGGGTGAGGAACGCACCCCAGCATGACACCGACGTTGATGCTGGGGTGCTCGACCAGTGGTGTCAGTAAAAAACCCACAAACTCATTTCGCACGATTTCCCTTTAGGGCAATGGTCATGCGTTTTTTCTTGGATAACCTTGCACGTATCGGCAGTGCGACGCGCTCGCCCGCCGCTAAGGCGGTTTTATCCTTTTCCACTGTCAGGAAACGTACGATCATGAACATGACCTCTCTCGCGCCGCGCCTCGTCGCTGGCGCCCTGCTGCTCGCCGGGTTGGGGCTGTATTGGGCGAATGTCGTGATGAATCCTTACCTTCCGAGCAACATCACCCTAGACCAGCCCCTCAACCCACGGATGATGACACCCGGCGGGATGAACGACGGTACGCTGAACAACCAGAGCGAGACGCATGGTGGCTAGCGATGCCGATGCTGGGGTGAACGAGAGTGAACCCCAGCTTACGATCCTCCTCACCCAACGTGACCCCCGTCACAGCCGCACGACCCGCACACGTCGCCCCTAAGGACTGCGCTGCTCGGCTTCGCCCAGCGGCGGCTGGTTAGTCCGCCGGTCGACGAGGCCTTGATCATCGTTCCGGCCAAAACCCTGTAACCGAGTAGGTCATCAGCGTTGCTGAAGGTGGCGGCAAACGCTCCGCCCTTCTTTTACCCTTGGAAGTGACGAACAACCGAGG
>CAIUAY010000125.1 GCA_903897335.1 uncultured Chromatium sp. | reverse complement strand
GGTCCACGCCCGAATCGCCACGATGAATCAGATGACCTATCTGGGGATGCCGATCTCGGTGCGGGTTGGGGTCGCTGTGTCCTGAGAAAATGGGGAAAGGGGAATCCTGCCCACTGCTTCTTTATGCACCAACGCCCATCAGATATCGACATCGGCGACCGCGAAGATACCGGGCGCGTTGCGAAAATAATTTTTATAATCAAGACCGTAACCATAAAGATAGCGGTCAGCGACGGTGACGCCAACCACATCGGCGCGGCACTGGTGCGGACGCTGCTTTTCAACCAGCACGGCTGACAGCACACTGGCTGCACCATCTTCATGGCAGGCGCGGATCACCTGATCCAGCGTGATTCCTTCATCGAGGATGTCATCAAGCACCAACACATGCTCACCATGAATCGCCGCTGAAGGGCGGTAGCGCCATACCATCTCGCCGCCGCTGGTCGCGCCCTGGTAACGACTGGCGTGGATGTAGTCAATCCTGAGCTGAAAATCGAGCCGTGGCAGCAGCAGACCCGTGACGATCGTCGCGCCTGTCATGACGCACAGAATCAGCGGATCTTTACCTGCCAGACGTCTGGTCAGCGCCTCAGCCATGTGATCGAGCGCCACGTCCATCTCGGCTGCCGTGACCAGACATTCGGCGCGTTGCGCAACAGCGGCATACTGGTCTGAACTGAGTTTCATCCTGCATTCTCCAGATCGGTTGGATCGGCAAGCCCAAGGTCGAGCGTCTCCAATGTTTCGAGTTGGGCGACGTAGCGGATCGCCTGTTGCCATTGCGCCTGCTCGTGCAGGCGTTCGGGTTGACCGCGACCGTGCATCCGCAGTTGGCGCAGATTGGCAACCGGATCGTGGTGATCGCGAAAATCCTCGGCAATCGCAATTGCCGCAGGCCGATGATTACAGATCAAGAGCATGTCACAACCCGCTTGAGACGCAGCACGCGCACGTTCGAGATGGTCTCCGCCCGCGCCTGCCGCCGCCATGTTGAGATCATCGCTGAAGATCACGCCCTGAAAACCCAGTTGACCACGCAGAATGTCGCGTAGCCAGACCGGCGAAAAGCCAGCCGGACGCTGATCAAGACAGGGATAGACTACATGTGCTGGCATCACCGCCTCTAAGCCGTGATTGATCAGGCGACGGAACGGAACCAGATCCGCCATGTCAATGTCAACAAAGCGACGCGGATCGGTTGGCAGTTCGGAGTGTGAATCCGCCGCCACCCCGCCATGCCCCGGAAAATGCTTGCCAACCGAGGCTATGCCGGCGCGGCGCGCACCCCTCGTCCAGGCCACGCCCAGTTCACAGACCTGATCAACCCGTGTGCCAAAACTGCGATCACCGATGACCTGGCTGATTCCCCGATCCAGATCCAGAACCGGCGCAAAACTGAAGTCTACGCCGACCGACCGCAGCTCGCTTGCCATCAGCCATGCGACCGATTCGCAGGCCGTGCAGGCGGCTACTGGATGACGATTGTAAAAACGATCAAAATGACCCGCAGACGGCAATCGCGTGAAGCCATCGCGGAAACGCTGGACACGGCCACCTTCCTGATCGACCGCGATCAGAAGATGCGGCTCGCGTCGCGCATGGATCGCGGCGGTGAGTTCGGCAAGTTGCGCCGGAGTTTGGAAATTACGTGAAAAAAGAATAACTCCACCAACGGCAGGATGCCGCAGCAGTTCACGGTCTTCGGCGTCAAGCGCCGTTCCCGCAAGATCAAGCATGATAGGTCCAAGCGTCATGGAGGCTGGATCGTTGGCAGATTTTCTGTGAGAATAATTGACCCCATAAATAGTTATTCAGTGATGGATAATTTTGTCAAGTGCTTCCCAGTTGGTTTTTGCATCCCTGACCCGATCTGGCCATGATGCGTTCTGGTTGGTTCAAACCAGAATGGAACCATGTCAGGATCAACGAGGTAATGTTTGATGAATGCCAAGATTATGAACATCCTGCTCTGGATTGCCATTACCTTCTGGCTGGCGATGCTGCTCAACAGCATGATTGCGTCAGAACCGGCTGAATCCCGTTCACTGAGTTATACCCAGTTCCTCCAGGAGATTACAGACGGATCGATCCGTGAAGTCACGATCCAGGATCAGGCGGTCAAGGGTGTCCGCACCGATGGCTCGCGTTTCGAAACGTTTGATCCAGGCGATCCGGGTCTGGTTGGCGACCTCCTCAAACAGTCGGTTACGATCCACGCCGAACCCCCGGCAACTCCCGGCGTTTTCATGCAGCTCCTGGCCGCCTGGCTGCCCTTCCTGGTGCTTGCTGGCGTCTGGATCTGGCTGATGCGCCGTGGCGCGGGCGGTGGCGGCGCGGGCGGGATCTTCAATTTTGGCAAAAGTCGCGCCCGGCAACATGCCGAGGGGGATGTCAAGGTCACGCTGCGTGATGTTGCTGGCGTGGAAGAAGCCAAGGAGGAGGTCGGTGAGCTGGTTGATTTTCTGCGTAATCCGCAAAAATTCACCAATCTGGGCGGACACATTCCGCGTGGCGTGCTGATGGTCGGGCCTCCGGGCACCGGTAAGACGCTGCTGGCGCGGGCGATTGCCGGTGAAGCCAAAGTGCCATTTTTCAGCATTTCTGGTTCGGATTTTGTCGAGATGTTCGTCGGCGTTGGCGCATCACGGGTGCGTGATCTCTTCGAGCAGGCCAAGAAGGGTGCGCCCTGCATCATCTTCATCGACGAAATCGATGCCGTCGGTCGCAAGCGCGGTGCTGGCCTGGGTGGTGGACACGACGAGCGCGAGCAGACGCTTAACCAGCTTCTGGTCGAAATGGATGGTTTTACCGGTAACGAAGGCGTGATCGTGATCGCGGCAACCAACCGTGCCGATGTCCTCGACCCCGCGCTGCTGCGTCCCGGACGCTTTGATCGCCAGGTTGTCGTCGGCCTCCCGGATCTCGCTGGACGTACCGCGATTCTGGAGGTTCACATGCGTAAAGTGCCGGTTGCCGATGATGTCGATGCCCGCACTATCGCCCGTGGCACTCCCGGTTTTTCTGGCGCTGATCTCGCCAATCTGGTCAACGAAGCGGCGCTGTTTGCGGCGCGCGCCGGTGACAGTGAAGTCATCATGGCCATGTTTGAAAAGGCGAAAGAAAAGATCATGATGGGCGCTGAACGCCGCAGTATCGTGATGTCTGAATCCGAAAAGAAACTGACGGCTTATCACGAAGCCGGTCATGTGATCGTCGGTCGTCTGGTGCCAGAACACGATCCGGTGCATAAAGTCAGCATCATCCCGCGTGGTCGGGCGCTGGGCGTGACCATGTTCCTGCCAGAGCGCGACCGCTACAGCATGAGCAAGCGTCAGCTGGAGAGTCAAATCTCCAGTCTGTTCGGCGGGCGTCTTGCCGAAGAAATGATCTTCGGGTCAGAACATGTGACGACGGGTGCCTCGAACGACATTGAGCGGGCGACCGATATTGCCCGCAACATGGTGACACGCTTTGGGCTTTCGGATGGCATGGGGCCGTTGGCTTACGCGGAGGACGAGGGCGAGGTGTTTCTCGGCCGTTCAGTGACCCAGCAGCGCCAGATTTCGCCCGAAACCGCCCTAGCTATCGACAAGGAGGTACGGATCATCATCGACCGTAACTACCAGCGATCCAGACAGATCCTGGAAGCGCATCTGGATCGACTGCACACCATGGCCGATGCGCTGCTGCGCTTTGAGACGATTGCCAGGGATCAGATCGATGACATCATGGAAGGACGCCCGATGCGCGAACCCGAAGATGACATCGGGTATCCCGCGATCCGTTCTGGTCGGGATGACGGCAACTCAACCCAGGGTCAGGGATCGCATCCGCCGATTGCCATCGACGGCGTCTAACGCTGGTCAGTCTGGCCAGAATCGGCCAGAACCAGAAGCCTCCGCAAGCCATTGCGGGGGCTTTTTTGACTGGCATTCGCACCACCAGAGACGAGGAAACCGCATGACAGATTCCAGCCCCAGAGAGTGCAGCCTGCATCAGCCTTACGCACTTCAGGTTCTTGGTCATGACATGGAGCCGGAATTCCCTGATCGCTGTATCGTGATCGTAGAACCACTGGATGTGTGCAGCCACCAGAGCTATATCGTCGCCGAGGTCGCAGGAGTGCGCTGGTTTCGCCAGTACATCCGTGATGCTGACGGCAGCGAACGTCTGGTGGCGCTCAATCCGCTCTATCCCGACATCGCGCTTAACGGACTGGATTGGTCGGTGCTTGGCGTCATCATCCAACGCAATCTGCGTCGCCAGATCAAACATTACAAGAATCCGCCAGAACCACCACTGCACTGAAGACCTGGTCTGGTGCCCGTCGCCACATCAACCGCATACGACAGGAAGAGCCATGTCTGCCAGCCGTCCGTCACACCCGCATCCGATCACCGTTCAGGACACTGACAGCCCATGCGCTGCTCTGATCCCCGGCACCATTCAGGTGATTCGGCGCAATGGCCAGGTCACGCTATTTGACGCCGGCAAGATCATGGTGGCGATGACCAAAGCCTTTCTGGCCGTCGAAGGTCACACAGCGTCCGCTTCCAGCCGCATTCATGATCGCGTCCAGGAACTCACCGCGCAGGTCACTGTCGCACTGACCCGTCGTTTGGCGGGTGGTGGCACCGTCCATATCGAAGACATTCAGGATCAGGTTGAGTTGGCGCTGATGCGCGCCGGTGAACATAAAGTCGCCCGCGACTATGTTCTGTATCGCGAGGCGCGCGCCCACGAGCGTACTGAAAAGGTCGCCAGCGTCCAGCATGAACCGCCAATGCTGCGCGTTACCCTGGCTGACGGAACGACCTGCCCGCTCGATCTTGAGCGCATGAAACGTTTAATGGAGGAAGCCTGCCGCGATCTGGATGCCGTCGATCTCTATGTCATGCTTGCGGATACCCGACGCAATCTTTTCGATGGCGTCCGCGAGATGGATGTCAGTCAGGCGCTGGTCATGTCGGCGCGTACCCTGATTGAGCAGGAACCGCAGTACAGCCAGGTTGCCGCCCGTCTGCTGCTCGACATCCTGCGCCGCGAGGCGCTCGGCTTTCTCGATCTTGCCGCTGGCGTCGAAACGCAAGCTGATCTGGCGGTGCACTATCGCGATTATTTTTGCGCGTACATCAAACGCGCCAGCGATCTTGAACATCTTGATCGCCAGCTTGAATCGTTTGACCTTGCGCGACTCGGTGCAGCGATCAAGCCTGAACGCGATCTTCAGTTCAACTATCTTGGACTTCAGACACTCTACGACCGTTATTTTATTCATACCGCCAACGGCATTCGCTTTGAGCTGCCGCAGGCTTTTTTCATGCGCGTGGCAATGGGTCTGGCACTTCACGAGCGCGACCGCGAGGAACGCGCCATCGAGTTCTATGAACTGCTCTCCAGCTTCGACTTCATGTGTTCGACGCCAACCCTGTTCAATTCCGGGACGCTCCGCCCGCAGCTCAGTTCCTGCTTTCTGACCACAGTTCCCGATGATCTCGATGGCATCTATAGCGCCATCAAGGACAATGCACTGCTGTCCAAATTCGCTGGCGGGCTTGGTAACGACTGGACGCAGGTGCGCGGCATGGGCGCGCATATCAAGGGAACGAATGGGAAGAGTCAGGGCGTGGTGCCATTTCTGAAGGTGGCGAATGACACGGCAGTTGCGGTCAACCAGGGGGGGCGTCGCCGGGGTGCCGTCTGCGCTTACCTCGAAACCTGGCACATCGACATCGAGGAATTTCTCGATCTGCGCAAGAACACTGGTGATGACCGCCGTCGCACCCACGACATGAACACTGCTAACTGGGTGCCGGATCTCTTCATGAAGCGTGTGGCGGAGGATCAGCACTGGACGCTCTTCTCGCCGGACGAAACGCCCGATCTGCACGATCTCACCGGTCAGGCATTTGAACAGGCGTTTTGTGCCTACGAGGCGTGCGCCGAGCGGGGTGAAATGCGGGTCAGCAAGCGTCTTAAGGCCGTCGAACTCTGGCGCAAGATGCTGGCCATGCTGTTCGAGACTGGACACCCCTGGATCGCCTTCAAGGATCCCTGCAACCTGCGCTACACCAACCAGCATGTCGGCGTGGTGCATAGCTCTAACTTATGCACTGAAATTACTTTGCATACCAACGAGTTAGAGATTGCAGTCTGCAACCTGGGTTCAGTCAATCTGGCTGCCCATGTCACCAATAAAGGACTCGATACCCAACGGTTGCAACGGACTGTCCGTACCGCGATGCGGATGCTGGACAACGTCATCGACGACAATTTTTACACGGTTCCGCAGGCGCGTAAGTCCAACCTGCGTCACCGCCCGGTAGGTCTGGGTCTCATGGGCTTTCAGGATGCACTCTACAAACTGCGCATTCCCTACGGTAGCCCCGATGCCGTGACCTTTGCCGATCAAAGCATGGAACATCTGAGCTACCATGCCATCCAGTCCAGCAGTGACTTAGCCGAAGAGCGTGGACGTTATCAGAGTTTCGACGGCTCGCTCTGGAGCCAGGGCATCCTGCCCATCGACAGCATCCGGCTGCTGGTGGAAGGACGTGGCGGCTATCTCCAGATGGACTCAAGCCAGAGTCTCGATTGGGATCGCCTGCGCGAGCGCGTCAAGACCGTCGGGATGCGCAACGGGAACTGCATGGCCATCGCCCCGACCGCCACCATCAGCAATATCATCGGCGTCAGCCAGTCGATCGAGCCGACTTATCAGAACCTCTTTGTGAAATCCAATCTTTCCGGCGAGTTCACCGTCGTCAATCCCTATCTGGTCGCCGATCTCAAAGAGCGCGATCTCTGGGACGCGGTCATGGTCAATGACCTCAAATACTTTGACGGCTCAGTCCAGCAGATCGACCGCATCCCCGATGACATCAAACAACTCTACGCGACGGCTTTCGAGATCGACGCCCGCTGGTTGATCGAGGCCGGCAGCAGGCGTCAGAAATGGCTCGATCAGGCGCAGAGTCTCAATCTCTATCTGCGCGAACCCAACGGCAAAAAACTCGACAATCTCTATAAGCTGGCCTGGGTACGGGGACTCAAGACCACCTATTATCTGCGCTCGATGGGCGCGACCCATGTGGAGAAATCCACGCTGGCTGACAGCGGGCGAGTCAATCAGCTCAATGCCGTTGGCGGGAATTCTCTCGCGTCAGACCAGACCACAGCGCACGGCTCAGGCACCACGACACCACAGGTCTGCTCGCTGTTTGACCCGGACTGCGATGCCTGCCAATAAACAGAATGCGTTGGGCTGAAACCATGTCTCACAAAAAAATGCGCTGGCAATCTCTGACGGTCACGCTGCTGATGCTCGCCGCTTTCAGCGTCAACTCGGCTTTTCAACCCGACCATCCGCATCTGCAACGTCTGCTGGACAATGCTTACCAGTATGTCAATCCCGCGCATGGACTCATTGATCCCGCTTCAGGGTATCCAGTCGAAGGTTGGAACCAGGTACCTGAGCAAGGACTGTTTCTGCGCTCATTTACCCAGCTCACCGCTATCGGTGCCTGGGTCGAACTGCTGGCCAATGTCGTCTCAGGCGCTGCACCAAACCCGTTTATCTCCAAAGACGACGCACTGCGCGGGTTGTCGCTGGCGGTGACATCCCTGCTTGCGGATCAACAGAACCCAGCGCTTGCCGCAAAAGGGCTGCTGGTCAATTTTCTAGGTCTGGAAGGCGGGCAACGTCTTGGGCCGCTGCTTGAATCCATCGAAAAAAGCCAGTTTAACGAGACCTTTGGCGCTGAGAATGGCGCTGCCATCTGGCAGGCGCTGGTGGAGCAGGGCTGGATTCAGGAGGAAGACCAGGGTCGCAAAGGGCGAATTCTGCGACGTTCAAACTATGGATCAACCCATTTCGATGGGGCGCTCGCTGCCTATGCCGAAGCGCCGCTGCGGTCGCGGATCATGGGTTTGCTGGATCAGCGGGCGGTTACGATCATTTTTGGCGATAACGCCAATCTCAGCGCCGCGCTGGCGCGCTCCGTCGGTGCGCTTCTGACGCCCGAGATTCGCGATGAGCCACAGGTTGTCGCGCTACGGGAACAGATCGAGCGCTTTATCGCCGCACAGCAGCCAGGCTACGCGCATCTGTTCGACCCCAAAACCGGCACCTTTGTCTTTGGTTGGGAGGTCACAGCAGACCGCTTTGTGGGCTGGGACGATGGCCAGGGTCACTGGGTCACGGGTCAGATGAACTACCTTATCAACGAATTTCGCGGCCCCTGGACGTTCGTGGTGCTGCGCCACGGCCTTCCCATCGCCGCGCTGCGCAATGCCGGATTCAAGATCAAGCCTTATCGGCAGCAGGACGGGCGCGACCGCTACGCGCTGGCTGCCTGGGATGGATCGGCCTTTCAGTTGCTCGGGCTGTCACTGTTCATGCAGGAGCTTGAGAATCCCGGTTGGCGGCAGAGTCTCGCAACCCTGCTGGACATCGAACTCGATTTCTCTACCCAACATCATCTTCCGGGTTTTCTATCTGAAGCCTACAGCGGTAACGGCACCGAATACACCGGATGGATCGGCATTCCCGAACTTGCCGTCACCGATACTCCCCTCATCACCCAGGCACCATCCATCTATACGCTGGGCGTCGCCAGCATGATTGCCCCCGCGAAACTGGACGTCTTTCTCGCTGGACACTGGCCGTTGATTGCCGGTTTATTCACGGAGCATGGGCCATGGGAAGGTTGGGACATGGCCGCCGACAAAGTCATTCCCTATCAGACCACCACGCACACGCTGTCGCTGATTCTGGGCGGGATTGGCACGGCTCCTGAAAACATGCGTCGCTATCTCGCTGCGCATCAGCTTTTAGACGCGCTGGTCGCACTGTATGCCCCTGGCGATCATGTTGATTTTTTGGACAGCAGGAATGCTGTGCGCGGGTTTGCCGATCAGGGTCAACCTAAATTTTCGTGTGAACAGGCGCACTGCCGTTTGGCCTCATCCCTCAGCGCCAGTAGCGGGATGACCTTCAGCGTCCCGCAGAAAGATGGAGTCAGTCTGTCAAACGGACGTTTGCTGATCCGCTACCACTCCGCGACGCCAATCCCGGATGCCAGCATCGCATTCAAGCGAGCTGAGGACGACGCATTGCCCGCACCCGGCATCCCCGTCGAGATTTTCATGCGGTTCAGACAGACCGCAGAAGATCAGATCGAGATCGTCCTGCCTGCAACCCCGGCGCTACGCGGCATCCGTGAGCTATCACTGCGCTTCCAGCGACACGGAACGCCAAAGCCGCTCGATGTGTCTATCACCACCTTTGAGTTCATCCCCTTTGCGGCGGCGCTCGATGTGCGGTAGTGCATCATTCTCTGCATGATGCGCTACGACACAAGACCCCATCTGGCGAGGACTGACGTCAAGGGAAATCATGTCGATTACGGCACGACCAGAGACAGCACACACGTTAAGCAAGGTGGATTTTGGCGAACTTGCGTTTCCCAACCTGATAGACATGAACGCTACCCGCCAGACATTTCAAGCGCGGATCTTCTATACGCTCGCCATCAATGCGTACTGCACCCTGACTGATCATGCGGATTGCCTCGGAGGTACTGTTCACGAAACCGGCATTTTTCAGAAGATTGGCAACCGGTAATGTTCCAGTTTCATCACAAGCCAGATTGACCTCTGGCATCTCCTCCGGCAAGCAGCCCTGCTGAAAACGGGCAATGAAATCGCCGAGTGCATGTTTCGCCTGATCTGACCCATGAAACCGGGTCACCAGCTCCAATCCAAGCTCGAATTTTATGTCCCGTGGATTCGCGCCCTCGCGCACGGCGTTCTGCCAGGCATGGATCTCGGACATCTCGCGACGACTTAGTAGTTCAAAATAACGCCACATCAGATCATCTGACACGGACATGATTTTGCCGAACATTTCATCAGGCGGATCGGTGATCCCGATATAGTTACCCAGTGACTTCGACATCTTCTGCACGCCATCCAGCCCTTCCAGGATTGGCAGCGTGATGACGACCTGAGGCTCCTGACCATATATTTCCTGTAGTTGGCGTCCAACTAGCAGATTAAACTTTTGATCCGTTCCCCCCAGCTCGATATCGGCTTTCAATGCCACCGAGTCGTAACCCTGGATAAGCGGATAGAGAAACTCATGAATTGCGATCGGCTGACCAGACTTGTAGCGTTTCGAAAAATCGTCTCGCTCAAGCATTCGGGCGACCGTCTGCTGCGCCGCAAGCTGTACGATGCCCGCCGCACCAAGCGTCTCCAGCCACGCTGAGTTGAAGACCACTTGCGTCTTATCTGGATCGAGGATGCGGAAGACCTGTTCCTGATAGGTTGCCGCGTTTTGCTGGATCTGTTCACGCGAAAGTGGCTTACGGGTCGCGTTCTTACCCGTTGGATCACCGATCATCCCGGTAAAATCGCCGATCAAAAACAGGATCTCATGACCTAGCGTTTGAAACTGAAGCAGTTTATGGAGCAGCACCGTATGCCCGAAATGAAGATCAGGCGCAGTCGGGTCAAACCCAGCCTTGATTCGCAGCGGTCGTTCCTGTGCTAGTTTTTTACGCAATGCGCTTTCCAGCAGGATTTCGTCTGTGCCACGCTGAATCAGCGCGAAGCCCTGTTCACATGAATCCATAGAGATAACTCCATATTTAGCCCAGAGCAGTCATGACTCAGGCGCTACGAGTAAATGATTGTCCAACGATAAACACGATATGTTTTACATCGGTGTGGCTGTTTCGGCGTGGCGAGATCCCCTGTGGTATTTTTGGTAGTACCCCGATCGACATAACGAGCACAGTCTTAAGTGCTTTGATTTTAAATCGAAAAAGTTTCTCGCCATCATATAGATTAGGACACTGCCTAGTGACCGTTTCGGGAGACATGACGTCATCATCAGAAGACGACTTTTCGGGAAGCTCACCATCAGAAGCCCCGATACTGTTAGCGGATCGTCCAGCCTTCTGTCAACGCCAACATAGCGTAATCGTTCTGAAATCATCAGGTCGTCTTGCGTAAAGTGTGACTCGCATGGTAGCATTCCGCTTCTTTCCGTATCGAAACACCATACGCCGACTTGCAGGGAACTCCGCTATGTCCAAGGTCTGTCAGGTTACCGGTAAACGCCCCCTCACCGGCAACAACGTCTCGCACGCAAACAATAAAACCAAGCGTCGCTTTCTTCCGAACCTTCATGAACACCGCTTCTGGGTTGCTACCGAAAAGCGTTTTGTGAAGCTGCGGGTCTCTGCAAACGGGATGCGCGTCATCGACAAAAAAGGGATCGACACCGTTTTAGGTGAGATCCGCGCCCGCGGCGAACGGGTCTAACCGGAGGATTTATCTATGGCCAAGGCAGCACGCGAAAAGATCCGTCTCAACTCCAGCGCCGGTACCGGCCACTTCTACACGACGACCAAAAACAAGCGCAATCAGCCCGGTAAGATGGAGATCAAGAAATTCGATCCCGTCGCTCGGCAGCATGTCATGTATAAAGAAGGCAAGATTAAATAGACTTACGACAGTGGAGCTGTCCGCTGAGTGAGAATCTGCATGAAAAACCCGCTTTTGGCGGGTTTTTTTATTGTCGGCGCGCTGCTCCAAATCACCTGATCGAATGAATCCATCTCAATGGGCTCAGGCATCCGATTCGATACCGTGTCATCGGTCTCGTTCCCGACGGGCTTGCGCCGATTTCGCCGACGCCGGGGTTCGGCACCGGTTCGCTGATCATCTGCGACAGGACTAAGGTGATTTCCGAATAACAGTTTCCCCGCCTAAGATGGGATTCACTCAACAACATAGACCCTATCGATCTAGACCATGCCAGCCGAGACAGAAGCGACCGCCCCTTCGTTGCTCCCCTTACAAATCGAAGATCTGAATTTGGCGAGTTCCAACATGACGGGGGCAGCACGTCGCTCCTTCCAAGCCAAAATGGCGCTGAAGTATTGTGGGCAATGCCCGCCAAGCGGAGCGGCTGTTTGGCTGGGGCCGCGAGACCATCCAGCTTGGTCTGTATGAGCAGCGCACCGGGATGATCTGTCTGGGGGCACAAGCGGCGTTCTGCGGCAAACCACTCTGGGAAGACAAGTACCCGGACGTAGCGAGGCGCTTGTGGGACTTGGCGCATGCCCAGTCCCAGCAGGGTTCCACGTTTCGTACCTCGCTGTTGTACACGCAATTAACGGCTGCAGAAGCCCTGAAACAGCTTCGCCAACATGGCGTTGCCGAGGATGTTCTGCCCTCACCCTCCACCATGGCGGACGTTCTCAATCGCAATGGCTACCGGTTGCGCCCGGTGCTCAAGGCCAAACCCCAAAAAATTCCTGAAACAGACGCCATCTTCTTCAACATCAAGGAGAAAGACGGTCAACTGATGGCGAATGGGACGACCAAGCGCATTAGCATCGACTGTAAAGCGACCGTTAACGTCAGTTCTGGATAAGGCAGAACTGACGTCAATTACCACGCCTTCAAGTGGTTTGATCTCTCGTGTGCGTGTCAGAAGGCCGGCGGAGAATTTCCCAACGTGTTGAGTGATCGTCGTTTTGTGGTGCACTGATTTGTATCGAGTAATAGACAGAACTCACGTTAACTCAACAGGTTGGGAAATTCGCCACGGGTATGCTGAGACCGATGCAGGCGATAACATGACGTGAAGTCACGGTCGTGGGACGGATGAAAAGCCATCAGGAGTCAGACTCGCGCTAAGCGTCAGGCGACTGGCTCGTTGCCGTCGGCACGGGGGCGCAAGCCCTCGCTACGCCCCACAGCAAATACTGCTCCGATAGTCAACATTGCGTCCGTCAAGAACCGCCGCCCTCACCGTTCGCCATCCTCCTCGTCGCCGCTGCGGTGGCACTCCACGCAGCGCTCGTAATCGGTAATGCCTTCCTCCACATGCTTCGCGCGGATGCTGGCGCGTGAGTGCGCATGGCAGCCATAGCAGCTATAGCGACTGTAGTCATTGTCCATATGGCAGGTGTTGCAGGTGGTCTGATGATCTTGGTCGAAACGAAAGAATCGCTCATGGTCGAATGTCGCTGGCGTCCAGCGTTGCCGGGAATGGCATTGCCCGCAATTGCCCAGGATCTGCCGGTGCAGACTGTCCCCGGGGCTTCTGTGACATCCGCTGCACTGGTCACGCAGTTTGACCTGCAAGAGGTCGTGCGAGAATTGGCCGATCGGGTGGAAAGCCTGAACTCCTTTGTGGTCGCTGTGGCAGACGATACAGTCCCCTTCGATCAGATCCTGGTGAAAGGGAACGAGTTTCTGCTCGTGAGCGATTGGCAGGCCCTTGGTGGTGAAGAGGCCGATCTGCGCGGGTTTGTGGCATTGGATGCACTTCGCCGGTCGGCTCCCGATAAAGGGGGTGTGGCAGGCGAAGCAATCGGTCTCCAGCGCCTGATGCGCGTCCATGAGTGCGCCAGGTTCCACCATGAGGCGCGGATAGAGCACCGCAAGCAGCAAGAGCAGGAGCAGATTCGCCGCAACGACAGAGAAGACGGTTTTCTTGTTCATTGCCACTGCCAGAAGAGGAAGATGCTCAGGATGTGCGCTAGACCGAGGACGCCGAAGGCCAACGTAATCGGGAAGTGCACGGCCCGCCATCGCTTCATCAGGTCCACCGTGACGGCATCCCAGAAGATCGCCTTCTCGGCGGCCTCCCCGGTCAGGCCGCGTTGCGCGTAGGCATCCCGCTTCGCGCCCAACTGTCGACGCGAGCGATCCAGCAGGTACTCCCCCGTCATTCCGCTGACGAGCGTGACCAGCATCGCGACCAGGGCCAGCCAGGGCAGGAGGGTGTAAACATGGATGCCGGCGTGAACCAAAATCATCAGCGCCCCGAGCCAGGTCAGTACCTCATGCAGCCGCAGCAGCCTTTTCGGCTGGCCGAACCGGATCAGCTTGCGCTTGCGCAACGAATAGAAGAAGGACAGCAGGATCAGGAGCGTGCCGGGGATGCCCAGATAGCGTCCGACCCACACCAGCCCGGAGAGGTGCAGCAATGCATCGCAGACGGCAGTCGCCACGAGCAGCGACCCGAACAGTACCAGGAAAGGGAGGACTTCTTTGCGAATGACCGATCGGTTCATTGCCGTCTCGATGGGATGGTTTCTACAGAGCCAGCGTCAGGTCGGTGGCCGGTGTCGTGATACAGAGCAGACAATGGCCGGGTTGCACGTCTGCATCCGGTTCCTGTTGGTAGGTGACCGCGCCGGACTCGATCGCGGTCTGACAACTGCCACAACTGCCAGCGCGGCAACCTGAATCAACCCGGATGCCTTGATCCTCGGCCAGTTCGAGCAGCGATTCGGCGGCGGAGTCCCAGTGGACGGTCTTTCCCGATTGGCTGAAACGCACCTCAATGACGGCGGTCACCGCCGTTGTGGTTGGTCTCCGGCGCTTGTTGATCGAGGCGGGACCGAAGGATTCGTAGTGGATGCGCTCGGGCGCGACGCCCGATTCCTCAATAGCGGGCACCAGCACCTCCATCATCGCTGGCGGACCGCAGACATAGAATTCATAGCGCCCGAGATCGAGTGTCCGTTGGAGCAACTGGAGATCGATCCGCCCCCGATGCAGGTAGTCGCTCCCTGGGAGATCTTCCTTGGATGGATTCGAGTAACAGACCTGGAGACGGAAACCCGGATGGGTATCGCGCAGGCTTTCCAGGTGGTTCTTCATGAGGTGCTCGCTGCGATTGCGCACTCCATAGAAGAGCCAGACCTCGCGCGGATCGGCCCAGTGGAACAGGCTGTTCAGGATGCTCAGCAGCGGCGTGATGCCAATCCCGCCGGCAATCAAGACGATCGGCAAATTGCCGGTCTCGCTCAGGTGGAAATGGCCGGAGGGTGCCCTGACGTGTCAATCACCATCCAAAAGTTACCAGGCATCAACATCGAATTTTTTCCAGTTGAACGAGCGACTCAGAGGGTCTGATTGGCCTTTTTGCGTTGCTTGAACCGGTAAGAGTCGTTGCCGGTTTCGAGGATGTCGCAATG
>CAIUAY010000124.1 GCA_903897335.1 uncultured Chromatium sp. | reverse complement strand
CATCCGACATCCAACTCGGCTTCATGATCCACCTCGGATAATTTGCTTAACTCTTGCATAAATTATAGACAGTCAACGGAAAAAAAATAAAAAAAATTTATTATAATTCAATTTGTCCAGATGCCATACTATTCTGCTATATTGCTGCTCGAGGCTGTCGATCGCCATCATCTCCGCCTGGGCGGCGGCCCGGTTGCCGCGAATGACGTGCTGGCGGTAGCTCGGAATGGCAATGGCGGCCAAGATGCCGATAATGGCAACGGTGACCATCAGTTCCATCAGGGTGAAACCGGGTTGTCTTGGCTTATGATCTATTAACATTTTCGCTCTCTCGGGGTGCTGTTAGATAACGCTCCTGCGAGTTAGCGTGCGTTGGCTAGTCGGCATGGGCGGCAGCGCTCACCGCCTTTAGGGGCGTGTCGCGAAGCTCTGACGACTTAGTGGGAATCCAATCCGCGTTTTGTGTTCAATCGCGCCATAGGACCAGAATCCGTCTGCTGTTACAGTGGCACCAATGGGGCGCTGTGAGGTTAGGGGTAGCGGCGACGGACCAGCCGCGAAATGGACCAGCAGGCGGTGATAGTCGCCGTGACCAGTCAAAACTGCGTATGGCGTGATGGTAATGCTGGGATTCCAGATCATGATAGCGACGATCAGCCATCAAGAGTGTGATCCACCTCACGCATTAATATACCTGCTGCCATCGGTGAGTCACGCCTTGAGTCACAGTGCATTCCCTGTGGAGGAACTTCACGCTGTCCGCCTCGTCCTTTTTTCAACGATGGGGGCGCCATTAACAGAAAGTTAACATACCCGCAATGTTAAACTTCCTCAAGGTGCCGTTTACAAGAAATTTACTTTCTTATTCTTTGAATTAGCTGCGCAATGACAATTCGCAATCTTGGCTGCGGCTGGCCCGGCTGCGGCGGTGTCGAGCGTTGCCCAGACTGGATGTTGCGGGGCAAGCAGGGCCGAGAGCGGGTGCCTCGTTAGGGCCGCGGGCAACCAGTCTCCCTGGCCCTGGCCCTGGCCCTGGCCCTGGGTTGGTTGGGCGATCGTTGCGACCCGCGTCCGGTTCGCGTCGCGCGGGGCGTGCTAGACTTGCTGTCGTTGGTCCACTACCCACCGGGTCCCGCCCGCTGGGCTAATCCGGTCCCCGTTCACCGGCGGACCATGGTGAGTATGCCGGGTGCCGTCTGTGACGGACACGCTGCGTCTCAATCGGGCGGGGCAGGGCGGGGATGCGGAACATGAGTATTCACAGGACGAGCGGTGTGACACTGGTCGAGTTGCTGGTCACGGTGAGTATCGCCTTCATCCTACTGGCGGTGGGCGTGCCGTCTTACCAGGCCCTGGTACTGAATGGTCGTCGGGTGGCGGTTGCCAACGAGTTTGTCCTCGCCTTAACCTATGCCAGGAGCGAGGCCGCCAAGCGCAACGTGCCGATCACTGTGTGCAGTCGGGCGACCAATACTACCTGTGCTGGCAGTCTTACCTGGGATAACGGATGGCTGGTGTTTATCGACTCCGGCACCGCCGGCAGCGTGGATGACGCCGATCTGATCTTGATGGTTTATCCGGTGCTGCCCGGTGGGACGACCCTGCGGGCCGGGGCCAGGAAACGGGTCACCTTTCGCTCAACTGGTTTTAGTGCGGGTTTTTTCGACACCTTCCGGCTGTGCGATCGGCGCGGTTCGGCGGCGGGCCGCAGCATCGTCCTGTCCAATCAAGGGCGCGTGCGAACCGAGCCCGGGACGGCGCTATGTCCATGATCGCACCGGCGGCCGCGTCGCCGCCCCGCTGGCCGCAAGGGTTCGATCTGGTTGAGATACTGGTGACCATCGTGCTGTTCGCCATCGGGGTCTTGGGGCTCGCCGGCCTACAGGTACGTAGCCTGGGCGACAGTCATGCTAGTGCCTACCGGACCATTGCCTCCCAACAGGCCTACGACATCGCCGACCGGATCGCCGCGAATCTGGCCGGGGTGGCCGCGGGTCATTATGACAATCTGACCGCGATTGTCCCGAGCGACCCGCAGTGTATGAGCGCCGGCTGTAGCGTGGCCAACATGGCGTTGACCGACCACTATCAATGGCTGCGAGCGACCGCCGCCGTGCTGCCCGCCGGCACTGGTACAGTACGTTGTGCGATCGGCCCCGCCGCTACCTGTGTCACCAATACACCTGGCTCAAACCGAATCTTCGATGTCACTGTGGCGTGGAGCGAACGCACGGCGGACGAGCACCTCACCCGTCGCTTTATCACCCGCTTCGCACCATGAGCGGACTCAGTGTATGCCTGTTCGGCACCGTTCGCGCGGCCCCATTGCCGCCGCGTGTAACGCGTGGCCTGTCGCTGGTCGAACTCATGATTTCGCTTGCGCTCGGGTTGTTACTGATCGCCGCGGTCGGTACGCTTTACCTGGGCGGGAATCGGACCTATCTTGCCGAGCAAGACGCCTCGCAGATTCAGGACGCCGGCCGCTATGCCCTGGATGCGATCGGACGCGCCCTGCGTCAAGCCGGTTATGCCAATACCTCGTCGAACCAGGCGGCGGCGATGACGCCATTCACCGGGACACCGATAAAGAGCGTAAGTGACGACTGTCCCTCAGCGTTTACGATCCAATACGATGGCATTGCCGGTGAAAAGGATTGCGAAGCCAATACCATGGTCGCCGGTCAGATGGTTCAGCAGACGTTTTTTGTTGGCGAGGATTTCGGTGAGACCTCGGATACCACAGTGCCGTCGCTACGCTGCGATGCGGATCGCCCGACCCCCATCACCTGCCCAACCGCTCGTAACGGGGCGGCCTTACTGCGAAATGTCGAGGACTTGGAGATCCTATACGGGATCGATACCAATACCGATCAGTCGGCCGACCGTTATGACCCTGGCAATCTGGTGAGCGACTGGCGTCAGGTGGTCAGTGTGCGCGTGTGCGTCTTGGTGCGATCAGAGACCCCAGGCAGCGCCCCGTCCGGGCAAACCTATTTCAATTGTGCCGGGGCCTTGGGCACTGCCCCCGACGAGGCGGCGCGCTTTACGACGGTGACGACTGACACGCGCCTGCGACGCGCCTTTGTGGGCACCTTCACCCTGCGTAACCGCATCTCGGCCATTCCCTGAGTGCAGTCGCTATGTTGACCTCTCCGCGACCCCGCCAACGCGGCATTGCCCTGCTCACCGTCATGGTCCTATTGGCCATGCTAACCATGATTGCGGTCACCGGTGCCCGCCTGGCCGTCCTGGAAGAACGGATGGCCGGTAACGCGCGCGATCGGGACCTCGCCCTGCGGGCGGCGGAAATGGGTCTGCGCGATGCTGAACGGGAGCTGATGAATGCGGCGCCCGGCGCGACCCGTGCCATCTCCGGTTGTAGCGGATTCGTGGCGGATTGCGGGCAGAGCACCCCCGCAGCGACCGACGATGGTCTATGCTACAAGCACGACGGCTATGCCGCGCCGGTCTGGCAGACGACCGACATGAGCGCGGCGCCCAGCGTTCCCTACGGTGGGATTACGCAGGCCACGGCCATCGCTGGGGTCTACGCCCAGCCGCGGTATTTGATCGAATGTCTGCCGAAACCGGATGGTTATCACTATCGCATTACTGTGCGCGCCCAGGGCAGCAAGCCCGGGACCACGGTGATGTTGGAGGAAATTTTTACCCCCGGTGAGCGCTGAATCGCAGCCGTGCGTGCGCTCGCCAATAGCGTGGATCTTGCCATGAACGTCAAGCGCATCCTGTTCGTTGTACTCTTTGGGT
>CAIUAY010000123.1 GCA_903897335.1 uncultured Chromatium sp. | reverse complement strand
TCGGGTGGCAATTCCTTCAGAAACGCTTCAAACGCAAGATCGACGGGCTGGGGGGCGTGGAGCATGACGGCAAAATGCCCAACAGATCGCGCCTCTCCACTGATTTTCAAGGGCTTGCCGGCTATGTTGGCGCCTATGGGGACCAACCACCTCACCCGCGAAAGTGGCAGGCGGTGAATTCCCACACCACAAGAATTGATCACACATTTTAAAGATCTTCGGTTTTCTCTGTTGGACGTATAGTGTCCAGACGCACTTCGGCCAGCGTTTCCTCGGTCAGACCAAGCGGCTCGCCGCTCAATTCTTCGACCGCCCGCACGAGCGCCAACGTATCCAGGCCGTATTCACGCATCAGATAGGGTCGGCTCGCGCCATGCGCGTAGGTGTCGCGCAGTCCGATGCGAATCAGGCGTTTACCCACTACATGCTCGGCCATTAATTCGGCGACAGCAGACCCCAGACCGCCGATGATGCTGTGATTTTCCATCGTGATGACGCCTCGACGCGCATTGCTGATTGCCGCGACGATCTGCGGGTCAGTGAAGGGTTTGAGGGTCGAAACGTGCAGATGGACGATCAATAAGCCGCGTTCACGCAGCGCCTGGGTCGCCCGCATTGCTTCCTCGGTGCAGATGCCGCTGGAGAGTACCGCCAGATCCGTTCCTTCGCTCAATATCCGCGCCTGATCAAACTGCATGGGTTCAGCGGGATCGAACAGCCGTGGCACTTCGCCGCGCAGCATCCGCACGTACACTGGCCCGTTTATGGCTTGCGCAACATCGAGCACCGATTCCACGTCGGTCGCGTCGCCGCATTCCAACACCGTCATGTTCGGCAGGATGCGCATCAACGCGATGTCATCAATCGCCTGATGGGTGACGCCGCCCGCCGTAGTGATGCCGGGCAAAAAGCCGATCAGCCGCACCGGCAGATTCGGGTACGCAATCGACATCGCCACCTGATCGAAGGAGCGGCGCGTCAAGAAAACCGCGAAGGAATGGAGATAGGGCGTGAAGCCTTCCCGCGCCAGCCCGGCGGCAAAGCTCAGCATGTTCTGCTCGGCCATACCCATCGAAAAGAAGCGGTCAGGGTAAGCCTCGCGGAATCCATCGGCTTCGCAGGATGCGGTCAGATCTGCTGAGAGTACCAACACTTCGGGACGGTCTTTCGCCCAACGAATCAGGTTATCGCGGTGAGGACGTTGCACGGTTTCCATTTAGTTTGCCTCCAGATCGGCCAGCAGCGCCTGATAAGTCTCGAACTCCTGACCCGGCTGGAAGCGCACGTAATGCAGCTTTGGCGCACGTTCGCGCAGCCGTTCGAGACCACGACAGGGATCAGTTCGCGCAATCACCACCAACGGGCGCTCACGCGGCATCGTCGTCATGGCGGCTGGCGCGGCAAGCGCGTCGGGATCATGTCCGTCAACCTCGTGTACTTCCGCACCAAATGCCCGCAGCCGCTCGGCCAGCGGTTCAATCGTCATCACTGAGGTCATCGGCCCATCGCATTGCTGGGCATTCGCGTCGATGTACACGCCAAGATTGCCGATCCGGTGATGCGCCAGCGCCGCAAAGGCTTCCCAGGTTTGACCTTCCTGACATTCGCCATCCGACATGAACACCCACACGCGCCCGGTGTCACCGCGCAGCCGCCGCGCCAGCGCAATCCCGCCGGCCTGGCTGAGCGCCTGCGCTAGCGATCCTGCCGTGACCTCATGCCCAGGCGAATGTTCAGCGCCGATCAGTTCGACCGTGCTGCCGTCCTGATTGAATTCGTCGAGCGCGTTCGCTCCAAGCCGGCCAAGTTCGATCAAAAGCGAATAGAGCACCAGCGCGTAATGCACCGGCGAGAAGATGAAGCGATCCAGCTCTGGAGTCCGGGAACCGTTGTAATCCGCGCCGGTGAAGGCATCTGGATTGCTTGCCGACGGCACTCCGGCGAAGCGACGTGGCACCAACGGCGCGGTACTCGAACCAAGTCGCATCACGCGCAGATAGAGCGTCGCCAGAATTTCAGCCGACGAACACGCCTGACTGAGGTAGCCACCGTTATTTTTCAGCGTGTGTTCGAGGACGCGGCGGCGCACGGCGGCGGCGACCGCTGATACCGAATCGGGCGTAGTGTGTGACATCGGGCATGTCTCAGGTGGTCTAGGTCAATGTGACCGGAATCGCGGCGCGCAACATCGCACGTAACCCCGACAGGGACAAGCGTTCTGACGCGATCACGATAAAAAAAACCGCAGACCGCGACCTGAAAAAAGCGGTACGCTTTTGCCACATTTTCACACTTCGAGGCACCGATGCGCTTTCAATGCAGCGACACACGTTCCCGACCCAGCGGTCGGCTGGCAGTCATGACTCTGAGCTTTTTATTTCTGTCCACTTCGGGGATAGCGATGACCCAGGAACAACGCATCGACGACAGCGCCCAGCAGTCGCTGGCGGTGACGATCTATCACGACGACTTCGCACTCGTCAGAGATCAGCGGCAGGTAACGCTGGAACCGGGTGAAAACCGTCTCGCCTGGCGCAATGTCTCGGTGCAGATTCGACCTGAAACTGCGCTGCTCAACGACACGTCGGGACAGACCGGACTGGTTCTGCTCGAACAGAATTTTGATTTTGACCTGCTGACGCCCACCAGCCTGCTACGCAAATACGTGGGTCGCAGCGTCTCAGTCATTTGCAGCACTGACGCCGGTGAGCGCACCACTGAAACGGCAACCGTGCTGGCCGTCAACGATGGCGTTATCCTGCGTTATGCCGACCGGATTGAAACCGCACTCGTCGGTCATCTTGCCTTTCCCGATGTTCCTGATGATCTCCGCGATCAGCCCACGCTGGTGCTGCATCTGAACGCGAACACGGGTGGCAAGAGCAACCTTGAACTGTCCTATCTGACCGGCGGACTGTCCTGGAAAGCGGATTATGTCGCCGATCTCGCCCAGGATGGACAAACCATGGATCTCAATGGCTGGGTGACGCTGACGAATGCCAGCGGCATTGCCTATCGTCAGGCGCAGGTGCAACTGGTGGCTGGAGCGGTCAATCAGGTTGATGTGGCTAAAGCCCAGCCGCAGATGTTACGCGGGGTATCTCTACAGCCTGCTGCGGAAGCGATGCCAAAAGAGGAAAGTCTTGCCGAATATCATCTCTATACCCTGCCGCGTCCGACTGACATCCTCAATCTTCAGACCAAACAGGTCGCGCTATTGTCCGCGCCCCGTGTGCCCTTCAAGCGCGAATTGACCGTCAGGGGTCAGCCTTATACCTATCAGGCGCCGTCCAGTGACGGCTGGAGGAAGCTGCCGGTGACGGCAACCCTGAACTTTGTCAACCGTGATGGCAGCCTGGGGATTCCGCTACCCGAGGGCGTGATCCGGGTCTACGCCAAGGACAGTCTAGGTAACGTCCAGTTTATCGGCGAGGACAGCATCGATCACACGCCGAAAAACGAGACGGTTAGCCTGACGCTCGGTGAGAGCTTCGATGTCACCGCCCGACGCAAACAGACCGGTTTCAAGAAACTGAGCGGCTCGACCGCCTATGACTACGCCTATGACGCAACCTTTGAGATGGAACTCAAGAACGCCAAGCCTGAAGCGGTCATAGTCAAGGTACTCGAAATCATCCCCGGCGACTGGGAAATGATCAAGGAAAGCCAGCCACACACCAAAGAAGCCGCCAATCTGGCGTCGTGGCTGGTAGAAGTTCCGGCAGACGGTTCAGTAACGCTGAACTGGCGGACGCAGATTCGGCATTGAGCCAACGTCCAGCATAATTGACTTCAGGGTTCATCCAAGGGGGATCGCTTAGATCTAGGTGTCAAGTCCCGTGAGATTATAGACCCGCTTTTTGAAGCGTTCGGGGCATGTTTGTTGCCAGTCTTTGAGTGCTTGAATCGGTGCGATGTGTCCCAGCGCCTTTTGCGGGATCTGGTGATTTTATAACCTCACATAGCCGGTGAGGGTGTCCGCCAGGTTCTGTGCGGAATCGAAGCGGGTGGTGGCGAGCACGTCGGCGATGCG
>CAIUAY010000122.1 GCA_903897335.1 uncultured Chromatium sp. | reverse complement strand
GACTCTGCGCTCACGCGCCTGGTGACGGGCAACGTCTCACGACGTGGCCGCTCCCCTCGACCAGGTTATCCGTGGGTTTTTGCACTCTTTCGAGTCCATCCATGGAGGTGGCACTGGCTTCGTACCCCGTCTGCCTGTTTAACCACCTGCCGCAGGGTCTGGAACTGAGGAAGCATTCCAGAGTGCCTATCACACCGGCTGACGCCGGATTCCACAGTAACATAGCCCCTTGCGGGGGCTTGATCTGGTCAACTTCGGAGCTTGCTCTCACAAGCTCCCGCCTTCAGGCGGGGGTAGTTGACGAACCCAGTGCGTCTGACGCGACGCACGAACCAGAGTGAACGCAAGCGGCAAGGATAACCATTCGTGGACTGCTGACAAGTCGGGCGATTTCCCGTCTGCTATGACACAATCACGTTTTGTCCGTGCGCCTTGTGCGCGACGTGCGTTTTCATTGATCTGTCTCCAGGATTCAACATGTCGAACAGCATTCGTATCGCCACCCGCAAATCCCCGCTGGCCATGTGGCAGGCCGAACACGTCGCCGCACTGCTGCAAAAGCTCTATCCAGATCTCACCATCGAGATCATCGGCATGAGCACCAAAGGCGACCGGATTCTCGATGCGCCACTGGCGAAGGTGGGCGGCAAAGGTCTGTTCGTCAAGGAGCTGGAGCAGGGAATGCTGGAAGGCACCGCCGACATTGCGGTGCATTCACTGAAAGATGTCCCGGTTGAGTTTCCCGATGGGTTGCATCTGGCGGTGGTCATGGAACGCGAAGATCCACGCGATGCCTTTGTCTCGAATGTCTATGCTGATTTCGCTGCACTGCCTCAGGGTGCCTGTGTTGGCACCTCCAGTCTGCGCCGTCAGTGCCAGATCGCCGACCGCCGTCCCGATCTGCGCATCGAGCCACTGCGCGGAAATGTCAATTCGCGTCTGGCCAAGCTCGATGCCGGTGATTACGACGCCATCATACTGGCGGCTGCCGGGTTGATGCGCTTGGGTTTCGAGTCACGCATCCGCGCCCGTCTTGAACCAGCGATCAGTCTGCCGGCCATCGGTCAGGGCGCGATTGGCATCGAATGCCGCGAGGATGACCCGCGCATCAACGCGCTGATCGCCCCGCTCAATCATCCCGACACCGCCGACCGGGTGCTGGCAGAACGCGCAATGAATCTGCGTCTGCATGGTGGCTGTCAGGTGCCGATTGCTGGTCATGCCACGCTCGACGGCGAACGTCTGCTGCTACAGGGACTGGTTGGCACTCCCGATGGCCAGCGGGTGTTACGCGCCGAATTCGAGGGGTCGCGCCGCGACTACAACGACATCGGGACGCAGGTGGCCGACGCACTGCTCGCGCAGGGTGCTGGCGAGATTCTGAGCGCGCTGTCGGAGCTGTGAGATGAGCCACCCCTGCGATCTTGCGGGTCGCGGCGTCCTGGTGACACGTCCGGCGGGTCAGGCTGAACCGTTATGCCGGTTGATCGAGGCGGCAGGTGGACGCGCCATCCGCTTTCCAACCATCGTCATCGAGCCGACGCTGGATGCACAGGCGACCGCGCTGCTGGCCGAGACCTGGGATCTGCTGTATTTCGTCAGCCCGAATGCGGTAGAACAGGCGCTGGCACTGGTGCCGGACGGACGCTGGTCAAAGGTGGCGCGGATCGCCGCCGTCGGACGAGGAACCGCGCTGGCGCTGACTGCCGCAGGCCGTGCGCCGGATCTGGTGCCGAACGAACGCTACGAGAGCGAGGCGCTGCTGGAGATGCCGGAGCTGGCCAAGATGCAGGGTCGGCGGGTGCTGATCGTGCGTGGCGAGGGTGGGCGTGGACTCTTTGCCGAAACCCTGACCCAGCGTGGTGCCGAGGTGCAGTTCGCCGAGGTCTATCGACGGGTTCAACCCCAGGTCGATCCGTCACCGCTGGTGACGCGCTGGTCAGAGACGGTCGCGCTGGTCATGGCAACCAGTGACGAGGTGCTGCTGAATCTGGTGGCGATGCTCGGATCGGATGGCCGCGAACGCCTGCTGGACACGCCGCTGGTCGTCATCGCCGAACGCACCCGGCAGACGGCACTCGTGCAGGGCTTTCGGGTCGTGCGCGTCGCCGAACGCGCTGATGACAGCGCCATCGTCCAAGCGCTGTGCCAACTGGTTTGACCGATCAGCGGGATGGCAGATAGCCGTTCTGCTTAAGCTGTGCAATCACGGCAGCGATGATCTCGCCGATAGTCTGTTCCGAATCAGGTGCCAGCGGCGACGAGCGCCCAGACCAGACCAGACGCTTGCGTCGTGCGTCATAGAGACTGGTCTCCAGACGCAACTGCTGGCAGTGGACGTAATAATCGGGCTGCATCACATCGTGGTCAATCTGAGCGTAATCGGACGCAAGCACCTGAGACGCGGCAGTGTGCGGCTGACCTGTACTGGCAGTTTTGCCTGATTCAGCAACCAGATGGGTGATGATGACGCCATCCGCGCCCGTTTTGGCAAGCGCCTTGTCGATTGCCGTGCGGCGTCCGCGTTGCAACGCCGATTCCAGCGCCGGACTGGTGTCTGCGGTCACGCCCTGCGGTTGCAGCGACTGAATGAATTGATCTGCATAGGCGCGTTCGACTTTTTCAGTCGTTGCGACACCAATCACCACGAGGTGTCGATAGATTGCTGGTTTGCCGGGCTCAGTCCAGACCGACGTGACCACTGGTCGCGTTGTCGCACAACTTGCCAGAACACCCACAATCCCGATCACGGCAAGCTGGCGAATGCCAAATCTCAAACGGCTCGTCATCTGATACCCAGCCGTGCTGCAGCCTGTACCAGATCATCTGCCGTATCGACTCCGTGGCCGGGTTCTTCAGTCGCTATGCCAACATGAATCCGCTCACCATGCCAGAGGACGCGGAGTTGTTCGAGCGATTCAGCCAGCTCCAGTGGCGCAGGTGTCCAGCTAACAAAGCAGCGCAGCAGCGCGACACGGTAGGCATAAAGACCGATATGCCGCAAACAGCAAGCGCTTGCAGGCAGTTCAGGCGGTTGATCATGCAGGAACGTATCACGCTGCCAGGGGATCGGCGCACGCGAAAAATAGAGTGCAAAACCAGCGGCATCTGTGACGACCTTCACCACATGCGGGTCAAACAGCATCCGGCTGTCATGGATGGGTACGGCTAGCGTCGCCATCCCCACGTTACCCAGCCGCGCCAGGTTGGCCGCGACCTGATCGATCAGCGTCGCTGGCAGACAGGGCTCATCGCCCTGGAGATTGACTACGATGCTGTCATCGCGCCAGCCGAGCCGCTCAACCACCTCCGCCAGGCGATCCGTGCCACTGCGGTGTGTCTCAGCCGTCAGCATGGCGGTTGCGCCAAGCCCCGAACAGGCATCGACGATGCGCTGATCGTCGGTCGCGACCACGACCTCTACCGCACGGCTTGCTAGTGCTCGTTCAATGACATGCTGGATCATGGGTTTGCCGACGATATCAAGTAATGGCTTGCCGGGCAGTCGGGTGGATGCATGGCGAGCTGGGATGACGATCCTGAAATCATGTGTCATGCGCGTGTATCCTGAATGATCTGATCACCCGCACTGAGGCATCCGTGGCCGGGACGAGCCAGCAGGGTTAGTCTGGCATCGAATTGTCTCAGAAACGTTGCATCCAGTTCTGCTTCGACCGGCAGATACCAATGGTTATCAGCCGCCAGCGCCGTGCATTTCACCGCATCTTTCTCGGTCATCAGCACCGGGTCTGCTGGCCACTGTGACACATCGCGTGGCGTAAAGCGGTGATGATCGGGATAGGGGCGCGGGATGATATCGAGCCCGGCAGCCGCAAGCTGCGCAAAGAAGCGGTCGGGATGACCAATGCCTGCGACGGCAAACACCGGCTGTCCGCGAAATGCGCTGAGTGGCCGGGTCAGCCCGGACTGTCGCAGATTAACCGCCGCGCCAGGCATGAGCTGCATCCGTGGGGTTTGGCGTCCGCCGTGGTACAGCACCAGATCGACCTGCGTCAAACGGCTTTGGGGTTCGCGCAGTGGCCCGGCTGGCAGACAACGGCCATTGCCAAAGCCGCGCTCGCCATCGACCAACACGATCTCCAGATCACGCGCTAGCCGCAGATGTTGCAGCCCGTCGTCAGTGAGCAGTATGTCACAGCGACCCAGATGCAATGCCAGTACGCCAGCCGCTGCACGATCTGGTCCCGCGACCACCACGCATCCGCTCCGCCGCGCCAGAAGCACGGCTTCATCGCCCACCAGTGCTGGATCGCTATCTGGATGCACCGGTTGCGGCCAGGTCGTGGCCAGACCACCATAGCCCCGAGTGATGATTCCGGGCGTCCAGCCCAGTTTGCGTAGATGATCTGCAAGCCGCAGCGTCAACGGCGTCTTGCCAGTGCCACCGACAGTGAGATTGCCGACCACGATCACTGGAACCGTCAGATGCTGACAGCGCAGCCAACCAGCGCGATAGACTCGCCGACGGATCTGTACCACCGCGCAATACAGCCAGGACAATGGCAACAGGAGCAGCGAGAGCAACAGTCTACCCTCGGCGAATTCAAATGGACGGCGATACCAGATTGAAGCGGGATCCACTAAAGGCCATCCACGACGGCAAGCCCAAAGCGGATTTGACCTGCGGTCTTGTCGCGGATCAGTCGCCACTGTTCCGGCAGAGCTGGAAAACCGGTCTGGCGCGCCGTCTCCAGATAGATGTATGTCCCGGCGTCCAGCCAGCCATGGTTGGCCAGACAGTCGATGGCCGGTTGCAGCTGGTTTGCTGAATAAGGCGGGTCAAGAAATACGACATCAAAGGCTCGACCTGTTCCGGCTAGCCACTGAAGTGTATCGGCGCACATGATGTCAATGCCTGAGAGATTCAGCGCACGGGCATTGGTCTGTAACTGCGCGATGGCCACGGCGGAGTGTTCAATCAAGATCACCTCGCTGGCACCCCGTGAGATCGCCTCGAATCCAAGTGCGCCACTACCGGCAAACGCATCCAGACAGCGGGCGCCAGTGATCACCGGCGCGAGCCAGTTGAACAACGTCTCGCGTATCCGATCCGGCGTCGGGCGCAGGCCAGGCTGGTCGGGAAATGGCAGCCGTCGCCCGCGAAACTGTCCACCAATGATGCGAAGCTGGTTCGTTGTTTTGGTCATGGGCGGATTCAGACACCTGATAACGCAGCAGGATTGATGGCTGGAAGGCGATCTACCCTGGAGACCAGCGCCTGCCATTCAGGATGTGCGGCAATCCGCGTCAAGGCCTGCTCCAGCAATGTCCGACCCGGCTCCATCTTGAACCAAGTCGATGCGCCAGATGGATGTGGGAGCGGGATGATGTCTGCTATCCAGCCATCTGCGGACGGATAGCGCCATTGCTGTCCGATGACGGTATCCAAACGACTGACATTCAAAAGCTGGTTGATGGCGAGTTTGCCGATCGGGATGATGAGACCGGGACGCAGTAGCTGCATTTCGGTCTGCCACCAGCCACGGCAGCGGTCAATCTCTCCGTGATCTGGAACACGATCACCGCCTTTCGGGTTTTTGCCTGGAAAGCAGCGACACACGGCGCTGATCAACAATTGTTCGCGGCAGGCTGCCTCGTCCAGACCAATGCGACTGAACCAGCCGAAAAGCGTCTTGCCTGCCGTCCAGCAGAATGGACGCAGATCAATGATTTCGCGGGTTCCTGGAGCCTGTCCAATGAGCATCACCGACGACAGGACGGTCGCACTGTGGACAGGCGGTCCCTGCATTCCCGGACAGCGGCGGCAGGCTTCGAGTTCGGTATGCAGACGCGCTAGCGCCGCCTGGCGGGGCGCGGCGTCCGCCTCTGAGCCCGGTTGCTGCCGGGTCATGCCTGGTTCTTGCCCCAGGTATCGCGCAGTCCAACGGTCAGATTGAACACCGGATGCGCCGACGTGGTGTCGGGGTCAGCGACGAAATAGCCCTCGCGCTCGAACTGGAAACGCTCGCCGGGCGAGACGCCCTGCAACGCCGGTTCCAGCATGGCATCGTGCAGAACCCGCAGTGAATCTGGATTGATGTCGGTGCGATAGTCAACTCCGCCCGCACCTGGCGTGGGGACGCGAAACAGCCGGTCATAGAGCCTGACCTCTGCCGCAATAGCATGTGCGGCGGACACCCAGTGAATGACGCCCTTAACCTTGCGCCCCTCGGGATTTTTGCCCAGTGTCTCCAGATCGACGCTGGCTCGCAGTGCGATAACCTCGCCTGATGCATCTTTAATGACTTCATCGCAGCGCATCACATAGGCATTGCGCAGCCGCACCTCCCCGCCGGGGATCAGTCGCTTGAAATCTTTGGGTGGGTTTTCAGCGAAATCGTTGCGGTCGATATAGAGTTCAGCGCCAAAGATCAGCGGACGTGTTCCCAGCGCGGCATCCTTGGGATGGTTGCTAACCTCCAGTGACTCTTCGCGGTCTTTCGGATAATTGGTCAGGATCACCTTCAGCGGTCGCAGCACCGCCATCCGCCGGGGCGCTGTCGCATCCAGATCGTCACGGATCGCGCTCTCCAGCAGCGCCATCTCAACCAGATTCTCGGATTTGGTGACGCCGATCCGCGCGCAGAAGTCACGGATAGCCACTGGTGTATAGCCGCGCCGCCGCAGACCGGCGAGCGTTGGCATCCGTGGGTCATCCCAGCCGCTGACCAACCCATCAGCGACCAGTTCGGTCAGGCGTCGCTTGCTGGTGACGGTGTATTCGAGATTGAGTCGGCTGAACTCGATCTGGCGTGGCTGGCAGGGCAGCGAGACATTGGCAATGCACCAGTCATAGAGCGGGCGGTGATCCTCGAACTCCAGCGTGCAGAGCGAGTGCGTGACGCCTTCCAGCGCATCTGAAAGCGGATGGGTGTAATCATAGGTTGGATAAAGGCACCAGGCGCTGCCGGTCTGATGATGGATGACGCCGTGCTTGATGCGATAGAGCACTGGATCGCGCAGATTGATGTTGGGCGCGGCCATGTCGATACGGGCGCGCAGGGTGCGGCGACCATCCGGGAACTCGCCGGCGCGCATCTGTGTGAAGAGTGCGAGATTCTCGGCAACCGAACGTTCGCGCCACGGGCTGTTGCGGCCGGGTTCAGTCAACGTGCCACGGTAATCGCGGGTCTCCTCGGCGCTGAGGTCACAGACATAGGCCAGACCTTTTTCGATCAGCTCGATGGCAAACTGATACAACTGCTCGAAATAGTCCGAGGCAAAAAAGCAGCGGTCGCCCCAGTCGAATCCCAGCCAGCGCACATCGGACTGGATGGCGTCCACGAATTCGACATCTTCTTTGTGTGGATTGGTGTCGTCGAAACGCAGATTACACTGCCCGTCATAGGATTCAGCCAGACCGAAATTCAGCACGATCGACTTAGCATGACCGATATGCAGATAGCCATTGGGTTCAGGCGGAAAGCGGGTGACAATCCGGTCATGCTTGCCGCAGGCGAGGTCGGCGTCGATGATCTGGCGAATAAAATGGGTGCGAAACGGCTCGACGGCGTCAGTCATGGTCTCTCAGATAGCGGCAGAAATACGACAAGGCTTGCATTCTAGCGTTTACCGCCGCAATTGAAAGGATCGGTTGCAGACTGTCTGCGCTATGCTGTCGCCACTCTCGCCAGTCATTCGAGGTTCACATGCTGATCCACTTCCAGACTCCCGCCTATGCCACCATCACCATGTTCGGCGACGTGGCCGTTACGCTCATCAAGCTGATGGGGCACAGCGGCACGGTGCCAGGGGCGATTCTGGCCGCAGACGTGCCGCAGGCGCTCACACGGTTACAGACCGCCGTTGCCGAACATCCAGACCTGCCACTCGATCCTGACGGTTCTGCCACAACGCATCAGACAGATGGCCATGACAGCCAGCACGTCAGTCTGGCACATCGGGCATTGCCATTGATCGAAATGCTTAAGGCTGCGGCAGCGGATGGCGAGAACGTGCTGTGGGACACCTAATCATGGATCGGCATGTCAGTTTGCGGAACTGGCTGGCGGCAGTGCTCGACGGGGCGGCATTTGCGTTGGCTCCGGCCTCTTCGGATGCCAGCTTCCGGCGTTATTGGCGCGTTAGCGTGGCAGAGCGGACGTTGATTGCCATGGATGCGCCACCCGCCGTCGAAGATTGCGGACGCTTTGCCGATCTTGCCCGTCGCTTTCGCGCCATCGGGATCAATACCCCGGAGATCTACGCCGAGGATCGTGCGCAGGGTTTTTTGCTGATGACCGATTTTGGCGACCGCGTTTATCTGGATCAACTCGACGCGAGCACCGCCGACCGTCTGTATGGGGATGCGCTCAATGCGCTGGCGGTGATGCAGTCTCATGCGCCGCAGTTTGGTCTCCCAGATTACGACGCGCCATTCCTGAAACGTGAACTCGCGCTGTTCAGTGAATGGTTTTTACGGGGACAACTTGGTCTGACGCTCACGGACGCAGAACAGGGATTGCTCTGCCGCGTCGATGACTTCTTGATCCACCATGCGCTCGAACAGCCGCAGGTCTGCGTCCACCGTGATTTCCACTCTCGGAACCTAATGCTGACCCAGCATGACAGCCCCGGCGTCCTGGACTTTCAGGATGCCGTGATCGGCCCTGTCACTTATGACCTGGTGTCGCTGCTGCGCGATTGTTACATCGTCTGGCCTACCGAACGGGTAACTGGCTGGGCGCTGGGCTATCAGCAGCGGCTCCATCAGATGGGTGTGTTGCAGGAAGATGACCCCGTGCGATTCCTGCGCTGGTTCGACCTCATGGGAATGCAGCGACATCTTAAGGTCTGCGGAATCTTTGCACGTCTGCATCAGCGTGACGGGAAGTCGCAATATCTGGATGATCTCCCGCGAACGTTCGGTTATCTCCTTGCTGTGGCTGAAAAATATACCGAATTATCTGATTTTTACCGATTTTTGGTGGAACGGGCGATGCCACCGGGTCAGCCGTCCTGAAGTCTGTCTCAGGTCTTGGATGACGGGCTGCCGAAGAGATCGGCAAGTCCCTCCAGCTCATCCTGCGCGAGTTCATACTCAAGGTCTTCATGGTCAGTCGCAGGCGGTTTTTCTGCGGTGTCTTCTATCTGAGCATTAGACTCGGCTGGAGGACTGACCGGTTCAGCAGCGTCGCGCTCTGCATCTGGCGCGTCTTTCGGGATCTGTTCCAGCACGGCCTCGATGCTGTCGATGTCATCACCGACGGATAGAAAATCGAAATCGTCCTGATCCGGCATCGCTTCAGCATCCTTGGCGACAGCCACGCTGGAAACGGTCTCCGGCGGATCGGCTGCCCGGGCTGGCGGCTGGCTGTGACTGAATGCCGCCGCGTATTCACTCATCAATTCATCGAGCGTTTTTTGCGTGTTTTCCAGCTCTGCTGTAAGTTTAGCCTTCTCGTTTTCAAGACCGCTGAGATCATCCGCATGAACCATCCCGCTGGGCGTCAGTGTCGCCCAGGGCGTCAGTACCTTGGTCAGTTCCGCTGGCATGTCTTTCAGACGTGCGCCATCACGTTCCAGATACAGACTCAGCATCGCGTTGTAAAAGGCTTTTTCGCGTGCGACATACTCATTGACCTTGGCTTCCAGCGCCTCGCCTTCGAGTCGGTAAGTCGATGCAAACATAGTCGCCAGCGCGTCACGGCGTGATACCTCGGTGGTTTCGAGATTTTCCATGACCGCGCCCACATGCGCATGATCTGCATGGCTTTGCTGGTGCTTGCGACGCATCATAAAGAACAGAATTCCCCAGGCAACCAGTGCAAATTCTGCGGCCAGGATCAGACTACCAAGTTCGAGTGTGCTCATCAGTTTTGCGCGAGAAACCCCGCCGTTCAGGGCGGGGAGGCAGAGCGCCCGTGCGACGCACGGTCAGGCCGCCGATCTCGCTTCCTCCGTTGGTACTGGGTTGAACGAATAACCATAACCATCGGCGCGTTGCAGCACTGAGCAATGGCGGTGTGAAATGCCTTGGATCACGCCGCTCATGGTCTGAATGTTAAAGCTGCCGGTCGCTCTGACCGCCACGCGCCTAACATGGATTCCGGCGTTCTTGCCGCTCAAAACCCGCGCAATTACCCGGTCGCCGGTCTGGAATCCATGGATGCGTTTCTGCCGGGTCAGATAGCCACGCGGGAAGCCAAAGCGATCCAATCGGGTGCGTTGATAACTGCCGCGCCCAGTTGACTTGATCGCCAATGTCGGGCGCTGCCAATCGTGCAGCGCGTCGAGCTGACCGACACAGGCCGCATCGAGCGCATGGGTTTTCGGAATATCCAGACGCGAGCGATTGAATTTGGTGCGTCCGCCCGATCCAGTCTCGACCGGCAGGTCGGTATCCTTGAGTGCGTTGAGCAGCGCCCAGCGGGTGGCATTGACGGCGGCGGCATCCTTCAGCGGTGCCTTGGCCTGTGACTGGATGCGCGTGAGCGTGTCCGGTTTGCCCTTTAAGAAGACCTCAACCGGTTGTGCGCCTTTCTTGCGGTTGCATGGCTCACAGGCCAGCGTCAGGTTGCTGATCCGGTTGGAGCCGCCTGCTGATTTGGGTTGGATGTTTTCGATCTGAAGCGGGACGTGCTTTGCACCGCAATAGGCACAGGTGCGCTGCCAGTTTTCCAGCAGGTATTCTCTGACTTCGTAGCCCGCCAGTGTTCCCTGCTGGTACTCAACCCCGGAGGTGTCCGGTTTTTGCATGGCCTGCATGTCAAAACGCACCAATTCCTGACTGATGGCGGTGATCGGAGCCAGCCGACGCAGCCGATTGATCCATGAGCGTGTTGAGTTGACACGATGTTGCAGGCTCGGCGCGAGCCATCCGGTCGGTTTTGTACGGTTGTCGAATCGCGGCGCACGATAGCGCAGATTGGTGGTACGCCGACGGCGGCGCATGGCGCGACGGGCGGTCAGGGCGTCGCGGATCGCCTGCCCGCGATGGGTGAGTGCAGACAGCCAGAGAACGGTTGAGGTGCGCGTGATCGCTCCGGTTTCAGGATCCATCGCGTCGGTCTCGCGCACCAGCGCCAGCCCGGTTGTCCTGCTGCCAGGATCGAGCTTGAGGCGCACGGGCTGTAAGTCGCCGCCGATGCGGTCTTTCAGGCGGATAACAAAGGGCGTTAGCCTGACAACCACTGCCCTGCCACGCGCCAACAGCAACCGTGCCCGCTTCTCGGAACACGGCATCAGCGGGTGCGTCGTTTTGTCCAATACAAAAACGGCCATCTCTGTTTCTCAATCAATGCGCTTACGCGCCTGGTGACGGAGCCTTGCGGCTCGCTCCCCTCGGGAATGTCTGCAACCGGCTCCTACCTTGCGGCAGCGGGCAGAACCTTCGACGTTTTGCCTGGCGTCAGCATGATCCTGTCCTTCCAGTGTCCGGGACTGAGGAAGCATCCCGGAGTGGGTCGTGACGACCTGTTACAAACGGAGCGGTCTTCACCGCTACCGTGTCGTGATGACGCTGGCGCTGCTTTGCGAGCGGTTCAGCAACCACCAGGTGAAACCGAGCATCATGCCCAGTATGGCGTTGCCAATCAGGAGATAAAGAGCCAGCGTAGACCATGACAGGTTGCCACTGTCATGTGCTGCTGCATCAGACGCGGCTGGCGCTGCGAAATCAAAGGTGACCTGTTGGGGATCAGGTTCGATGTCAAGCGGCTCACCCGCGAGACTTCTGGCCAGCAGCCGTGCGCTGACTTGATAGTCACCAGGATGTTTGATCGGAATGCTTAAAACCATTGGGAGTTTGGCGACAGCGGCAACCGGGATCACGACATCATGTTCCTGCCCCTGGACAAGCAAATAGCCGGAGAGGTGCTTTAGGTCAATCATGCCCGGTTCAGCGTCCAGGGTGGCAAGCAGCGCGGCGGCGGGTGCCGTCTCCGAGGGCAGTCGCGGCGCATAGCGAATGGTCAGCGGGGAACCGACGATCTTGACCCGCTTGACGAGTTGACGCTTGAAGGTGCCACCATCAAGCGTAGCCTGTAATTGATACACCCCTGGCGCAAGCGTTTTGGTGTCCAGATCTGCCAGATAGTGACTGCTTGCCTGATCCATGGCCAGGGTGATTGCGGCGGGCGACGGCGCTGCTGGAGCCGGCATTTCGCCTTCCTTCGGGGAGATGTCCGTAACTGACGTGAACGTGGCACTCGCGGTGACGAGTTGCAGGAGATCATGGCGCGTCACCGGTTGCAGATGATCGGTCAGCCAGGCGTCAATTTTGATCACCTCGCCCTGTGAAACAGCGTTGGGCAGGGAGCCAAGCTCCATTCCAAGATCGGTGACCACCACCACGCGGTTGTCTGGGTCGGATACGCCCTGTAGCTGCCAGGTTCCGGGTTTGGGCTTGGCAAGGGTTACGAGGTCATAACCTTCCTCGCTGCGCCAGATGCCGCCGTCAGGCTGTTTAGCCGAGATGATTTTGCCATCAGGCGCAGTCAGCGTGGTCACGCCTTTCTCGCCGTGAAACGCCAGCAGTGTGAATTCAGAGACCTGATCGTCAACCTCGAACTGGTTGCCCTTTAGTGGCACGGTCGTCGGGGTAGCGGTCTGTTCCAGCATCCGTAAAAAGATCCGCTGCAACTGACCGGCATCCGTGGCAGATTCCAGCCAACCACCGGTCTGGCCGGCCAGGAGCTGCATGAGTTCGGCATCGACGTCATCTGACAGGGCGATGACATATACCTTGATGTTCAGCGCCTTCAAATAGCCGATCTGTTTGTTGATGATGCGCTCGCGTGACGCTGCGCTCTTATCTGGCTCTTTGGCAACATCGACCAGACCATCAGTCAGGAGAATCAGCGAACGATTCGTCTCACCGGCTGGCTCGCCCCAGCCTTCGATAGCGGTGGTGATGGCCTGTTCGATGTCTGTGAACAGGCCACGCGAATGGATACGGTCGAGCTGTGAGCGCGTGTGCGCCTTCCATTTGGCGTTGACCTTGCCCAGTGGCGCCAGCGCATCCACCGTTTCGGCAAAGAGCCAGACCCCGGCATTTGACCCTTCCGGCAGCAGTTCAGTCACCAGACGCAGTGCCGGTATTCGCAGATTATGCGGATCATTCTGGCGCATGCTGCCGGAGACATCGATGAGCAGACGCACGTCCGGCGGCGCGGCAAACACTGAACCGGCGCTGGTCAGACACAGCAGCAGGACAAGTAACCAGGCGGAGCGGCGGAGCGGCATGGATTCAGACCGTCGCTGTCTGCCGATGCCTGTCGGTCGATGCTGCGATGAGTTAATCCGGTCAGATGGCATGAGGCATCTCACATGGGATGGTTCAGGGAAGCCACAGTTCAAAGCAGCCGCCGCTCAGGATATGGCTGTTTTTGAGCCGTACCCGTCCGGTGCGTTCAGGCGTTTTATGGAGCTGGGCGATGCTGGAGGCAAAATAAAGACCCAGACGGGTGCGCGCCGGATTTCCGGCATTCTGTGCAGGTTCGCTCGTGTCAGGCAGCCACAGCGGCAGCTTGCCTGAAAAACCGGAACCATCATCTTCGACGCGGATCACCAGATAGCCCGCTTCATTGTCGGCGCTCAGTAGAATGCGGGTATGGGCATAGCGCCGGGCATTGCCAATGGTGCTGTCGAGCACACTCTGGATCAGCTCTGCGTCGAAATAGCCGGTCAGACTGGGGTCACAGGCATAGGTCAGGCTGAGGTTCAGTGCGTTGCAGACCGCCTGGTTGTCGGCGACGACCTCGCTGAGAAAATCATCCACATTCTGTTCGGCGATCTGCACCACAAGCTGTTCATTGCCGAGCTTGTAGAGGTTTAGCAACTGGATCAGGTTACTGTTGGCGCGCTGTGCCTCGTGTTGCAGAAGGCTGGCCTGACGCGGATTGGCGATGTGGTTCTCAGGATTGGCGATCAGGTCATCAAGACTATTCAGGATCAGGCCGAGCGAGTTTTTGATGTCGTGGATGGATGAGGCAAGGATGTCTGAGAAATCCATGGCGTCAACCCCGGTTAGACTTTGGGCGCGAGTTTGCGCAAGCGCGAAATCACGTCGTTCAGACGCCAGTCTTGTGGAGCGAGTGCCTGCACCCGTTCCACATAGCGGCGCACGTTGAGAATGTCCGCATGGGTTGCGCCCAGCTTTTCCATCTTCATGATGTTGGCCTTGGCTGCGTTGAGGTTGATGGTCTTGTTTCCGGGCATTTCCTCTGCTGCATCATGCAAGAGTTTGATGGCGGCATCGTATTCGCCCTGCCTGATCAGTTGTACGCCCATGTTATTGGTTTTAACGACACCCTGCTGAATCTCACGGATGGCGGTCTCGGCGTCATATTCGAGTTTTGCCTCACGACAGGTGCGCACCACTTCCATGAGGAATTCATCGTCGTCGTGATTGTTCGCAATGGCTTTTTGCAGGAGTTCGGTCGCCTTGTCCTGCTGACCAAGCAATGCGTAAGTCTTTGCCATTTCAAGGTCGAGTTTGAAATGCGACGCCTCGCCAAACTGGGTCATCGTCTGTTCGGCGCTGCGCAGTGCATCTAACGCGCCTGCCGTGTCGCCCTGCTGCTGCTTGATGGTCGCGGTCGCAGTGGCCTTGTAGAGGATCGCTTCAGGCTTGTCTGGAAACGTCTTGTCAATCTCGCCAAGCACCTTCAGCGCCTCGACAGGCTTGTTGTTGGATGCCTTGGATTTGGCCAGTCCGGCGAACAGCGCGGGCGTGTTCAGAATCGAATGTTTAGCCAGCGTGACCGCATGACCAAAAGCTGCCTCGGCTGCCTCGGCGTGACCATTGCCCAATGCCAGATCGCCAAGGAGCTGCTGACGCTTGAGACCGCGAGGCGAATGCTTGGCCGCCGCATGAAGGGTCTGTTCCGCCTCGTTGAACTGTTGCTGGGCAACCTGGGTCTTGGACAGCCAGTCATAGGCGGCGATCAGATTGGGATTCAGCTCGATGAGTTGCCTGAAAATATCCTGAGCCTGGGCGTGGCGTTTTTTTGCATACAGCACTTTGCCCATTCCAAAACGCGCCCAGGTAATGTCGCGCACGGCGAGTACCTGCTCATAAATCGCCATGGCATCGTCATGGCGGTTGGCCATGAGACAGATCTCGGTCTTGAGTTTCAGCAGATCGCTGAGATTTTTGGGTGAGTCGGCGAGCAGCGTGTCGAGTTCCTGAATCGCCGCGCCATAGTCTTTTGCCATCAGCGCTTTGTTCACGTCGCTTAAATGCGCCTTGCGCTCGAACAGCTTGTCGAGACGACTCTTCAGCAGATCTTTCGTGAAAGGCTTGGCAAGATAATTGTCGGGCGCATATTCCACCGCGCCCATGACCATCTCGCGGGTGTTTTCAGCCGTGACCATGATAAAGATGCAGTCGACCCCGATCAGTTCACGGTGTCGCGCTTCTTCCAGCACCTGCTGTCCATCTTTGCCAGAACCAAGATTGTAATCACACAACACCACGTCGTAGCGTTTGTGGTTCATCTGCGAGATGGCGTCGTTGCCATCGCGAGCCTGATCGATATGGTTGACGCCAAGCGAGCGCAGAATGCTTCTGATCACTGCCCGCATGTCGGTAAAATCATCGATGATCAGGTAATGTTTTTTGGAAAAATCGTCTGTCATCCGGCATTCCGCACGATCAAATCCACCTGTCCCGTCGGCTGAATGCGCCCGATGCTACCTTTCAGGGTCAGCATGGATCAAGAAACTTCGAGTGCTGACGCACGGCTGGTCTCACGGGCGATAGCCCGGTATCCGATGTCATGCCGGTAAGCACAGTCATCCCAGTGAATGCGCCCGCTGGCCTGATAGGCCAGTCGTTGAGCCGCAGCAACTGTCTCGCCAAGCGCCGTGACACAGAGTACACGCCCGCCGTTTGTCACTACGGCGTCGCCATCCAGTCGGGTGCCGGCATGAAAGACCTTAGCCTCAGTCTCTGGAACCTGATCCAGGCCGGTGATCGTGCGACCGATGGCATACTGATCGGGATAGCCACCGGCGGCCAGCACCACGCCTAGCGCGGGTCGTGCGTCCCAGTTGACGGACACCTGATCCAGCCGACCAGCCATTGCTGCAAGACAGAGTTCGACCAGATCCGATTGCAGACGCATCAGCAGCGGCTGGGTTTCGGGATCGCCGAGCCGACAGTTGAACTCCAGCACTTTCGGTGTTCCATCCGACCCGATCATCAGGCCGGCATACAGAAAACCGCGATAGTGGATGCCTTCAGCCAGCAGTCCGGCCACAGTGGGTTCCAGTACCTCGCGCAGGATGCGTTCGTGGATCGCGGGGGTGACGATGGGTGCCGGTGAATAGGCGCCCATGCCGCCGGTATTGGGGCCGCGATCACCGTCATCGCGCGCCTTATGATCCTGCGAAGTCGCCAGCGGCAGGATCTGTCCACCATCGACCATCACGATGAAGCTCGCCTCCTCGCCAGTCAGGAATTCCTCGATCACCACCCGCGCACCCGCCGCGCCAAAACGGCCTGCGCCCAGCATGTCGCGCACCGCCGCTTCTGCGGTTTCGAGATCAAAAGCCAGGATGACACCCTTGCCCGCTGCCAGACCATCAGCCTTGATCACAATGGGTGCGCCGACCTGATGCAGATAATCCAGCGCGGGTTCGAGTACGCTGAAGCTGCCATAGGCGGCGGTGGGAATGGCGTGACGGGCCAGAAAATCCTTGGTGAAGGCTTTTGACCCTTCGAGCTGCGCGGCATCCTGACGCGGACCGAAGCAGGGCAGGCCAGCCGCATCAAAAGCATCGACAATCCCGGCAACCAGCGGTGCCTCAGGGCCGATAATGGTCAATCCAATTGACTGTTCGGTGGCAAAGCGCCACAGCGCCGGGATGTCCGATGCGCCAATCGGCACGTTTTCCACACCAGGTTCGCGGGCGGTTCCGGCGTTACCGGGTGCAACGAAAACCTGATCCACCAGCGGGGATTGCATGGCTTTCCAGGCGAGTGCATGTTCGCGTCCGCCACTGCCAACGATCAAAATCTTCATCGGTTCCCTCAGGAGATGACGGGTCAGACGACCCGTGGATGACGTTGCGAACTTAGCTGTAAGCGATCAGACCGCGCCGACTCGACCGCACGAAGTTCAGAATCTGCTCGGTTTCCGCGCCTGGATAGTCCTGTTCAGCCCGAACTAGTGATTCAGCCAGTGGCTGACCGGAACGTAATATCAAGCGATAGACTGACTTGATCCGGTTGCGTTGTTCGGACGAGAAGCCATTGCGGCGTAGACCCACCACGTTCAACCCGACCATCCGTGCTCGATGGCCATCGGCCAATGCGAAGGGCGGGACATCCTGTGGCACGCCGGAGACCCCGGCCACCATCGCATAGGAACCGATCCGGCAGAACTGATGCACCGAGACCTGACCCGACAGAAAGACCCGATCCTGAACCTCGACATGCCCAGCTAGACCCGCCCCGTTGACGAAAATATTATGATCCCCAACCACGCAGTCATGGCCGACGTGCGTATAAGCCATCCAATAATTGTCATGGCCGATGCGGGTTCCGCCCTCAGACTTGACGCCGCAACTGATATTGACGCCTTCCTTAAAATGATTGCGATCACCGATCACCAGCGGGCGGGTCTTGTCAGGCGTAAAACCCAGATCCTGCGGCTCTGAGCCCAGCGTCGCGCCGTGACAGACCCGGTTATGTGCGCCCATGCGGGTCGGCGCAAAGATGCGCGCGCCGCTCTCGATCCGGCAGCCTTCGCCGATGACCGCACCGGCTTCAATGATCGAATAGGGGCCGACGCTAACCGTCTCATGCAGGTCGGCACCGTCCTCAATGATGGCGGTTGGATGAATCGGCATGATCAGTGTCTGAAATGGCGCATTCCAGTGAAGACCATCGCCATTCCGTGATCATTGGCGGCAGCAATGACCTCCTCGTCACGCATCGAACCGCCGGGCTGGATCACCGCCGTGATCCCGGCTTCAGCCGCCTGATCGATCCCGTCGCGAAAGGGGAAGAAGGCATCGGATGCCATCACCGCCCCAGCCACCGCCAGCCCCGCCTGTTCGGCCTTGATTCGTGCAATCCGTGCCGAGTTGACCCGGCTCATCTGCCCGGCACCGACCCCGATGGTGCGGCGGTCGCGTCCATAGACGATGGCATTGGATTTGACGAACTTGGCCACGCGCCAGGCAAACAGCAGATCATCCAGCTCCTGATTTGTGGGTGTGCGACTGGACACCGTGCGTACCGCGTCGGTCAGACGCAGATCGGCATCCTGCACTAGCAGACCACCGTTGACGCGCTTGAAGTCGAGCCGCTGGATGGATTCAGCATTCCACTCGCCACATTCCAGCAGCCGCACGTTCTGCTTGACAGCCACTGCCGCACGGGCGGCTTCCGAGACGCGGGGCGCAATGATCACCTCGACGAATTGACGTTCGACGATGGTCTGCGCTGTCGCGCCATCCAGTTCGCCATTGAAGGCAATGATGCCTCCAAACGCCGATTCAGGATCAGTCTGATAAGCGCGGTCATACGCCTCCAGCAGGCTCGTCCCAAAGGCGACGCCACAGGGATTAGCGTGTTTGACGATGACACAGGCTGGAGCCTCGTCAAACTGCTTGACGCATTCCAGCGCCGCATCGGTATCGGCGATGTTGTTATAGGAGAGTTCCTTGCCCTGAAGCTGGCGGGCGGTGCTGATGCCAGACTCGGTGAGATCATGCTCGACATAAAAAGCCGCCTGTTGATGCGGATTTTCGCCATAACGCATGGATTGCTGACGCTTGAATTGCAGGTTCAGGGTACACGGAAAATCGTTGTTAGCCGCCGTTGCCACACGCGCATCCAGATAGTTGGCAATCGCGCCATCATAGCGGGCAGTGTGCTCAAACACCTTGGCCGCCAGATCAAAGCGGGTGGCATCGCTCACGCCGCCGGTCTCCTCAAGTTCGACCAGCACCCGCGCATAATCAGCCGCATCGACCACCACCGTGACGCTGGCATGATTCTTCGCGGCAGCACGCAGCAGCGTTGGGCCGCCGATGTCGATAGTCTCGATGGCCGTCGCCAGATCACAGTCAGGATTGGCCACCGTCTGTTCAAAGGGATACAGGTTGACCACGACCAGATCAATTGGCTCGATGGCATTCGCGGCCATGACTGATTCATCAACGCCACGCCGTCCCAGAATGCCGCCGTGGATGCGCGGATGCAGCGTTTTGACGCGACCATCCATCATCTCCGGGAACCCGGTGTAGTCCGAAACCTCGGTGACTGGGATCTGCTGTTCGGCCAGCAGCCGGGCAGTGCCGCCAGTCGAGAGAATTTGGATGCCACGGGCGGCAAGCCGCTGGGCAAATTCAACCAGGCCGGTCTTGTCGGAAACGCTGATCAGTGCGCGGTGAATGGGTTGCATCTGTTAATCCAGGATGAGGTTAATAAAACAGCGGTCAGCGTTCAATCCCATAGTCGCCAAGTCGCTTGCGTAGTGTGCTGCGGGTCATTCCGAGCATTCTGGATGCGTGGCTCAGGTTGCCGTTGGCGTGGTTCAGAACGGTCTCGAACAGCGGGCGCTCGATCTCTTCCATGACCAGATCATACAGACCAGTTACGTCATGATCTCCCATGTTGTCGATGTCGAACCACAGGGCGTTGCGAACGCACTGACTCAATGGATCAGCGCGATCCATCGCCACGACCTGCAACCCTGCCGAATTCTGTTCTGGCGCAGCCGCTGTCTTCATCCTGTCGAAGTCTCCGTGTCGGGGCATTGGTCAAAAAACGCGAGCACCCTGGATAGTTGATCTGCCGTGGTTTCGATGCGATTGATCTCGTCTTTAAAGACTGATGCGCCGGGCAGGTGTCGACAATACCAGGCAATATGTTTCCGTGCGATACGCACTCCGTGTGTTCCATAGAACTGATACAGCGCTTCGAGGTGTGCCGTCAGGATGTCCTTGATCCAGTCTGCTGGAGGCGTCGCGGATGGCGACTGGAATCCTGCCGGTTTATTCACCTTTAGATCGGCGGCAATGTCACGGAAGATCCAGGGGCGTCCTCGGGCTGCACGTCCGATCATGAGCGCATCGGCACCAGTCTCATCCAGAATGCGTCTGGCCTGTTCGGCAGTGGCAATGTCGCCGTTGGCAATCAAAGGAATACCGACCGTCTCGCGGATAGCGCGGATGGTAGCGTATTCAGCGGGGATGCCATAGTGGCAGGCACGGGTACGTCCATGCACCGTGAGCGCCGCGATCCCGGATTCGCGGGCGATGCGGGCGATTTGGAGCGCATTGCGGGTTTCGGGCGACCAGCCGGTACGGATCTTGAGCGTCACCGGCGCGTCCACGGCAGCGACCACCGCATCAAGAATCCGTCCGACCAGTGCCTCGTCGCGCAGCAGCGCTGAACCAGCGGCAACCTTGCAGACCTTTTTGGCCGGACAGCCCATGTTGATATCGATGATGTGAGCGCCAAGCTCAATATTGAGCCTTGCAGCCGCTGCCATTTCGACCGGATCGGAGCCGACGATCTGCGCCGCGACAGGCTCGGATTCGCCGCTGTAATCGAGTCGGCGCAGTGATTTCCGGCTACCCCAAAGCGCGGTGTTGGCGGCGACCATCTCAGCGACCGCCAGCCCCGCGCCGAACTCCCGGCAGAGTGTGCGAAATGGGCGGTCGGTGATTCCGGCCATAGGCGCCAGGATCAGGTTGTTGGCAAGCGGGTAAGGACCGATGGCGAATGGCCGGGTAGGGGGCTGTGGTGTCATCTGAAATGTTTTGCGTCCTGTGCGCGGTTTACGGTTCGGTAGTGCCCCAATCTATATGACGATTAATCTATGAAAGCGTTGATTTAAAATCATAAAATTCTTCGACATCATATAGGCTGGGCACTACCAAATCCTGATCAATGCGTTACCGCCGACGCCCCGAACGATGAACTAACCGTCTTGCCCCCAGTCCGAGTGCGCTCCCAAGAACACGATCACCCGCCGAGAGCGGTTTCTGGCCGAGATGGTGCGCGTCGTGCCGTGGACGGCGCGGCTGGAGACGTTAGCATCGCACGATTTTCCACTTGCCGCGGGGCGGCGCGGGCGTCCAGCGGTTGGTTTGGAGCGGATGTTGCGAAAGTCTTTCGCGCCACAGTGGGACGCCTTGGCGGACGAGGACGCCCTCTACGACAGCCGAGCGCTGAGCGACTGCGTTGGTATTGACCTGGCTCGCGAGTTAGAGCTTGATCTGTAAATAGCCGATCATGCGGCTTTCGATCTGTTGGAGAACGCGACATGAAAGCCAAATCGTGGGCGGTAATGGATGCGTTTTGGAGCCGAGTGGAACCATCGATCCCCCCTCGGAGTGCGCGTGATCCTGACAACGCGTCTGTTCGCCATGTACCGCCCGCATTTGCAGCTCATGCGGCATCGCGGATGACGTGAGCCGGATCGCGCGTGAAAAAGCCGGAAGCCTGGCGCAACGCGAGGGCATCGACCCCAAGACCCTGACCCGCCCCACCGCACCCGATGATCTGACCGGCATTGATCAGGGTTGGGGCTATGCGCCGGGGGCGAATGCCGCCACGCCTCTGCGCGACCTGATCGACCAGAAGCTGTTCAAACTGGATGCGCCGCTTGGCGCGGCGATGTGGGAGCTGCTCAAGGGCGCGGTCAACCTGGAGCGCGAACTGGCCTGGTGGAAGACGCTGGATGAGTGGCTGGCAGACGACCATCCGCGTGGACGGTCGTTCGTGGTTGGTGCTGTGTCCACGCCAACGCTGGATTGGCTGGCCACGTCGGGGTATCCGCCCCCGATCTCGGCAGAGGTTGCCGTGTTTGACGAGTTACCAAGATGCGTGAAGCAGCTCCGACATGACGCCGATCAAAACGGGTTGACGCAGGACGAATGGCGATCATTACCGGCGCTGATCGATCACCCTGGAGCGATTTACTATGACACGACCACAGGGAACCTGGTCTTTGTCTCCGAAAGCCTTGGACCAAGCAAGGCTGTCGTCGAGCTTGCGCCAAAGCGTACCCGACGCATTGGCGGGGTCAACCAGTTAGTGACCGCGTTCCGGGTAGACGCTGCCGCGATTGCGGCGGATGTGAAGGGGAAAAAATGGATACCGGTCGAGGTATCCGGCAGTCGGGTGGGGATCGAACCCACATAAGCGACGGCAAGAAGCCGCCTTCCTGTTTCCACGTCCATGCACCGACTGCCTGACACCATTAGAGCGTAGCACATGACCATCCCCGACACCGACCCCTGCCACGGCTGCCGCGAGCTGATCTGTTCGGATACGGGTGCGCCGCGCTGTGCTCGTGAGGCGCACTACGGGCAACCCGGCTGCATTCGTCGCATGGCCTCGCCTGCGCCATCACCCCAGCCCTTCTCCCAGAGGGCGAGGGGATGAGCGGCGCGCGCATCACCATCACCGTTGACGATGCCGCCGTGCGTGCCCAGTTGGAGCGGCTGTTGGCGCGTGTCCAGCACCCGACCGACGCGCTGCGCGAAGTGGGCGAGGTGCTTCAGCAATCGACCCAACGGCGCTTTGCGACCGAGACCGCGCCCGATGGCACACACTGGGCGCCTAACTCGCCGGTGACGCTGGCGCGCAAAACCAGCCGCCAGATCCTGACTGACTCCGGCTTGCTCAGTGACACCATCCGCTATCAACTGACGGCGGATCGGCAGGGCGTGGCGGTTGGCTCGAACCGGGTCTATGCCGCGATGCAGCAGTTCGGCGGCACCACAGCGCAGCATCCGCAGTTATGGGGCGACATTCCAGCCCGTCAGTTTCTGGGTCTGTCGGCGACGGATCGGACGACTATTCTGGATATTTTCACCGACTATCTGGGATCGGCGTGAGGCGATCCGTGCCAAATGACGTGCAAAACCCGCCGCGTGACGCCCCGCTTCCTCTGGGAGAGGGGTTGGGGTGAGGGATAGCCCATGTCCAGGCGTTAAAAAAACCCCGCGACCGGGAGGGCGCGGGGTTGGCGTGGGGCGGGTGACGCTCAAGCGCTTTGCGCAAGCAAACCACACGAGACAGCGGGTGTGTCAATCCTCGGCCATCAGCGAAAACCCATCACGATGCCAACGCCCCAGGCGCACACCATCCACCAGTAGGATGCAATCGTTCTTGGCTGCGCTTTCCCGCGCCTGTGCCGTGAAGGCGCTCGTGGTCACAAATACGCCTAAGTCCGCTGCATTCTCCTCAATGACGCCTTTGAATTGCTGGATCGCTGGCCGTCCGACCGAGTTGTCCACCGCGTACCGTTTGCATTGCACCAAGATGACGCGCTGGCCGTCCTTGGCGACGCCATCAATCCCGGCGTCACTGCCAACTGGTGTCACCCAGGCGGTCATAAGGATAGCTTATCCATTATCGTGACGCGCCTTGGCAATCAATTCGTCAGCAATAACCAGAAGTTCTGGGAAGCCCTTCGCTGCACGTCCCAACACGACATAGCGCCCGGCAATGGCAATGGTCGGAACCGCTTCAATCTGATAGTGACTCACCAGATAATTACTGCGGTTCAGTTTCGTCTGGACATCGAATGAATCAAAGACCGCTGCGAAGGCTTGTGCATCCACGCCATGCTCGCCAACCCAGTCCATGATGGCGGATTTCGTAAAGAGGCTGACATGTTGCTTGTGAAGCGCATCGAAGACTGCCTGATCAAGCCGCCCCAGTTCTCCCATGCTCTCCAGTGCATAATAAAGCTGCGCCAGGCTTCCCCAGGCAGCATGACCAAAGGTGACGGGCACACGGCGAAAAGCAACGTCCGCTGGTAGTTTTTGCGACCAGGGCGTGATGAAGGAATTAAGGTCGCTGCAATGTGGACAGCCATAGGCGAAGAATTCAATCACCTCAATTTTTTCGGATGTATCGCTCGGCTGAGGGGGGTCGATACGACGCCAGTCATTGCCTTCAACCAGATCCGCAAACGTAGGCGTGACGATGGATGCAGTCACAACCCCCCCAAGAACGCCAAACAGATAACCATTGAAACGGCGGCGGCTTATAAGCATCGGGAATCTCCCAGATAGAATCAGTTTTAACCAGGCCACGAGTATACGTCGGATTGTTTTTTGTCATGAAAATGGTCTAGCAACAGGAACCATCAATGACGCAAATCACTGCGGCAGGCCATGACGACGCGCAGGGGCGTTATCCCACCTGGGATGCGCTACGCTGGCTGTTTCTATTCCGGCTCTTGACCCTCGCCGGGTTGATGCTGGTCTTTTCACCATCGGTCATCAATCCGGCGCTGGCCGGACTCAATACTCGTTTTGCCTGGTATATCCTGATCAGTGACGCGCTCCTGATCCTGCTGGCGGGACTGGGGCTGGTCTATCGCTGGCCCGCGCGCGAGCAGCAGGTTCAGATGGCGATCTTCTGCGATATCCTGGTCTACACGCTCCTGATGCACGTCGCGGGTGGCATCGCCAGCGGACTGGGCATCTTGCTGGCGGTAACAGTCGCCGCAGCGGCACTCATGATGGAAGGGCGGCTGTCGTTGCTGTTTGCCGCGTTCGCTTCGCTGGCGGTCATCGCCCAGCAAAGCTATTCGGCCATGCTCGATGTCCCTACCGTGACCTCCTTCACTCAGGCCGGTCTGCTGGGTCTGCTGTTTTTCAGCGTCGCACTGATGTCGCATGTGCTGTATCGGCGGGTACGGTCGGCGGAAGCGCTGGCGGCACGGCGCAAGGTTGATATCGACGATCTGTTCAAGCTCAACGCCTTCATCATTCATAGCATCGGCACCGGCATCCTGGTCGTGGATGGCGAACGCCGTCTGCGCCTGCTCAATCAGGCGGCACTTGATCTGCTCGGTCTCAAGACGTTCCGGGTTGGCGCGGCACTGGTTGAACTCTCGCCTGGATTGCATCGCTGGTTTGCGAATCCGCCAGACCTGGACGCAGGTCAGCTCGTTGAGATCGGCTCACGCCAGATTCGCGCCTCGCGCAAGCTGCTCGGCGACTCTCCAGCGAGCGGCGTGATCCTGTATCTGCGTGACAATCAGGAGCTTGCCCGCGAGGCACAGCAGATCAGCCTGGCTTCGCTTGGCACGCTGACCGCGAGCATTGCGCATAACATCCGTAATCCTTTAAGCGCCATCGCCCATGCAGGTCAGTTACTGGCCGAAAATCCTGAACTGAACGAGGATGACCGGCATCTGCTGGAGATTGTCCGGCGCAATAGCGCACGGATCGAAGAGATCGTTCACAGCGTCCTGCAACTGTCGCGGCGTCATCAGCGCCAGCCCTCGCAGATCGTGCTGGCCGAGTGGCTGGCCGAGTTCATCAGTGAGTTCCGCGAACGTCACGAGCTGGATGCGGACACGCTCCAGCACAGCGGCGCGGCGGAGGGGGTCATCCTCGAAGCCGATCCTCGTCATCTACACCAGATTCTTGCTAATCTCTGCGAGAACGCACTGATTCATGGTCATGAGGAAAAACAGGCGCCCCATCTCCTGCTGCGGATCGAGTGCGACCCTGGCCTGCGTCAGACGCTGATCGAAGTGATCGACGCCGGGCCGGGGATTAAGCCAGACGCCGCCAGCAACATCTTCAATCCATTCTTCACGACGACCAGCCGAGGCACCGGACTAGGTCTCTATATCGCCCGCGAACTCGCCGAGAGTAACGGGATGCGACTGATCTACGCGCCGGTTGAACCGCATGGGAGCTGCTTTCGGCTGATCTGTGCCGGTTGACCGTGCGAATCAATTCGCATCGACGCGGTGGATATGCCTGTTAGCGGACAGCGTGATCAAGCGGAAATAGCCGGTTTCTCTGCACATAAAAAAACGCCCCCGGAAAACCGGGGGCGCTGGTGTCAATCCGTCAGTGCGTGGGATTAAGACGCTTTGCGGCGACGGCTGCCAGCAAACCCTAACAGACCCATACCGAGCAGACCGAGGGTGGCGGGTTCGGGAACACGAGCTGGAACAGCAGGCGCGTTGAATGTGCCAGCTCCGGTAACGGATGAACCGGATTGATTAAAAGTCCAGCGAAGACTGGCTTCCGTTGCTGTGCAGGTATTGCTCCCATCGTTACATCCGCCTGATTGGGTACCCACTGCCGTACCTGGAGTGAAAGTACCCTTGGTATAAATGTTCAGAAAGCTGGCAGACTGATCAAGGATTTGGTAGAAGCTAGCAGTGTAGCTTCCCCAAGTTGCGGGTCCAGATATGCTGAAATCAGCAAGGGTAAGCGTACCAGCACCAATGTTAAAAGTTGTGTTGCCGGAAAGTAGCGTGAGACTATTCAGGGTAGCGTTATTTAAGTCCCCCGTATTGCCAACTCCACTCATCTTAATGTCGTTAACAAACAGTTGGCCGGGGTTTGCTAACGTAACACCAATTCCTAATGCAAGAATACCATTATTGTTGATACCACCACTGCCACTAACATTAATTGGAGTGGCATTCGCAGAACCCGCAAACAAGCTTGCGCCTAGAACGACGCCAGAAATAGCGGATAAATATTTGTTCATCATGAATCTCCATTTATTATAAAGATGTTGACTGACTGTGGGTACAAGCAAACTCAGGTGAAAGATGCAGAGTCGATTTCAACCAAGCACACCACATGCCAAAATATAATTCATCTTATTTTTTAAATTGTTATGATGTTTATCCAATCTAAAAACCCATCCATCAGAGAAACTGTAAAAAATCCTGACATCCACCCTCATCAAAACCGCCTTTTTTGATCAACCCACAACGCTTTGCAGACAGTGCCATGATCTCGTTAAAGTGTGTTGGATTAAGAATAAAGTTCTGTTTATTCAAAATTTTTCGATCAACACACCACACCTGCTGGCAGTGTAAAAATTTCTGACACGCTCTTTGCTCACGCCTCCCTATCCTCAGTCCAGATTGACCCCCAAGCACGTTTGTTACCTCAGAATCTGGGTTTTTGACCTGTCCGACAGTCCGTGATGGCGGCATCGGAGAATGGTGGTGTAAAAAATTCTGACACTGATGACGGCCTGGGAACACCACGCCGCGCATTCAGGCCCGTCAACCCAACCGGATCTGGATGCGGTAGTCACCCGGTTCCGGCGGCAGCGCGATCCGCGCCGTGCCGTCATCTGGCATGAATTCAATGCCATTTAGCCAAACTCCGACCACGCGCCCGCAGCCTGCGCCATTCTCAACCGCAATCGCGCAGGTCGTGACGCCATCCGGTAGACGGTAATCGACCCGATAACCCGGCCAATCCGTCGGAATACACGGACGAATTACCAGCGTGCGACCGCCTTCAAGCGTGATCCCCAGCACGGACTCCAACGCGACCCGCGACCACCAGCCTGCCGATCCGGTGTACCAGCTCCAGCCGCCGCGTCCGACGTGCGGCGCGGTACCGTACACGTCTGCCGCAATCGCGTAAGGTTCAAGCCGATAACGGGCAACCGCTTGCGGTGTTGCGGTATGACTGACCGGACTCAGCATGGTCAGCAATCGCGCTGCCTGCTCGCGACGTCCCAGTCTGGCCAGCGCCAGCACGACCCAACAGGCGGCGTGGGTGTATTGACCGCCGTTTTCGCGCACTCCAGCGACATAACCCTTGATATAGCCGGGATCTTTTGGCGTGTCGGCGAAGGGCGGCGTCAGCAACCGGATCAAACCGTTGGGTTCATCGACAAGCTGCGCCTCCAGTGCGTCCATGGCCTGCTCGGCGCGATCTGTCGGAACGGCGCCGGAAATCACTGCCCACGACTGCACCAGCGCGTCGATCCGACATTCGGCATTGGTCGCCGATCCCAGCGGATCGCCGTCATCATCATAGGCGCGGCAGTACCAGTCGCCGTCCCAACCGCTGGTTTCCAATGCCTGCGCCAGTGCCACCTGATGCGCGGCGTAGCGTTCGACTGCCGCGTGATCGCCCCGCATGGCGCACAGCGGGATGAAATCGCCGAGGATGCGATACAGGAAAAAGCCCATCCACACGCTTTCGCCACGCCCCTCGCGTCCGACGCGGTTCATGCCATCGTTCCAGTCGCCCGTGCCCATCAGTGGCAAACCGTGCGCGCCCACGGCCAGTGAACGCTCGATGGCGCGACAGCAATGGTCGTACAGTGTGCCGGTCTCGCCGCTCGGTTGCGGCTGGATGTATGCCTCGTCTTCGCCGGGTTCGAGTGGCGCGGCGCTGAGAAACGGGATGGATTCATCGAGAATCGCCGCATCGCCGGTGACGCGGATGTCATGCGCGGTGACGCATGGCAGCCACAGCAGATCATCGGCAAAGCGGGTGCGCAGACCGCGCTGAATTGGTGCCGGGTGCCACCAGTGCAGCACGTCGCCTTCAACGAATTGATGCGCGGCGTGAAGCAGAATCTGCTCGCGAGTGAGATCGGGGCGGATGGCGACCAGTGCGGCGGCGTCCTGAAGCTGATCTCGATAGCCGAACGCGCCGCCGGATTGATAAAACGCGGAACGCGCCCAGATGCGACAGCCGAGATTTTGATACGTGATCCAGCCGTTGAGCATCAGGTCAAGCGCGGGTTCTGGGGTTTGCACCTGAATCCGCGTGACCAGATCCAGCCAGAACTCGCGGGCGTCAGCCAGCGCGGCAGCGACGGCTGGCGCATCGGCGTAGCGACCAATCAGGGCGGTTAGTTCCGCGTCAGCCATCACTTCGCCGAACAGACAGACGGCGGTTGCCGTCTGGCCGGGCGCAAGCGTGAAGCGGATCTGTTGCGCGAGACAGGGATCAAACCCCGCACCGCTGCGACCGTCGAGCCGAACGCCCGGCTCCAGCGCGGCTGGCGCGGTCAAATCGCGGTGCCGCCCGATGAACGCGAGCCGGTCGGCGGTGTGAGCGCGGTCTTCGATGTCCGCGCCGAACAGACGCACTGCCGCGAAGACGATGCCGCCCGCGAAATCGCCAGCCTGCGGATTCACGGCAGTTAGCAGATCGCGGTCGGCGTCATACGCGGTGACGATGGCGCTCGCCGTTTGCGGCTGATTGCCCATGACCAGGCGCTGATAGCTAAATAGCGACAGGTGACGCGGCGCGTTGCCGGTGTTGGCGAGACTGAGCCGCACGCATCGCAGCGGTGCATCGCGGTCAACGAAGATGGTCGAGTCCTGCACCAGACCGTTCCAGTCGCAGTGAAACCTGGAATAACCGAAGCCGTGTCGCGCCTGATAGTCCACCGGCGCGGGAGTCGGCCCAGGCAGCGGCGACCAGACTACGCCGCTCGCCTCATCGCGCAGATAACACGCTTCGCCGTGCGGATCGCTGACCGGATCGTTTGACCACGGAGTCAGACGATTGGCCTGACTGTTGCGCGACCAGGTATAGCCCGCGCCGGTCTCGCTGACCAACACCCCAAAACGCGGATTGGCAATCACGTTGATCCACGGCAGCGGCGGGCGCTGGAGCTGCCCGCCAGTCCACGGCAGTTCAATCACGTATTCGCGCCCATCCGGGGAGAAGCCGCCGGAGAAATTGGCGGTTTTCAGTTGGTCGTTGTCCGCGCAATGCGGCGCTGCGCTTACCCCAATGCTTTCCAGGCTGTGGAGCGTGGGCAACGGATGACTGCCAATGCCGGTGACAAAGGTGCATTCAGCCGCCGCACCCGCAGCCAGTTCGATGACCGTGCGTAGCGCGAAAATCGGATCAAGCACATTGCCGAGTGTGCCGGTCAGCGGCGCGGTAGCGGTTAGTGCCTGCGGATTGGCTGGTGTGCGACCACGCCCGATAAATACCATGCGGTCGGTTTCCCATTCCGATGCCGTCGCGCCGAGCAGGGCATGAAACAGCACCGGCCAGTTTTCAGTGCTGGCGCGGGGTCGCCGTCGCGCTAATAACGCGCCGGTTGCCGGGTCGCGTTCGGTCTGGACAAAGAGCTTGGCAAAGGCAGGATGCGCGGCATCCGCATCGGGATGACACAGCACGACCTCCAGATAACTGGTGATTTCGATGCGGCGCGGCGCGGCTGAACCGTTGGTCAAGGTGATGCGGCGCCATTCCCGATCCGCCGCTGGATCAACCGTCACCGCTAGCCGTGCAGCGATGCCGTGATCTTCGCGTTCCAAGACAAACTGTTCGGCGCTGCATTCGACGTGATAACGGGCGGACGCGGTGCGCGTGGGTTGATAACCGACTGACCAGAATGCGCCGCTGTCCAGATCGCGCAGATACAGGATGCTGCCGAGATCATCCTGAACCGGATCGTTGCGCCAACGGGTGAGCGCGATCCAGTCCCAGGTGGAGTAACCGGCTCCGCAGTCGGTGAGCGACACGCGATAGCGACCGTTGCTGAGAGTGTAGAGCCTGGATGCTGGGGCGTCGGGTGGAATCAAAGCGCGGATATCCATAAAAAAGGCTCGCTGTGCGTCGATGTCGGTGGAAGACGAAATCAGATCAGATCAGATGAAATGCCTTTCTTGCCAGGTTGGTATAATGCGTTGATTCTCGATTAACAGGAATCCTGGCAAAACATGGCCGATTCAAATACCCAAACGATTTTGATCGTCGATGATCATGTCGAGAATCTCAGTCTGCTGTCCAGCCTGCTCAAGCCACACTATCGCATCCGGGCGGCAACCAGTGGCCAGAAAGCCATTGAACTGGCGCGAACTATTCCTGCTCCTGACCTGATCCTGCTGGATGTCATGATGCCTGGCGTCGATGGCTATCAGGTTTGCAAACGGCTCAAGGCCAACCCGCAGACCCGCGAGATTCCGGTGATCTTTCTGACGGCCCGGACACAACCTGAAGACGAGGCGCGTGGCTTTGAAGTGGGTGCCGTGGACTATGTGGCTAAACCCATCCATCCACCGCTGCTGCTTGCACGAGTGCGGGCGCAACTCGCCCTGGCGGAGCTGCTGAATCAAACCCGTCAGGAACTGAACGCGAGTAGCCAGCGGGTGATTCATGCCACCCGCGAGCGCGATGAACAGGCGGCGTACGCCGACTATCTGGCGCGTGAAATCGCCGAGCGCGAACGCGCCGAAGCGGCATTGCGCGAGAGTCAGGCGCGTTTCGTGCGACTGACGAATGGACTGCAAGATCAGCTCGTTTTTTTCGCCCATACACTGGACGGTACGCTGCTGTATTGCAGCGAGGGGATTCATCTGCTGGGCATCAGTCAGCCCGGACAGATCATCGGGAAACGCTGGACAGACATCATCGACTGGCTGCCCGAGTCGCTCATCCGGGGCGAACAGGAAAACCACCAGCTCCAGACCCACAGGAAGCGCATCGCCGAACTTGAGCTGTCCTATCAGCACCCGGATGGCGACATCCGCCATCTGATGATCCATGAATATCGGGTTCATGACGCCGTTCAGGATCTTGATCTCATCGAGGGCGTCGCCATCGACATCACCAAACGGAAAAAACAGGAGGCGCAACTTCGCACTCTGCTCCGTGCCGTCGAACAGGCGCAGGCGTCGATCGTGATCTCGGATCAGGATGGTACGGTGCTCTATGTCAATCCCTATTTTTCTGAAATCACCGGTTACGCCAGGGAGGACGCCATCGGCCAGAATCCGCGTGTCCTGAAATCCGGCGAGCATGACGCGGACTTTTATCGGGCGATGTGGGAAACGCTCACCAGCGGTCAAACCTGGCGTGGCGAGATTATCAACCGTAACAAACATGGCGAGCTGTTCTGGGAATTCGCCGCCATCTCGCCGATCTTTGATGACGCCGGGCGCATCGTCAATTACGTTGCCGTCAAGGAAGATATCGGTGATCGCAAGGCGCTGGAACGGATCAAGGAGGATGTCGAACAGATGATGCGCCACGATCTGAAAACGCCGCTCAATGCCATTGTCGGACTGCCGCAGATCATGGAGTGCGATGCCAACCTGACCGATGGACAGCGCGAGCTGCTCGGACTGATCCGCGACGCGGGCGAGAAGATGGTCGAGATGATCAATCTGTCGCTTGACCTGTTCAAGATGGAGACGGGGTGCTACGACTATCTTCCAGAACCGTTTGATCTGTTGCCGCTGCTGTCACGTCTGATTCGCATCGTCGAGACCTTGTGTGAACGCAGACAGGTGACGATTCGGTTTGCCGTCGATGGCGGCGTTCCAGCGCCGGACGCACATCTGATCGTGTGCGCTGATGCGCGTCTGTTGTTCTCGCTGCTTTCCAATCTGCTTATCAATGCCATTGAGGCGTCCAGCGCAGGCGAAACGGTGATCATCGCGTTGCAACACCAACAGCCGCTGATCCTCTCCATCCACAATCAGGGAACGGTTCCCGCCGCGATCCGCAGCCATTTCTTCGAGAAATACAAGACCTATGGCAAACGGGGCGGGACTGGCCTGGGCACCTATTCAGCCAAGCTGATGGCGGATGTCATGGGTCTTGAGCTTGGCATGGAAACGTCGGATGCAGACAATTCAACCTGTCTCCATCTGCATCTTCCGCAAGGCTGAACTGATGCTGCGCAGACTGAGGCAAACTCGCGCACGCGATCCTTGGTGGTTCGTCGGCATTCTGCATCTGGCGTGGCATCTCAGTCTCCCGCTGCTGTCTTGCGGGCTATTCTTCTGGTCTGGCGGCGCAGTTGCTGACCCGACCGGTCAACCGCCGTCGGCACCGGCCTTGGAGCGCGTCTCGCTACAACTGATCTGGAAGCATCAGTTCGAGTTTGCCGGGTTCTATGCGGCAATTGAACAGGGCTTCTACCGCGAACGCGGCCTAGAGGTCGAGCTGCGCGAATATGACGCGCAACGGGATGTCCGCGACGACGTGTTGTCGGGACATGCAACCTATGGTCTTGCCAACGGCAGCGTGATCGGCTGGCGGCTCATGGGTCAGCCGGTCAAGCTGCTGGCCAACTATTTCAAGAAGACGCCGCTGGTGATCCTGAGCCAACCCGGTCTGCGAACCCTCGACGATCTCAAGGGAAAACGCCTGATGATCGCCAGCAAGGATCTTCGCACCCCGCTGATCCAGGCGGCTCTGCGCGAAGCGGGGCTGGTTCCTGGAGAAAACCTGACCATCGTGCCGCACAGCTTCGACGGCGGACCTTTCATCCGCGGAGAGGTGGATGCGATGGCCGCCTTTCTTAGCAACGAGCCACTGGAACTGGAACGCAAAGGGGTGCCGTTTCAGATCATCGAATTGAACAGCTATCTGCCAGGACTGGGCGATGTTTACCTGTTTACCTCCGACGCCGAAGCCGCCGCCCATCCGGAGCGCACCCGCGCCTTTGTCGAAGCCAGCAATCAAGGCTGGCGCTATGCCTTGGAGCATTCCGATGAGATCGTCGCGCTGATTCTGGAGCGTTATTCACAGCGCAAGAATCGCGAGGAGCTGCGCTACGAAGCCGAAAAAATCCAGCAACTGATGTTAGTGCGTACTCAGTCAGTGGGTTCGGTGTCCACCGCGCACCTTGAACTGGCAGCCAATGCACTGCTGGAGTCCGGGCAGGCTGGTGAGTTGCACCAGTTGCAGGGATTTTTATTCGAGCCGACCGCTTTACGCGCTGGCACAGTTCCGCTGGCTGATCATGACGCCTTGCCACCTTCGTCTGAGATCGTGCTGACATCTGATGAGCGCGCCTGGCTGAAGGCGCATCCCGACATCGCGCTGGGCATGTCAGATCAGTTTCCGCCAGCGGTGATTCGCAGCGAAGATGGTCGTCTTTCCGGCCTGATCGTGGACTACCTGGATCTGATCAATCGTCGTCTTGGCACCCGGATTTCCTTACAGGTAGAGGCATCCTGGCAACACATCGGCGAGCGCGCCATGCGCCGCGAACTCGATGGTCTGGCGGGCGCAGCGGCGAATCCAGTCTGGGACGCTTATTTCACACTGACCAAACCCTATCTGCACACCCAGTATTATTTCTATGTCCGCAGCGACGCACCCCTGGTGGTGAACACGCTGTCGACGCTGGCAGGTCAACGGATCGGCATCCTTGAGGGCAATCGACACCTCCGGTCGCTGCTGCAACAGCATCCTGCGATTCTGGCCAGCGAGTTCAAGGACAACCAGGCGATGATCGCCGCGCTGCAAAATGGCCAGGTCGATCAGCTCCTGGCGGAAAACTCGCTGGAATGGTGGCGCAAGGCCAATGCCAGCACGACATTCAAGATCGGCGGAATGTTGGAGGGGCAAGACAAAGATATCTCGATGGCGGTGCGCAACGATTGGCCTGAGTTGACCGCCATTCTGAATAAGGCGATCAACTCGATCAGTCCTGAAGAACACGCCCGCCTCCGCTCCCTCTGGCTGGACAATCCATCGCCCGATCATGCGGCTGAGCTACTACTGACGCCAGATGAGCAACGCTGGCTGGCCGCGCATCCAGTCATCCGCTATGGCGTCGATTCGGCTTGGAAGCCAATCGAATCGCTTGACGCGGATGGTCAGGCGAGCGGGATTGCGCCTGATTATCTCGCGCAGATTGAGCCGCTCCTGAACGTGCGTTTCGAAGCTGTGACTTCACCTAATTGGGCGTCAGGACTGCAACAGCTTGAACAGGGCGAAGTCGATCTGCTGCCAGCCATCGCCCAGACCCAGGAACGTTTGCAACAGTTTCATTTTACCGCGCCCTATCTGACCTTTCCGGTGGCGATCTTCGCCCTGGTGGACGCACCCTTTTTTGGCAGTCTGGAGGAACTGGCAGACAAACGGGTCGCGGTGGTGAATGACTATGCCATCGCGGGTTGGCTGCGCCAGGATCATCCCAGGATCAGACTGCTGTCCTTTCCCGACATGCAGACCGCCTTGCAGGCGGTGGCTGACCGCAAAGCCGATGCCTTCGTTGACAGTCTGGTGACCACCAGCCAGATGATCGTCCGCCACGGGCTGATACAGATCCGCATGGCCGGAACCACGCCCTATGACATGGCGATCGGCATGGCGGCACGCAACGACTGGCCGTTGCTGGCTGGTCTGCTGGACAAGGCCATCGCGGCCATCCCCAAGCCCGAGCGCGACCGTCTTCAAAGTCGCTGGATTCAGACACCGCAACCGGCGCACATCGACTACCGTCTGGCGTGGCAAGTCCTGGGCATCGCGCTGTTGATGTTTGGCGGTGCGCTGTACTGGAGCTTGACGCTGAAGCGCGAAATCAGGAGACGCCAGTCCGCCGAGCAGGTGTTAACCCGCAGCGAAATCATGCTGCGCAACACGTTGGATTCGACCGAGGATGGCATTCTGGTGATCAATGCCGATGGCAGGATTCTCAGCGTCAATTGCCGCTTCCAGGAACTCTGGCGCATCCCCGACGAGTTGATCCACCTCGGACTGGACGAGCGGTTGCTGACCCATGTCCTTGGTCAACTGTCCGATCCGGATGAGTTTCTCCGTGGCGTCAAACGGCTCAACAACACGGACGAAGAACAACACGATCTGCTGTATTTCAAGAACGGCCAGATTTTCGAGCGCTATACCCGGTCAATCACGCTTGGCAATCAGTTAGCGCGTCTGTGGTCATTTCGTGACATCACCGCTCGCAAGCAGGCGGAAGACGCGCTCAGGGAGAGCGAGCGCCATTATCACCAAATGGCGGCGACAGTGCCGGTCGTTCTCTATGATTACGTGCTGTATCCCGACGGTCGCAATCAATTCCTCTATGTCGGCCCGAAATCCTGTGAAGTTCTGGAATTGGATGAAAAGGATCTGGTGGCCGATGCGAGCTTGTTCTGGAAGATGGTTCACGACGATGATCTGCAACGACTCCTAAATGAGGATTTAGCCGCGAACCGGGAGGGTCGCACCTTTAGCGCGGATATTCGGATCATCACGCGATCAGGGCGCTTGAAGTGGATTCAGCTCTCTTCCAATCCGAACCCCGCGCCACCTGGAAAGCCTGTCATTAGGAGTGGCTTTATTCTTGACATCACCGAACGCCAGCAGATGCTGGCGGCGCTGGAGCAAGCGAAAGACGCCGCAGAACAGGCCAATCGTGCCAAAAGCGACTTTCTCTCCAACATGAGCCACGAGATCCGTACTCCGATGAATGCCATCCTGGGCATGATTTATCTGTGTCTGGAGACTGCCCTGAGCGACCAGCAGCGCAACTATCTGGAAAAAGCCCATGCCGCCTCGCAATCGTTGCTGGATCTGCTCAACGACCTCCTGGATTTTTCCAAGATCGAATCTGGTCGTCTGATGCTGGAGACGACGTCATTCAGCCTGGAGACGGTCATTGGCCATGTCGTCGCGGTGATCGGACACGCAGCGGAAGCCAAAGGTCTGTCACTGCGGCTCGTCTGCGCACCTGACGTGCCGCACACGCTGGTTGGCGATCCGCTACGCCTGGGGCAGATTTTGATCAATCTCGGCAGCAACGCGGTCAAGTTCACCGACCACGGCGGTCTCGACATCGCCGTGCGCTGGCTGGCGACCGAGGCGCATCGGGTGCATCTGGAATTTCGGGTGCGCGATACCGGCATCGGGCTGAGCGCGGAGCAGGTTGAACAGTTGTTTCAGCGGTTCACCCAGGCCGACAGTTCGATCACGCGCCGCTACGGTGGCACCGGCCTTGGACTCTCGATCTGTCAGCGACTGGTCAGAATGATGGGTGGTGAGATCGGCGTGGACAGTCAGCCAGGCCAGGGCAGCACCTTTCATTTTGATGCCTGGTTTGGCGTGACCGATGCAGCCGATCTGCCAAGGCTCGGATCGTCAGACATCCCGACGGAGGTTGACATCGTGCCGCCGATTCAGGTGGAGATCGCGCCGGTCATCGACGCGCCTCTCAAGGCACTGCTGATTGAACTGCGCGCCCGTGCCCGCAACCATGATCCTACTGCTGAAGATGTCCTGCTTGAACACTCTCAGCAGTTAGCCGCCGGTCTGCCGACGACGGTTCTCACGACCCTGACGGGTCATCTCGAACGCTATCGCTTCATCAGCGCCGTGACGATTTTAAATGAACTGATCGCCGATAATGGGATTTGACACATGACCAGCCCGACTGCCAAAGCGATCTTGATCGTCGATGATCAGGTTGACAATCTCAAGGTCTTGTCGGGTCTGCTCAAGCCGCATTACCGGATTCAGGTGGCCATGAATGGCGCAAAAGCACTGGCGCTGGCGGGAGCGATGCCCACTCCCGATCTGATCCTGCTGGATGTCATGATGCCGGATCTCGATGGCTATGCCGTCTGCCAGCAACTGAAAGCCAATCCGCAAACCTGCGAGATCCCGGTGATCTTTCTGACTGCCCGCACGGCGTATGAGGATGAGGCGCGGGGCTTTGCGGTCGGCGCGGTGGACTATGTGACTAAACCCATCCATGCGCCGCTGCTCCTGGCGCGGGTGCGGGCGCAACTTGCCTTGGCGGAGCAGCTCCGGCACACCCGCTACGAACTGAATGCCAGCGAGACCAAGCGCCAGCGGCTCTGGGATCGTCAGCATGCACTGCTGGCGATTGCCCGCATCGCCCTGCGCGAACTCACGCTGACGCAATATCTGACCGAAATTCTGGATATTCTCGTTGCCATGCCCTGGCTTGCCATCGAGCAACGCGGGATGCTGTTTCTGGTCAATCGTCACCACGAACTGATTTTAGCGGCCCAGCATCGGATCGCTGAATCGCAATGCCGCAAGTGCGCCAAAATTCCAGCAGGAACGGGTGCCTGTGGGCAGGCGCTGGCGCAACGGCAGCCGCTGTTTTTTCCCTCGCTGCGGACACTGGACGACCAGTATCTGCCAGAAAGCGATGACGCTGGCGCGTATAGTCTGCCGCTGGTCGAAGGTGAACAGGTTTACGGCGTACTGTTGCTACAGGTGCCACCCGGTCGCCATCCTGGCGCCGATGAGATCGACTTCATGGCCGACCTGGCTCAGACCATGGCCAGCCTCATCCGCCGCCGCATCGCCGAAGAAACGCTGCGGGTCAATCAGGTGGAGATTCAGATGGCGCGCAACGAAGTCATCCGCAAGCTGGGCGTCGCCGCTGAGTTTCGTGATACCGAGACCGGCTTTCATGTGCTGCGCATGAGTCGCTATGCCCGTGCCGTGGCACACGCACTTGGACGCGACGTTGCCTTCTGCGAACTGCTGGAGCTGGCGGCGCAGATGCACGACGTGGGCAAGATTGCGATCCATGACAACATTCTTAGAAAGCCTGGCAAGCTGACCACTGAAGAATTTGCCATCATGCAGACCCACACCACCATTGGCGCGCGCATCCTGGAAGGCGACGACCCCTTGATGCGTCTGGCGCATGAAATCGCCCTGACGCATCACGAAAAATGGAATGGCCAGGGTTATCCGCAGGGATTGGCGGGCGCGACGATTCCACTGTCCGGGCGGATCTGCGCGATCGCCGATGTCTTCGATGCGCTGACCATGGAACGCCCTTACAAGGATGCCTGGCCGGTTGAGCAAGCCGTGGCGGTGATCGAGGAAGGCAGTGGTCGCGCCTTCGATCCTGACATCGTTGCGGCATTTCAGCGCACCTTACCCGAATTGCTGGCAATCAAATCCCGCTACCGCGACGATGTCATCGATCCCCACGAGGTGCTTCTAGTCCCGTACAGCGACGCCGACAGCGACGCCTGGCTCCCCTGGCGGACTGAGTACTCGATCAACATTGTGGTGATCGACGAGCATCATCGCTATCTGCTCGGCTGGATTAACCAGATTCATGCTGCGGTCAACGGCAACACTGGAACGGCGCGGATTGCGAATGCGTTGTTTGCGCTTGAGCAGTACACCCGCATTCACTTTCAGGCCGAGGAACGCCTGATGGCGGCGCGTCATTCTGTCGAGCTTGCGCGGCATCGGCGTCAGCATCACGCGTTCAAGGCCGAATTGAGCGAATGGCGTGCGGAACTCAGGCACAATCCGTTGATTGCCGGGATGGCCATGCTCGACTATCTGCGCGACTGGCTGCTCAATCATATCCTCATGGAGGATCGGCGCATCCTGGAAACGCTGGAGCGCCGTCAACGACCCCGCCCTGAAGAGTGGAGCGTGTGAGTCATGGCGTGGCCATGCCTTCATCCTGATGAACATCCCTGACCTGCAACTTAAGATAAACTGACGCAGAAACGGTTGCCGGATGGATCATCTGGCTGATGCCTCGTCCGGAGGCTCTCTTTCCTGGATTTTCGCGCGGAGATCGTTGTGTTACCTCATTCCCGCTCTGTTTTGTCACTGATCGTGTTCGCTACCGCTTTCTTTGGCGGACTAACCGTTGCACAGGCTGCCCGTCAACCCGCAGAGGGCGCGGGCATGGTCTTACCCACAGACGTGCGCCTTTCCGAGGACACGGTCTTGCCGGGTGGCATGGTGTTCCCGGCGGGAACGGTGCTGCCTGCTGGAACCGTCCTGCCGCCGGGAACGATTCTGCCCGTTTCTGAAACAGACGCAGCGCCGGACGCGGCATCAGCGCCTGAGTCAGCGATGACGGAACCCGATGCCACAACAATCCGTTCAGCCGCTGAGGTGAGTCCAGCCAATGTTCCGGCTGTAACGCCTGAGGTGTCTGATGCGCCGGATGAGCCTGCCAGCGAACCGTCTGATGCCGCCGACCAGGGCGTGCCCTACATCAGCGGCGGTATCGGTGAATCAGAGCGTGAGGAAATGGCTCAGGTCAAGTCGAGCTATAACCTCCGGCTGCTGTTTGCCGTGAAAGGCTCAGGCGCCTATCTGGCTGATATCCGGGTGCGGATCGCGGATGCCAACGAATCGACCCTGCTGGTTGCCGTCTCCAGAGGGCCGTGGTTCTATGCCCGGCTTGCGCCAGGTCATTACACCTTAAGTCTTGAGAAAGATAACGAGACTCAGACCCGCAACATCACCATCCCGGATGGTGGCGCCGTCCAGGAAGCCTTTTACTGGGCACCCTGATCGAATTCAGCACTGACAACTGACTCATGACCATGCCCCATCATTTGCAAACCGCACTGGCTGCACTTGGCCTGTCCGAGGATATCAACGAGATTCGCGGAGTCAGCACCCTGGAACAGGCCGGGTCACACGATCTCTGCTTTGCCGAGAATAACGCACAGGCCGCAGCAGTCGCGCTCAGTCAGGCGGCGCTGATTCTGGTCGGCATGGATTTCCCGGAGGTGACTGGAAAACCAGTGTTACGGCTTGCCGATCCGCGCACACGCTTCTTCGAGATTGCGGCCTGCTTTCTGCCCACGTCAGACATCGAAGGTCGCCATCCAAGCGCAGTCATTCACCCCGATGCCATGCTCGATCCAACGGTTGCGGTCGGTGCCTGCGCGGTGATTTCAGCCGGGGTGCAGGTGGGGCAGGGGACGCGGATTGGCGCTGGCGTTTATCTCGGATCGGATGCGCGGATCGGCGCGGACTGCCTGATCAGCGCCAACGTTAGCATCCAGCGCGACTGTGAACTCGGTGATCGCTGCGTCATCCATCCGGGAACCGTGATCGGTGGCGATGGCTTTGGGTTTCGTTGGGATGGCAGTGTGCATCGCAAGGTGCCACAACTGGGGCGGGTGGTGATCGAAGATGATGTTGAGATTGGCTGTAATAGCTGCGTGGATCGCGCCACCCTTGGCATCACCCGCGTTGGGCGTGGCACCAAGATCGATAATTTGGTGCAGGTCGCCCATAACGTTTCAATTGGCTGTCACAGCATTCTGGTCAGCCAGTGTGGGGTCGCTGGTAGCTCCACGCTTGGCAATGGCGTCTTGGTGGCCGGACAGGTCGCAATCTCGGATCATCTGCGGGTTGGCGATGGCGCGCAGATTGGCGGGCAATCCGGCGTCGTCAAGGATGTGCCACCCAACACTGCGATGTTCGGCACGCCAGCCCGGCCACTGAAGCAGTCGCTGCGCGAGAGTTCCGCGCTGGCACGATTGCCAGAGCTGCTGCGACAGGTCAGGCATCAGCAGGAACGCATCGCGCAGCAGGACGCACGTCTGGCGCGGCTTGAACAGCGTTTTGCCGACGCAGATGCCATTGATCAGGCCGACGATTGACATCGGGGAGAGCGCATTGGAAGTCTTCATTGGCAACCTGCCGGGAACGGCAACCCTAATCGAGATTACCGCCTTTCTCGAAGGGGTTGACCTCCATACCCACTTTGAATGCCATCAGGGCTGGGATCATCAGGATCGCAACTATCATTATCTGATCGCCCGCACCGCCACCCCAGAAGATGGCAGAGCGCTGATCGACCATCTCCACGGAGGGGTGTTCGCAGGACAGCGGATCGAGGCACGGGAATACCGACCGCGCCATCCAGCGGAATCGCACCCTGTGGAGCGCCGGATCAATCACCGGCGCACTCAGGCAAGCACCTGACCACCATCAGCATGAACGCTATCCCAGACATCTTCTCCTATCGCAAGCACTGGGCACAGAAATTCGGCACCACGCCTGAGCTGCCGGTTTCACGCACCGAAATGGATCTGTTGGGCTGGGACAGTTGCGATGTCATCCTCGTCACCGGCGATGCCTATGTCGATCATCCCTCGTTCGGCATGGCCATCATTGGACGACTGCTGGAGGCGCAGGGCTTCCGGGTCGGCATCATCGCCCAGCCGGACTGGACGACAGTCACCGATTTTCAGCGTCTGGGACGACCTAATCTTTTCTTCGGCATTACCGCCGGAAACATGGATTCGATGGTCAACCGTTATACCGCTGACCGCCGACCGCGTTCGGATGACGCTTACACGCCTGATGCCCAGCCAGGGCGCCGCCCGGATCGTTCAGTCACGGTCTACGCTCAACGGGCGCGTGAAGCCTTCAAAGGCGTACCGGTGATCCTCGGCGGCATCGAAGCCAGTCTGCGCCGCATCGCGCATTTTGATTACTGGTCTGAAACGGTGCGCCGTTCGGTGCTGCTGGATGCCAAAGCTGACCTGCTGCTGTTTGGCAATGCCGAGCGGGCTGTGGTCGCGTTGGCGCACCGTCTGGCGCAGGGTGAAATCATCGACCAGATCCGCGATCTGCGCGGCACCGCTTTTATCAGCCGGGGTCTGCCCGAAGGCTGGACTGAGCTTGATCTCAGTCAGACTGGGCGGACTGGGCGCGTGATCCTGCCGCCCTATCCCAATCCTTATGCGGTCGAGCCGGATTGTTCACAGTATGCGCAGGACGTGCCGCCGCCTCACTCCGTGAGGTGCGACCAGCCAACTTCAGCGTTACCCGCTGTGACGGCAACGGTGCGTCCAAACCGCGCCACCACGGTCGTGCGTCTGCCGTCATTCGAGCAGGTGCGCAACGATCCAGTCCTGTATGCCCATGCCTCGCGGGTGTTTCATCTGGAGACCAATCCAGCCAATGCCCGCGCACTGGTGCAGGCGCACGGCGAGCGTGAGGTCTGGCTCAACCCGCCGCCGATTCCCCTGACCAGCGCCGAACTGGATCAGGTCTACGAACTGCCATACAGTCGCCGTCCGCATTCGATCTATGGCGCGGCACGGCTGCCAGCCTGGGAGATGATCCGCCATTCGGTTAACATCCTGCGCGGCTGCTTTGGCGGCTGTACCTTCTGTTCCATTACTGAACACGAAGGGCGCGTGATCCAGAGTCGTTCCCAGGCGTCCATCCTGCGCGAGATCGCTGACATCCGGGATCGTGCGCCTGCCTTCACCGGCAACATCTCGGATCTGGGTGGTCCGAGTGCCAACATGTGGCGTCTGGCCTGCCGCTATCCTCGCGCTGCCGCCGCCTGTCGCCGTCTGTCCTGTGTCTACCCGGACATCTGCCGCAACCTCGATACCGACCACGAGCCACTGATTCAGCTCTACCGCAAGGCACGGGGCATTCCAGGCATCAAGCGCGTACTTATTGCTTCCGGCGTCCGCTATGACCTGGCGCTGCGCTCACCGGCTTATATCCGCGAACTCGTCACTCACCATGTCGGTGGTTATCTCAAGATCGCGCCCGAACACACCGAACCCGGCCCGCTCAGCAAGATGATGAAGCCGGGCATCGGCAGCTTTGACCGCTTCAAGGAACTGTTTGATCGCTACTCACGCGAAGCAGGCAAAGAACAGTATCTCATCCCCTATTTCATCTCGGCGCATCCGGGCACGACCGATGACGACATGCTGAATCTGGCGCTATGGCTCAAGCGTCACAATTTCCGTCTGGATCAGGTGCAGGCGTTTCTACCCACGCCGCTATCGCTGGCAACCACCATGTATCACAGCGAACGCAACCCGCTGGAGCCGGTCACGCGCAACTCCGAACGGGTTGCCGTGGTGCGCGGACAACGCCAGCGCCGACTCCAGAAGGCCTTTCTGCGCTATCACGACCCCGAGAACTGGCCACTGCTGCGTCAGGCACTCAAAGACATGGGACGAGCCGATCTGATCGGCAACGGCAAGCGCCACCTGATTCCTGCCTTTCAGCCACCCGGAACCGGCAGATCGGCTGCGACCAGACCAGGTTCTGTCAACAGCACGGCTGTGAAACTAGTGCGGCGCGGCAAACCCACGCTGGGCAGGCGTCCGCGCTAACCAAACATCACTGCTCCCCGATGAAGCAAGGCGCGGCCTGATAACGCCGAGACACCCGGCGAGACGACCAATGGAATCGCATCCACGATCTTTTGCTGGGTCGCCCTGGTTAGGGTCACGGGATCACCGGTTGTGTATCGAAGCGGTTCTTTACCGCTATCGAGCCGGGCTTCTCCGGTGCAACGTGCGTTGGAGATTTTCGCGTGATTCAGTTGCGTAGGGTGCACAGAGGGGTCTGGAATCGTAACAGCGGACGGCAGCAGCACGACCGCTGGTGTCAAATCGGGCGTAGTGTGTGCCATAGGGCATGTCTCATGGTGGGGTAGTAGATCATTCCAGCTTAACTTGTGGGTAGAGGCGTTTGAGTTTGATGCGGGCGTCTTCGGTGGTGAACTGCCAGTCCACGCCGGTTTGGGAGGCATTGCGGCGTTCGGCCCACGCTTTGGCCTCGCGGCGCAGGG
>CAIUAY010000121.1 GCA_903897335.1 uncultured Chromatium sp. | reverse complement strand
TGTTGGAACGAATGCCGATGCCTCCATCCCCGGCACGTCGACGACCCCGGCCTCCGAAACCGATCTACCTTCTACCCATTGCCGTGTAGGGGGTGGCCGGAACGATGATCAAGGCCGTGCTGTCGAAGGTACTCATGCTGTTTGGAAATCTACTCTTTCATTTTCTCGCTCATGGAAGCAGTTTATGGAAAAGGCGGCTAAAATCCCACTGCGGTCGTGAGCTGCCAGGAATGATTGGCAAATTTCATGTTGATCCGATAACAATCATCGCTGGGGCTAACCAACATGACATCCGAAGCGGAGAGGCAGCTAACTCGCACCGGCACATGAATAACCGACGCAGTGAAAAACTGGGCTGGACACTCGGCTGGCTGGGCGGCTTTATCTGGGTCGCGGCGCTGTCCAGTCTATTTTTCTGGCAGGGTCGCTGGCTGCAAGGCGCATCCGGTGCGCTCTTAATCATCGCGGCAATTGCAGTGATTCACCAATTCGCGCCGTGGCGCTGGCCCAAACAACCATACTGGAAGCTGATGCTCGCGCCTTACAGCCTGTTTTTTATCGCCATCGCCTGGGTTATCTGGGCGTATGGCGGTCTTGCTGCCGCTGGTTTAGATGCCTGGTCGCTGCTATGGCTGCTACCGCTGTTACTGCCATTTGGAACGCTATCACGCCAGACCTGGGCGGATGGCGAACCGCCCCTTACCTGATGAAATAACGATCACTTTTGGAATTAAATCATGCCGATGGATCTTTCCGCCCTGACTGCTATCTCGCCTGTGGATGGTCGCTATGCTGCCAGAACTGCCGATTTGCGCCCCATTTTCAGCGAATATGGCTTGATCAGGCACCGCGTTCTGGTGGAAATCCGCTGGCTCCAGACGCTCGCCGCCCATTCAGCGATCACTGAAGTCCCGGCGTTTTCGGCTGATGCCAGCCGACTGCTCGACGCCATTGCCGATGGGTTCAACGTTGCCGATGCCCAGCGCATCAAAGACATCGAGCGCACCACCAACCACGATGTCAAAGCGGTCGAGTATTTCCTGAAAGAACGCATCGCGGACAACGCCGAACTGGCCACCGTCAGCGAATTTATCCACTTCGCCTGCACGTCCGAAGACATCAACAACCTGGCGCATGGTCTGATGATTCTGGCGGGGCGCGACCAACAACTGCTCCCGGAAATGGATCAGATCATCGTTGCCATCCGCGAACTGGCGCATCGCTATGCCGATCAGCCGATGCTCTCGCGCACCCACGGCCAACCGGCGACGCCGACGACGTTGGGCAAGGAGATGGCGAATGTGGTGCATCGGCTGCGGGCGCAGCGGGCGCGGGTCGCGGAAGTGGCGCTGCTCGGCAAGATCAACGGCGCGGTCGGCAACTACAACGCCCATCTGTCGGCCTATCCGGTCGTCGATTGGCCGAGTCTGGCACAGGCATTCGTCGAGTCGCTGGGTCTGACCTGGAACCCCTACACGACTCAGATTGAACCTCACGATTACATGGCCGAACTTTTCCATGCCATCGTGCGCTTTAATCACATCCTGATGGATTTCTGCCGGGATATCTGGAGCTATATTTCGGTGGGTTATTTCAAGCAGCGCACGGTGGCAGGCGAGGTCGGCTCCTCGACCATGCCGCACAAGGTCAACCCAATCGACTTCGAGAACGCCGAAGGCAATCTAGGGCTTGCCAACGCGATTCTGGAACATCTAGCCGGTAAGCTGACGATCTCGCGTTGGCAGCGCGATCTGACTGATTCGACCGTGCTGCGCAATCTCGGCGTTGGCCTTGCACACACCAGTATTGCGCTGCAATCGGCGCTGAAAGGCATCGGCAAGCTGGAGGCTGATCCGGCGCGGCTGGCGGCGGATCTGGATGCGAACTGGGAAGTGCTGGCCGAGCCGATTCAGACGGTAATGCGGCGTTACGGGATTTCGGAACCCTACGAAAAGCTGAAGGAATTGACGCGCGGGCGGCGGATTAGCGCAGCGGCACTCGCCAGCTTTGTTGATGGTTTAGACATCCCGGAATCGGCCAAAGTCGAATTGCGGGCGTTAACCCCGGCGACCTATCTGGGTGATGCGGCGCGGCTGGCGCGTGACATTTAACTGTTAGCGATCAAAAGCCAGGTGTCTGTTCCTGAAAGCACCCGGTCAGGATCGCAGAGGCAAACGCCAATGCGATGTCAGGCAGAAATCCGGTCAGGCGAGAAGTGCCTGCAAGGCTGCAATCAAGGCGGCATTTTCTTCAGGCAAGCCAACCGTCAGCCGCAGGCAGTCATGCAGCAGCGGGTGTGCGCCGTGGAGGTTCTTGATCAGAATCCGGCGCTCACGAAGTCCTGTGAACAGAGGATTTGCCTGACCTTCGGGTACCCGCACGAGTATAAAATTAGCGTCACTGGGATAAGCGTGAAGCGTCGCAATCCGTGTCAGCGACTCGAACAGTCGCGCCCGCTCGACCCGGATGGCGTGAGTCTGCGCATCCAGCACCGATTTATGTTGCAGCGCGAAGATCGCAGAGGTCTGGGTGAGAACATTGATGTTGTAGGGCAGGCGCACCTTGTCGATCTCGGTGAGCCAGTCAGTCGGCCCTGCTAGATAGCCAAGCCGCAGACCGGCCAGCCCCATCTTGGAGACAGTGCGCATCACCAGCAGATTCGGCCAGTCGCCGAGCAGACCGAGAAAGCTGGAATCGGTGAAGGGTGAATACGCTTCATCGACGATCACCAGACCGGGCGCGGCCTCGATGATCCGCACCATGTCGTCAGCGTCGAAGCGGTTGCCGGTGGGATTGTTGGGATAGGCGAGATAGATCAGTGAGGGTTGGGTGCGCTCGATGGCTTCCAGCGTGGCAGGCAGGTCGATGGAGAAATCATCGGCGGCAAGCGGGACGCCGACATAATCCATCCCGGCAAACAGCCCGATCATCCGGTACATCACGAAACCGGGATCAACCGATAAAATCGTGCGCCCTGGCTTGGCGACCGCGAGCGCCAGCATCTGGATCAGCTCATCGGAGCCATTTCCGAGCAACAGCCCCATGTCATCCGGGATCGCCATCGTCTCGCGCAGGGTCTCCTGAAGCACCCGCCCGGACGGATCGGGATAGCGATTGAGCGCCACCACGCGCAGCGCATCGAGCCATTCAGACGTGAGCGACTCCGGCCAGAGATAGGGATTTTCCATCGCGTCCAGCTTGATCAGCCCGGTCGCTTCCGGCACATGATAGGCATTGAGCGCACGGATTTCGGGACGCATCAGCCGCTCGATCAGCGCCCTCATGATGGGTCTCCGCGATATTCGGCAGACCGCGCATGTGCGGTGAGTCCCTCGCCCCGCGCCAGCACCGATGCTGTTTTAGACAAGTCAGCGGCACCGGCACGGGAAGCCATGATCAGGCTGGAGCGTTTCTGGAAATCGTAAACGCCAAGCGGCGAGGAGAAACGCGCCGTGCGCGAAGTCGGCAGAACGTGATTGGGGCCTGCGCAATAATCGCCCAGCGCCTCTGCGGTATAACGCCCCATGAAAATGGCGCCGGCGTGACGGATGCGTCCAACAATCGCTTCAGGATCGGCAATCGACAATTCCAAATGTTCCGGTGCAATGACATTGGCCACGGCGATGGCATCATCCAGATTGCGCGCCTGGATTAGCGCCCCGCGTGTTCCGAGCGCGGCTGCGGCGATGGTGTGACGTTCCAGCGTCGGCAGCAGTCGGTCAATGCTCGCGGCAACCTGATCCAGGAATACGCCGTCCCAGCTCACCAGAATCGACTGTGCATCCTCGTCGTGTTCGGCCTGCGAGAACAGATCCATTGCAATCCAGTCCGGGTCGGTCGCGCCATCGCAGATCACCAGAATCTCGGATGGACCGGCGATCATGTCGATGCCGACCTGGCCATAAACAGCGCGTTTGGCCGTGGCGACATAGATGTTTCCCGGCCCGACGATCTTGTCCACGCCGGGAATCGTCGCCGTGCCATACGCCAGCGCCGCGACGGCCTGCGCCCCGCCAATCGCAAAAGCGCGATCCACTCCGGCAATGTGCGCCGCAGCCAGCACCAGCTCGTTGAGTTCGCCGTCGGGGGTCGGCACCACCATGATGAGCTCACCGACTCCCGCAACCTTGGCCGGAATCGCGTTCATTAGCACCGACGACGGATAGGCGGCCTTGCCGCCCGGCACATAAAGTCCAACGCGATCAAGCGGCGTCACCTGCTGACCGAGCAGGGTGCCATCGGCCTCGTGGTAGCTCCAGCTTGCCAACGTCTGATGTTCGGCATAGGCGCGGATGCGGGCAGCAGCCAGTTCCAGCGCCGCGCGTTGGGTTGCCGGGATGGTGTTCCATGCCTGTTTCAACCGGGCGTTGGGAAGTTCTAGATCAGCAGCGGCGGCAGGCGTCCAGCGGTCAAAACGGGCGGTAAACTCAAGCAATGCTGCATCGCCACGAGCGCGGATGGCGCGGATGATGTCAGCGACGGTGCGTTGAACGCGGTCATCGGAGACGGCATCCCAGGCCAGCAGGGCGGTGAGCCGGGTCTGAAAATCAGCGTCCGAGGTGGAGAAGCGTTGGATGTCGGTCACGGGTGGGGTTACTCAAGGTTGGTTCGTCTAAGTCGCGTTGCCAGACGTATAGGGGGGCGCGACATGGCCAGTATAACCGAACGGTCTGGCCTGATCTGAGACGGCACACCATGTCTCGATTCAGGCCACCTGATTGTCAATGTTGCCTGTCCGATGCCGGCAGACTGAGTGCGCCCGCTGCCCGTAGCCGCTTGGCAACGGCATATTCCTCGTCGGTCATCTGACTGCCCACGATCTCGCGCAGCCGTACCGCATCGCGGTCGCCCTGCTCGATAGCCAGTGATAGCCAGTAGTGCGCTTCAGCCAGGTCGATCATCACCCCGCGTCCTTCAGCATGGATCAGCCCCATTGCATATTGGGCATCCACCTCGCCGCGCTCTGCCGCCATGCGGATCAGGCCGACCTTAGATGGATCGTTGCGCAGGAGGATCAGGTCTTTCAGATAGCTGTTGCTCATCGTATTCGCGCCTCCATAGAACTCATTATGCCAATCGCCGCACGATGCGCCGTTGTTCCTGATGGAACAGGCGTGTCACGCTGGCTGCGATGCCGACAGTACGCCATGCCGCGCCCGCGCAATCGCCGCCCGCACCTGCCGGGGCGCGGTGCCGCCGAGGTGATCACGCGCTGCAACCGAGCCTTCCAGCGTCAGGACAGCGAACACATCGTCATTGATCACATCCGAAAACTGACGCAATTCGGCTAGCGTCAGTTCAGCCAGATCGCGCCCCTCGCACACGCCAAGCGCCACCGCACGTCCGACGATCTCATGGGCATCGCGGAAAGCAATGCCCCGGCGCACCAGATAATCGGCCAGGTCGGTGGCGGTGCTGAACCCCTGACGTGCGGCGGTGCGCATCCGCTCGCGGTTACAGGTCAGGTTGCCCATCATGTCGGCGTAGACCTTGAGCGAACCTTTGAGGTTGTCAACCGTATCAAACAGTGGCTCCTTGTCTTCCTGATTGTCCTTGTTATAAGCCAGCGGCTGGCTCTTCATGAGGGTTAGCAGACCCATCAGATGACCGAAGATGCGTCCACTCTTGCCGCGCACCAGTTCGGGTACGTCCGGGTTTTTCTTCTGCGGCATGATCGAGGAGCCGGTGCAGAAGCTGTCTGACAGTTCGACAAAGCCGAATTGTGCCGATGACCAGAGGATCAGCTCTTCGGAAAAGCGCGACAGATGCATCATCAGGATCGCGGCATCGGCGGTGAATTCAATGGCGAAATCCCGATCGGATACGGCATCCAGCGAGTTCTCCGCCGGACGGTCGAAGCCGAGTAGTTCAGCGGTGTAGTGCCGATCAATCGGGTAAGTCGTCCCGGCCAGGGCGGCGGCACCGAGCGGCATGACGTTCATGCGTCGACGACAGTCAGCAAAGCGGTCGCAGTCGCGCTCAAGCATCTCGAACCAGGCCAGCAGGTGATGACCGAAAGTAATCGGCTGGGCAACCTGAAGATGAGTAAAACCGGGCAGGATGGTGTCGGCCTCGCGTTCAGCCAGATCGAGCAGCGCGGTTTGCAGGCGTCTAATGGCGGCGCGAATCGTGTCGATTTCGTCGCGCAGCCAGAGACGCACGTCGGTCGCTACCTGGTCGTTGCGCGAGCGTCCGGTATGCAGTTTTTTACCGGCCTCGCCGATAGCGGCAGTCAGCGCGGTTTCGATGTTCATGTGGACATCTTCAAGCGGAATCGACCAGATGAAGTCGCCGGCGTCGATCCGCGCACGTACCGCTTCCAGACCGGAGACGATGGCGTCGCGCTCGGGCGTGGTTAGGATGCCCTGACGCGCAAGCATCGTGGCATGGGCAATCGAGCCTTGAATATCATAACGATACAGCCGCTGATCGAAGCTGACCGAGGCCGTGAAGGCTTCGACAAAGGCATCGGTCGGTGCATTGAAACGACCGGCCCAAGGCTTGGCGGATGGCGTGTCGTGCATTGAGTGGTTTTCCATGTAAAAGTTAGATCTGTCAGAAATCAGGCATCCGCATGGTCATCTGCCCAGTGCAAACTGGCGGCGCTGTATCAGCCACCAGTACATCACAGCCAGCAGGCCGATCCAGAATGCAGCGAGCCAGCCGCTGATGCCATCGTAATGACCCACGAGAAAGGACAGTGGCGCGGCATCATGCGCATCGGTGAGATGGCGTGTCATCTGGATCACGAATACCCAGCCGGCGTGGAGCCCGATGCACCAGCCAATGTGTCCGGTGTGCTCGCGCACCAGTGCCAGCAGGATACCAACACCGAACAGCGCGGTGAACGAATCCAGATGCTGCCAGTCCAGTGCATTCGTGAAAACGTGTGTGAACATCCAGAGTGCGCCGGACGCATCGAAAACCATCCCTGCTGGCAATGCGCCGGGTTTCATGACATGAACCAGCGCATAAAGCAGCGCCGACCAGATCGCCGCCGCCCGGATGCTGTCGCGGCGACGGATTGCGCTGTAGAGTGCGCCTCGGAAAAAAATCTCTTCAAGCACCCCGACCAGCATCCCGCCGATCAGCGCCTGGAATGCTTTACTGATGATCTTCAGCCAGGACAACGCTTGCCAGTCCGGCACCCGGATGTCGAGCGCCAGCAGCGCCAGCGTCAGCACGAGCAGGATCATGACGCCCAGCAGCCAGCCCAGTGCGACAGCGCGACGCCAGACCGGCTTGGCGACGCCGTAACCCAGCGCAGCGCGATCAGCGAGCGACAGCGACCGCAGAAACGGCCAGATCCCAAGCAGGATCATGACCTGCGCCAGCCGACCCATGACCCGGTGCGGTTCCAACGCGATCCAGCCGGTCGCCAGCAGGGGTTCGGTGAGCCAGGCGGCCAGTGCCAGACAGACGCAGAGATAGATGAAAAACAGCGTAGTGATGCGCATACTGACGAGCCATCCAGAACTCACTCAAAAACCGATGTATAAACTCATTGTCTCCGATCTCGACGGTACCCTACTCAATGCCGAGCATCGACTGGGCGATTCTACCCGCGAGGTTCTGACCGCCCTGCGGCGGCGCGGCGTCGCGATCATGCTCGCCTCCGGGCGTCATGTTCAAGACATGCGTACATTCTCCGCGCGGCTCGGCGGCGTGGACGGCCTGATTTCCAGCAATGGCGCGGCGGTGCATGACCGCCAGGGGCAACTGTTGCAGTACCAGGCGATCGACCGCGACTGTCTGCCCTTTCTGCTGTCCGATCCGGCTTTTGCGCGGGTGCAAACCAATGTGTACCGGCTCGACGACTGGATCGTCGAAATCCCCGCGCCGCATCTGCTTCAGTACCACCAGGATTCCGGTTTCGCCTATCAAGTCGCTGATTTTGCGACGCTTGATGACGCGCCAGTCCTGAAAATCTTCTATTTCCACGACGACCCTGCCCTTCTGCGCAAGCTGGAGCAGATGATCCACGAACGCGCGGGTGAACGTCTCACAACCACCTATTCGCTCCCGAACGTGCTGGAGGTCATGGCTCAGGGCGTGTCCAAAGGCGCGGCGCTCGCCCGCGTGCTGCAACAACGCGGCATTGCGCCGCCCGATGTGATGGCCTTCGGCGATGGACGCAATGATCTGGAGCTGCTGCGCGATGTCGGCAAGGGCGTGATGATGGGCAACGCGGCGGCTGAACTCAAGGCGGCACTGCCAGAACTGGAGGTGATCGGATCAAACGCGGAGGAGTCGGTCGCCCGCTATCTGGAGCGATGTTTGGGCGCATGAATGCGCCCAGATGGATGTCGTCCGCGTCTGGCGGGCATGGTTTGCGGCGATCAGGAAGGAATGGCTTAAGCCTTGCGGCGGGCGGCGCCCAGACCGGCCAGACCGAGGGTCAGCAGCGCGAGGGTGGCGGGTTCTGGGACGGCGGAAGAGCTGACATGGGCGCTCCAAACTGCGTATACCGAATCATTAAAATTAGCATAGTCGGTCGTAGGAGCCGTAGTTCTATAATCGATCTTCTCCGTTGAACTCGTTGTTGCAGAAGTATTACGCGCACGTACTATATATAGATTAGTTCCATTAATAGCGTATGGCGTAGAAGCATAACAGTCAGATAAGCTGGTACATCCGTTTATATTTTCAGGATGTGTATCAAATGCGCCGGATGAACCGTCTACAAATACGGAGTCAAGCAATGCTTGCGATGCGGACCCGGCAAAGGCTATAGGGGTAAACAGCGAGGAACTCGAATAAATCGTCGGGAGAGCTCCTCCAAATATGCTATTGAAGCTTCCATCGACAAAGGCAACGTCGAACAAGCCGGTAAAAGTAGTGCCAATCTTAATTTCGACACCCGTGGCACCCATCAATATGCCCCCTGTCACCTGTAACGTGGGCGTCGCCCCGGCAAACTGGACGTTCCAGAGTGCGACGCTGCCAAGCAGCAGGCTCGCCAGACGACGGAACCAGTGGGATGAGATGTGTATTTTCGGTTTCATGTTGTAACTCCTAAGTGTGATAGACAATTAGCCTCGAAAAAAGACAAATCCACTTAAGCTCGATTCGTGCCAATTATTTTTTGCTTTATTATTTAAAGTCTTGTCTTGTCTTGTCTTGTGAAAGTGTAAAAAACCCTGACACTTTTCAGGGAGATAAATGGAGGCAAAATCGCGCTAATTTGCTCATTTCTCTGATTTTTTATAAATTTAAATAAGTTATAGAAAAATAGTGGTTTTCAAAGTGTAAAAAATTCTGACCCTGATAGGGTCATTCATTTTCTGCGAAAAATCGTCAATTCCTGGACGTAAAATGATAATTTTTATCTTTTCAGAGTGTTATCAATAACAACAGCAAACTTTGAAGTGTAAAAATTCCTGACACCAGTTCGTGAAACCAGAGCCGGGCGATCAGCACCACCACTGCCTAGTCGATGCTGTTGAGCGCCGCGACTGCCATCGCTTTACGGAGATACCAGCGGGCGTTTTTGGAGGTGAGATAACCCACGGCCAGACCGCACATGGCGAGCATGAGCGTCAAGACGCTGGCTGTTGGGATGACTGGGGGCGGAAACACGCATGGAGCCTTGTCGATCCGAACTCAGGCTCGATTCAGTGCATCCAGCAGATAACGGGGATCGGTCTCGTCGAGATGCGCGAATAATTGCGCGGTGCGGCGCTGTAACTCCTGGACGTCCGCCGCGAGGATGATTTCCTTGATGTCGAGCAACGCGCCAGGCTGCATGCTGAATTCACGCAGTCCAAGACCCAGCAGCAGACGGGTGAAGCGTGGATCGCCGGCCATCTCGCCACACATGCTGACCGGGACATGCAGCGCCTGTCCGGCCTCGATCACCATGCGGATCAGACGCAGAATTGCCGGATGAGTCGGGTCGAACAGATAATTGACAGCGTCGTCAAGGCGGTCGATAGCGAGCGTGTACTGAATCAAGTCATTGGTTCCGATGGAAAGAAAATCCATCCGGCGGGCAATGGCGCGGGCTGACAGTGCTGCCGCTGGCACCTCGATCATGGCGCCAACTGGCACCGCTGCATCATAGTTCAAACCATCGTGGTCAAGCTGTTGCTTGACCTGCGCGATGAGCGCCAGCACGGTATCCAGCTCATGCGCATGCGTGACGAGCGGTAGCATCAAACGCACCGGACCAAGTGCCGAGGCGCGCAAAATGGCGCGTAACTGTGGCTGGAACAGATCGGGTTCCTTGAGACAGAGCCTAATCGCGCGCAGACCCAACGCTGGATTTCTGGCTGTTGAACCACAGTGAGCGAAGGCCTCACAGCCTTTATCGACACCCAGATCCAGTGTACGGATGGTGATAGGGATGCCGTCGAGACCGGCGATCATCGCGGTGTAGGTCGCCAGATGCTCCTCTTCATTGGGGAAATCGGCGCGGTTCATGTAAAGAAATTCAGTGCGATAGAGACCAACGCCAACCGCGCCATTGATCCGGGCGGCGTGAACATCTTCAGGCAGTTCGAGATTGGCCAGCAGACTGATGGCCACCCCGTCGCGGGTGCGCGTGGGACGGCTGACCAGCTCACGCAGACGCTGCTGGCGGTCACCGAGCGCCTGCCGACGTTGGCGGAAATAGTGCAGTGTGCGCTCATCCGTTCTGGCGAGCACGGTTCCAGTCTCGCCATCGACGATCAGCAATTCATCAGGATGCAGATAACGGGTGACGCCATGAATCCCCATCACTGCCGGAATGCCAAGACTGCGTATGAGAATTGCCGTATGCGACATGGGGCCGCCGGATTCGGTGACAAAGGCCACGGCACCGCGCTGATGCAGCAAGATGGCGTTGGCCGGCGTGAGATCATATGCGACCACCACGCAGCCATTCAGATCCTGGCGATCAACTGCTGGCTCCTGCGTGTCTGTCTGCAAAAACGACTGGATCGACTGTACCACATGTTCAATATCGTCACGCCGGGTACGCAGATAGGGATCATCCATCTGGTCAAAAACCCGCACCAGCACATCGCGCTGTAACTGGAGCGCCCATTCAGCATTGCACAGATGCTCAGTCACGATCCGCCGCACGTCATCGAGCAGCGCGGCGTCTTCCAGCATCAGCAGATGGGCATCGATAAACTCTGCGATCTTGATGGGCATGTTGCGCGGGATCTGGGCGCAGACGCGCTGCAAGGCATGGCGGGCGGATGCGACCGCTAGATCAAACCGAGCAATCTCGGCATCAACCTGAGCCGGCGTGATCGCCATCTGCGAGACGCTGGCACGTCCGCGCACATCGATAAAGGCCGGTCCCAGCGCGATCGGGCAGGATGACGCAATGCCGATGCCCTGTAGCGCGATGGTCACTCGACTTCTCCAAAACGCTCGCGGATGAGCGTCTCGATGGCGATCATCGCCTCCGTTTCATCCTGGCCAACCGCTTCGATGCTGATCCAGGTGCCTTGGCTTGCGGCAAGCATCATGACACCCATGATGCTCTTGCCATTCACCCGCTGGTCGCGGCGCTCGACCTCGATGTGACTCTGGTAGCGTGTCGCGCACTGCACCAGTTTGGCAGCCGCGCGGGCGTGCAGACCGAGTTTGTTGGGAATCTCAAAGTCTTTGCGGATCATGTCTGCACCTTGCGCGTCAGCGTCTTGCGTTGTTCACCCGGAGAAACGCATAGGCGGACACCATCCTGCCCGCCCTGCATGGCCTTGTCGGCCACGGTGTCCAGACTCAGCGCGGCATAGTTCAATGCCCGCAACAGCATGGGCAGGTTCAGCCCGCTGAGTACCCGCAGACCCGCACGGTGTTCCAGCAGCGCCATCGCCACATTGGCTGGCGTAGAGCCGTAGAGATCGGTCAGAACCAGAACGCCGTCGCCTTGTTCCAGGCGCTCGACGCAGTGTAGCGCCTCGGCGATCAGACGCTCACACGGGGTGTCGTTAATGACTTCCAGGGTTTCAACTCCGGGTGGGCAGGCACCCAAAATCTCGGTTGCAACATCCAGCAGATTCCCGGCGAGTGGGCAATGTGTAATCAGCAGGAGTCCAACCGTCATGATAGTTCCCGGTGTCTCACGATGACCTGATGACCTGCGCATTCGAAGTGACGACGCAGTGATTCGACCATGTAGACCGAGCGGTGTTGACCGCCGGTGCAACCGATGGCGATGGTGAGATAGCTGCGTCCGTCGGTTTCAAAAGCAGGTATCCAGTGTGCGAAGAAGGCTTGAATATCGTCACGCATTCGCTGAACCTCGGAGCTTGACTCCAGATAATCCACGACCGGAGGATCGCGCCCGGTCAGCGCCCTGAGTGCAGGCTGCCAGTGCGGATTGGGCAGACAGCGGATGTCGAACACGAAATCCACGTCCTGCGGCACGCCATGCTTGAAACCAAATGACTGAAGCAGGATCGATACCTTAGGCGAAGCGCTGCCAACCAGCCAGCCGCGCACCCGGTCGCGCAGTTCATGGACATTGGTCTGGGTCGTGTCGATGCGTAGATCAGCACTGTCCCGGATCGTCTCGAGGAGCGTACGTTCCAGCTCGATCGCTTCAGCGAGCGAGCGGTCGCCCCGCGTCAGCGGATGCTTGCGGCGCGTCTCGCTGAAGCGTCTGATCAAGGCGTCAGTGTTCGTTTCCAGAAAGATCACGCGGCAGTCGATGCCACGTTCCTGGGTGGTGCGCACGAGTGTCGGAAGATCGCGCAGTTCATCTGGACTGGTTCGGGCATCAATGCCGACTGCCGTGTGTTTGAACGCATCGTTGAGCGTGGCCTGACGCAGCCCCAGGACGAGATCTTTCAGTAAAAACAGCGGCAGATTATCAATACAGTAATAGCCAAGATCTTCCAGCGTGTGCAGTGCGACGCTTTTGCCGGAGCCGGAAAGTCCACTGAGGATGACCAGTTTGAACCTCCCCACGGCTAAAGCCAGGGGATTCCGGGAGGGATCAAGCGGCATGGCGCACGTCCCGTTCGAGGGTCGTTCCGACCC
>CAIUAY010000120.1 GCA_903897335.1 uncultured Chromatium sp. | reverse complement strand
TCCAAACTCGAAACCATGCACGAAATTGTTATCGGCCTTTTCATTAACCGATATGAGTTTGGTTGCTGCGTGTAATATCCAGGTTTGGGGCACTACCATCTGCGGCACACTTGGGCATCGTGGCATGTGCAGTCAGGAACCCCCCTGAACGTGCTTCAGGAGCTTGGGGGGGTGGGAGTCGTCCGAGATGGTGCAGCGCTCTATGCCCATCTAGCGCCGGAACATTTGTCGGAACATGCGTCTCGGATCGAGACACCGCTCCGCACATTTTCCGGCACACAAGAAAACGGCCTACACCAAAACTGATGTAAGCCGTTGATTTTATGGTGCGCCCTGCGCGACTCGAACGCGCGACCACCTAATTAAAAGTCAGATGCTCTACCGACTGAGCTAAGGGCGCGGGGGAAGGCGAATTATAGCCAGTGACATTTTTTTTTCAAGTGAAAATCCAGAAATCAGCGCATTTAACCAGAAATCGCCGCTTCGAGATCACCGATATCGGTTGCGTCATCAAGCACCTTCAAGGTGCCGCTAGGACTGATTGTGCCGGGGTTGAGCTTGAGATAGGCGGGCAAACTATCAATGGGTGGCAAGTCGGAATTACCGCTGTCGGTGAGATAAAGCATGTGCAGGTTGGCCAGAAGGACGATGTCGGCAAGATCGGGCTTTTTGCTGTCATTGCGAAACCAGTTGCGCCGCTGCCGTGCCACGTCCTGTAATTCTTGGTCGAATCCCCAGGAGTCAAGCAGGATGACGCTGATCTTGTCACAGTAGGCATCCACCAGTTCCTTCACTGTTTCGGGATGTTCTAGCGTTTCGGGATATTTTTCCAGACGCACATAGAGCAGCGGCAGACCGATCTCCTGCAACAGACCGCCAAGCAAAGCACGATCAGCGCTGATCCGCCGACAATGCCCAGCCAAAAGCGCACTAAAAGCAGCACGGCGGGCGCTGGCTTTCCAAGCACCTTGCATGAGCGTCTTCAGATGCGGATCTTTAAAGCGGAACATGGCTCGCAACGAATAACTGAGACAGAGATTCCGGGTCATCTCTAATCCAAAGATCGACACTGCCCGTTTAAGATCCTTGGTCTGACGCCAGCCGCGATAGAGCGGGCTGTTGGCCATCTGGATCAGGTGCGCCGACAGCCCCGCATCGGTTTTGATGATGTCTTCGATTTTCACCAGATCGCAGTTTGGCTCCTGCATGGCGCGCCGGATGCGCAGTGCGACATCCGGCAGGGTTGGCAAGGTTGCCTCGCCGTTGAGGATGTCATTGACGATGTGGGTATAGATTCCTGAACCAGAGCGCATTGGGTGTTTCTCACAGAGCGTATCTGACGGGGTTTTGACCGTGCCCACCACCGCCAAGCCGGGAGTTAAGCATAGCACTGACGGCTAGTTGCGCACAGAATCTCACATGGCGTGGCAGGTTGATTAAAGTGGATCCCATGTCCAAGTGTTCCGTCCCGTGTAATTATATCCCGAAAAGGAGCTATCCTTTGTTCCAGGCCCGCGAGGCGCTGCGCACACTCCGCGATGAGCTAAGGACGACCAAGCGCTTACTGCCGACGACGCCATCACCGACCTGACGGGACCCCTG
>CAIUAY010000119.1 GCA_903897335.1 uncultured Chromatium sp. | reverse complement strand
CATTGCGACATCCTCGAAACCGGCAACGACTCTTACCGGTTCAAGCAACGCAAAAAGGCCAATCAGACCCTCTGAGTCGCTCGTTCAACTGGAAAAAATTCGATGTTGATGCCTGGTAACTTTTGGATGGTGATTGACAGTATGCAGAACAGAAAGCGTCCGATTGACGGTCGCATTGCTGACTGCACCACCCCTTTCCTTTCCGAACAAATTAGATGCAAGCGTTCTCGATCAATCTGATCGAGATACAGCCCGTTTAACATGTGACTCACCCAACGTAAATGGCACAGGTCAGGTCGTCTTCGTGACTCGCCTTATGCGCGATCTCCTCCACCCAGCGCACCACGGCTTCCTGCCAGGTATGACGTGGTTTATCGCCCATGCGTTCCTGTCGCCAGAGTTCCTGCTTCAGCTTCGCTTCGTATTCTTCGGCCGCTTTTTTGTCCTCCGTGCCAGCGCTGCGTCGTACTTCTTTGCCGTCTGGTGTGGTGAACCGAATCCACCAAAAATGACTGTTCGATCTGCGGTAGAGCATGCGGATACCTCGTCTGGCTCTGCCGCCCGCGCGCGGTCAGCATACCGCTCGCGTATCCAGTTCGCCAAATCTTCGTCAATGAACAACCAGTGTTTTCCCGGTTTGGCGCTGGGAATGACGCCAGCGACCGCCTGACGTCGCAGGGTCTCCGGGTGCATCCGTAAAAACGCGGCGGCTTCAAGCAGATCAAGCGTCTTCATCCATGGTCCTTCCTTTTTTGACAACACCGAAACGGCATGATCGACCGTCGCTCTCGCGTGGCGGCAACGGTGTCCAGCAGCGCCTGCACCGTGCGCGTCCCGAGCAACGCGCCGCGTTTGCGCATCAAGGCATCCGGTCGATATCCCCATTCTCTAAGCAGGCGATCCGCATCGCCCGATGCCCCCAAGCGCGCCAAGACGCGCCGTAAAAATTCGCGATGGGTTAAAAAGCGTTCGGAACGCGACATCGCCGCCGCCATGGCGAGCCGAATTTTGTTCATCTTCTCGGCGGAGGGGACGCGCGAAGTCGGTTCGTTGATTGGTATCGTTGACATCCTTTAATGCACCGACGATCCCAGACGCCGCGCACGCGGCTGGTCGCTTACCGCCGTCGCGAGGTGCGCCTCGATGCGCGCCAGCAATGTCGGAAACGACTCGGCGAAATACAGTGGCGCGGTTTCGCGGGGCGCTTGCGGACTGGTCTCGTTGCGACCATAGGCCAGACCGTCCAGGGTGAGGCTCTTGAACGCCCGCAAGGTGCCCTTGGCGCTTTTGCGCGTGAGAATTTCCAGCAGACCCAGGTCCAGCAAGGCCTGATTCGCGACGATCGTCGAGTGCGTGCTCCCGTGCGCCTTCAACAAGTCCGTGAGCGCGCGCACCAGCGATTCGTCGACAAACTCCGGCAAAAACGAACTCGACACGCCCTTGGTCCGGCAGATGTCGGCTAACAGGCGGATTTTCGAGGTCTCGGACAGACGCAGATTCCGCATGGCGACCTCGGCCACCTGGAGCGTCAGATCCAGCGCGGGAAAGGGACGCGGGTCGTCGACCAACGCGGGCGCGGGCGGACGGATCGGCACCGCTTGCCCGACGGCGGCCAGCGCCTGGCGCTCCATGGCAATGAAGTAGCGTCGGGCTTCACGGCCTTTGGCATTGTTCTCGACCATCGAGAGTTCTTTCGCGGTGTCCAGGGTGATGAGGTAATTTTTGCGGTTGTGACCGCCACTCCCGTTTTTTGCTTCTAAATTTTTAGAAGCAAACGCAGAATCTTGATTCTCAAGGAATCCATATTTCGCAATTCGGTTGCCGATCCAGTCGGTAAACTTCGAGGCCACACCGAGAAAGGCATTTAAATCGGTCGCATTGCAGACCTGTCCAGCGACCCCGCCGATCTCCCCCTGAAACACCGGGATCAGCGGGGTCTCGCGCTCGCCCTCACGATCCGTCGCCACGGCCTGTGCGATCGGCGGCACCGGAGGGACCGCCGCGAGCGCTGCGACGGCGGGTGTCGGTTCCGGCCCGATGTTGGGAATCCGCGCCACGGGCGGTGCGGTTAGCCGGGCGGACTCGCCCTTGTGCCAAGCGTGCCACAGGATCTCGTCGCAGCTCGTTTGAAAGGCGAGAAAATGGTCGCGGTTGACCGTCGCGGCTTTCGCCTGGTATGGCCGGAGACTGGTCAGCCAACCGAACAGCTTGCGCAGGGGCAGACACACTGCCGCCGACGTTCCGTCGGCATCGGCGAGTGGAAGCGTCTGGGCATGCCAGCGGACATCCTTGAGGAGTTTTTCCTGCTGCACCGACCACACCAGCCCCATCGCCAGTACCAAGGGCTTCATCAGCACGAACGGCTGCCCCTCGACAGGCACTAAAAACAGCACGGAATGACGAAAGAGCACGGGGATCAGCGGGTACATCAGCCTCCTTTTCGAGCAGGATTCGGGTTGGACGCACGGCTGGCGCTCAGGCCGACAGCGGCGCGCCGGACGGACGTCGCGGATCTCGCCCGTCTTCGCACCGGGCGGGGTCGCGCACAGCTTGGCGGATCTGGAACGCGCCTTGGATGGCGCTGATCGATGTGTCCGCACCCTCTCGATGATGGAGGGCGTTGGTGTCGCGTGGAGCAACGGAAGCCGACATGGGCCGTCTCGCAGGCGTGCTGGTCAAAAGACACCAGAATCCGGTTCGAGAGATTCAACGGCTAATGTCAAAAAAGTCTTTAACGCATTAACCGTTTTTGCGTCCAAGGTCAGTCGTCCAGAATCATCCGCATCAAGGCCCGCAAGCGCCGTTCGGGCAATCGCCCCTCCCGCATGGCCGATGCCAACACCCGCAGCAACTCCTGCGTGTCTTCGGACAGCCCGCTCAGATCGAGATACGACTGCCAGTCAGCCGGCGTTTTCGGTCCCTGGCCGGTTCTCAACCATTCAGCATTGACGCCGAGCGCCTGTGCGATCTGGACGGCATAGCGCGTCTCGCGCCCCATGCCCTTCTCGATTTGATAAATGGTTTGCTGCGCGGCCCCGACCAGTTCGCCTAAGGCGGTTTGGGTGAGATCGCGCGCCCTGCGTTCGCGTTTCATGCGTTCGCCGAAAGTGGACATGGAATCACTCCTGATACGGTGAAGAGGTCGATCAACGATCCCGCCGACGGACACGTCGGTCGAGGGGAGCGAAGACACCGTTCACGCTCGACAATGGTTAGTATCTCAGTAGATTATAACCGTAAAATCTTTTTATTTAAATAAATATTTGTTTAATCTGGTCTTTTTATGAAGTAATTTAATACGAATCGCGGATTGGCCAGTTCGGTCAGGGCAATCGCATCACGTTTTTCTAATATTCGATGTGCCTGATGCGGATGTTTTCGTCTTGGGTTCTGGCGGCTCGAAGAGCAACTTTGTCAGATAGCGCTCATCCCAACCGGCTTTCAGGCGTTTGTTCTGGAT
>CAIUAY010000118.1 GCA_903897335.1 uncultured Chromatium sp. | reverse complement strand
GTTGGTGACCCGGTATCTCGCCTTCTTGGGGGAAGCGTCTTCGCCACTTTCAGAAACTGTCGATGACATGTCTGGGGACTGTCTCCGCTGAAACGACCGCCAGCTTAGCCGTTGTCTGAAGGTTTATGCACCAACGCCTCGCAGTGAGGCAACCCTGACAGGGATGTTTAATCATCGCATCTATTTGAGACAACATCATGAATAATCAAATTTTGTCTGTCGCCATTCTCATGACACTTGGATTAAGCGCCTGCGCTGGGCCTCAGGGGCCTGCGGGAGTTCAAGGTGTAACCGGGCAGACCGGGCGAACGGGTGCCGAGACACTGATTGTCTCCCCAACGAATCCGAATAAAGCAACGACTGTCGAAACCACAATTGCAGCCCCCGCACAACCGACGAAAACGACAACTACTACGACTCGCGGGTACTATACCTATTAGGCATAGCGACTTGCGTTTGCAATCGACTAAATCTGCATCCAATGCATTTTTTTGTCTAAAAATGAGACAAGGACGCGCTGATTAAATGCCATTTTTGGCATCAAGCGCATCGTAAACTGCCAATTAAATGTCTGTCATCCGGAACTCATGGAATTAATCAGCGTTTCCATCACCGCCGGACAGATAGTTAGAATATGCAAAATGAAAAGGTCAATACGATGACAACACTAAAACAACTGAAGCCTGGGATGATCGCAATCGTGATTACGTTTTCTGGGGGGCTATTTCTGGCTCAGGTGAACGATGCTTCGGCAGCGACCCGCTGCTATGACACCATCGTCAATGGACATGTGGTCAAGCGCACGTGCAAGAAGGCTCATAAATACCGCATGGTGTGTACACAACACTGGCATCATGGCGTTCTACACCACAATTGCCACAAAGTTCACATCAATTAATACGCGATATTTGGAGGTCTTCTATGCAGCGGCTTCATCTGGTGCCAGATAAATTCCGTCCTCGGAAGAACAGGAGCGGCCGTAGTCAATGGTGATCTCGTCATCCACCCTGATGGACGCGCTGGCATACAGATCAAGGCCATTGAATGCGGCGTTCGGTCGATCACTGTGATTTAGCCAGCGCAGCAGATTGTTACCGCGACGCCGGATCAGAATCCCATTCCCGGCATCATAGATCCAGAGCACATGCGAGCCATCTTCATCGACTTCCGAGCCTTGAAATGTGCCGATGAACTCGCCCGGCGCAAACCCTCTCCTCGCAAAACAGCCGCGACCATGAATGAGCGAAGGTGCGGCATAGAGATCATGACTGAGTGGATCATAGGCGCGAGTCAAGGTCAGCTTTCTCCCGGTCGCGGCAAGGTCTGTTGTTGAATTAGATTTGCAGGGATGCGTCGAATAGGCACAATCATCATCGCTAATCACTCATCAGGAGTTCTTCACGATGATCAAGCGTTCTGGATATGCACTATCCGCCGCCCTGCTGTTGCCTCTGATGTTACTGTCTACTGGAACCGCCAACGCCTTCTTCAAATGTCTGCCGCTCTACGGCAACTGGTGCGGCCCCGGATATCCTGCAACGGTCGCGCTGCCGCCAGTGGATGTCTTCGACGCGGCCTGCATGAGACACGATCTTTGCACTAACGGGCCGTTTTCGGAGACACTCTGTGACCGTGCCTTTGTCGATGAGCTACATCAGCTTGCTGCCCAGACCGGCTATTTGCCCCGCCCGCTTCAGTGGGCTGAATATGTCATCCGGCTCAAATCCGGCGGCGGCTGGGGCGGAATGCCGATGCCAATGCCCGGCGATGCCATGGGCATGATGTCGAGTATTCTGACCCCCTGCCCGTAACGCGGGTCTGACATTCAACGCTGTTTCGCCTTTGCAAAGGCGTCGGCCATCATCCCGCCCGACGGCTGGGCGGTGGATGGCCGGGACTTAGCAGCGGGTTGGGGTGATGCCGCGCCACGCGCTGCTGGCGGACTCACCCCCTCATGCCGCGCTGCGCTGTCGCCTAACCGCATGCTCAGCGCGATCCGCTGACGTTCCAGATCGACTTCCATCACCTTAACCCTGACCAGATCGCCGGATTTGACAACCTCGTGCGGGTCTTTAACAAAGCGGCCAGCCAGCACTGAAAGATGCACCAGACCATCCTGATGGACGCCGATGTCCACGAAGGCACCAAAGTTGGTGACATTGGTCACGGTGCCTTCGAGGATCATGTCCGGCTTGAGGTCTTTGAGCGTTTCCACGCCATCCTTGAACTGAGCCGTCCTGAACTCCGGGCGTGGATCGCGTCCGGGTTTTTCGAGTTCGGCCAGAATGTCCCTGACCGTTGGCAGCCCAAAGCGATCATCGGTGAACTGCCGGGGATCGAGTTTGCGTAGCGTGGCGCTGTCGCCGATCAACTGGTGGATGTCCCTTCCGGTCTGCTCGACGATACGACGCACCAGCGGATAGGCTTCAGGATGCACCGCCGAGGCATCGAGCGGCTCGTTACTGTCCGGCACCCGCAGAAAACCGGCGCTCAACTGAAATGCCTTGTCACCAAAACGCGGCACGGCCATGAGCCGTTTGCGATTGGGATAGGCACCATTGGACTCGCGGAACTGGACAATGTTTTCCGCCAGACTGCGGTTCAGCCCGGACACCTGAGTCAGCAGCGGAACGGACGCCGTATTGAGATCGACGCCGACCGCATTCACGCAATCCTCCACCACCGCATCCAGCGTTCGCGCCAGACGATTCTGATTGACATCGTGCTGATACTGACCGACACCGATGGCCTTGGGCTCGATCTTGACCAGTTCGGCGAGCGGGTCTTGCAGACGCCGGGCGATGGACACGGCACCACGCAGTGAGACATCGAGATCCGGCAGTTCATGAGAACCGAATTCAGAGGCTGAATAGACTGAAGCACCAGCCTCACTGACCACTATCGAACGCAGACCGAGTTCCGGGTAACGGGCGATCAGATCGCGGGCGAGCCGGTCGGTTTCGCGTGAGGCGGTGCCGTTGCCAATGCTGATGAGTTTCACGCCGTGCGTTTTGGCCAGCACGGCCAGCCGCGCAATCGACGCATCCCACTGGTTTTTTGGAACATGCGGATAGATGGTGTCGGTCGCGGCGACCCGTCCAGTCGCATCGATCACGGCAACCTTGACGCCGGTGCGCAGCCCCGGATCAAGCCCCAGCGTCGGCAGGCGGCCAGCCGGCGCGGCCAGCAGTAGCGCCTTGAGATTCAGGCTAAAGACCCGGATTGCTTCGGCTTCGGCGGATTCCAGCAGCCGACCTTTCAGCTCCAGATCAAGCCGGGTTAAGAGCTTGACGCGCCAGGTCTTGCGCACCGTTTCGGCAAGCCAATCGTCAGCGGCGCGACCCTGCTGCCGGATGCCGAAACGGGCGGCGATCAGTCCGCGACAGGGTGCATCGGGATCCGCGCCCTCCCCCGCCAGCAGTTCCAGATTCAGCACACCCTGATTGCGACCCCGGAACAGTGCCAGCGCACGATGCGATGGCACCTTGGCGATGGCCTCGCGGTAGTCGAAATAGTCTGAAAATTTGCTGCCTTCGGTTTCTTTGCCCGCGATCACGGCAGCAACCAGGATGCCCTGTTCCCAGAGCCGGTCGCGCAGACGCCCAGTGAGTTCCGGGTCTTCGGCAAAGCGTTCCATCAGGATCTGACGTGCGCCTTCGAGTGCCGCCGCCGGGTCGGCGATGCCTTTGGTCGCATCGATAAAACCCGCCGCCAGCAATTCGGGTGACTGCCCCGGATCATCCAGCAGTGCATCGGCCAGCGGTTCCAGGCCAGCCTCGCGGGCGATCTGTGCCTTGGTGCGGCGCTTGGGCTTGTAGGGCAGATAGAGATCCTCAAGCCGCTGTTTGGTCTCGGCTGACAGGATTTCGGTTTGCAGTTCGGCGCTCAACTTGCCCTGCTCCTCGATGCTTTTCAGCACCACCAGCCGACGCTCGGCCAATTCGCGCAGATAACCGAGGCGTTCCTCCAGATGACGGAGCTGGATGTCGTCGAGACCGCCGGTGACCTCCTTGCGATAACGGGCGATAAACGGCACGGTCGCGCCTTCGTCCAGGAGCCGGATAGCCGCCTCGACTTGCTCCGGTCGAGCATTGATATCCTGGCTAATGGTTTCAGTGATACGGATCATATGGATTCCAATTTCATGTTTTTTCATAGGTCGCTCGCGGCATGGAGATAAGCCGTCAACATCGTTGATTGCGACTGTTTTTCTTCACGAGATCCGTGCGAGATACAGCCCGATCCAGCGGTTCGGCCCCTTGTCCGCTGGCTCTTCGATGCGCCGGACATCCCGATAGGCACCATCCCAGAGCAGGCGTGCCAGCGGTAGCCGCAGGCCTTGGTCGCCGCCGCCCAGACGCCATTCAAAACAGCCTTCGCCCGTGTTCTCCAGCCAGCGGCGCTTGTCTGCCATCCAGAAGATCAGCGCACGGCGTCCATCGAAGACACTCTGGAACTCCTGGATACGCGGATACAGCGCCCGTTCGATCCAACCCTCAACCGCTTCAGGGTCGAATGCATTGAGGGCAACATCCAGCCCCGCCACCACCAGCGCCGCGTCCCCGGTCAGGGGGCTGGCGTCCTCCGGCCAGCCAGATTGATCGAGATCGAAGAAGCGGCGCAGGCTGATGACCTCGGACACCGAGCCGATCCGGGTCAGCGCCGCGCCATCCCAGAGCACGTTGATTCCGCGCCGGGTCCAGACATCGTCGGTGAGCGGTGCGGTCATATGTCCTCCAGCAAGTCAAAGAGACTGAGCTGTTGCTGCACGACCGTTTGATGCTCGGCGGCCCAGGTCAGATAGCGGGTGCGGGCACTCGCGGCGGCGGACCGCGCCGCCGGGTCGGGATGATGGTTAGACAACCAGCCCAGCAGATCGCCCAAGGCTGGGTGCGGGCGGAAAGCGTCGGTTAGGATCTTGGTGGCGGGCACACCGCTACCGGAATGAAAAGCGCCGGTCAGCAGCACGGCTTGATCGAGATCACGATGCAGAGTGGCGGCCTTGCCGACCTGCGCTTGGGCGAACGCAACCGCATCGATCCAGTAGTAATGCTTCTTTTTCTCGAAGCACCAGCCGCGCTCGATGAAATCGCTCGGCGCCATGCCGGTTCCGCGCAGGAATTTTTGGAGTGCGTCGCGCTTCACCTCGGCCTCGTTGGCAAAAATGCGCAGAAACTGCCGGGTCAGCGGCTCGCAGGTGTCCGGCACCCCGATCCCGGCCCCGTCCTCGTCCAGAAGCTGGTTGATGCCGACCAGCGCCTCGTTGACCGAGAAGTCGCGCCCCTGCTCGACATAGACCTTTCCGTAATGACGCGAGAAATACTCCAGCGCCTTGCCGCGCTTGATGACCTGGGTATCCGCCTTGGGCAAGCCGCCGTTCTGGTGATGTTCCAGCAGATGTTGAAGCTGGCGGACATCGGCGAGGATCTGGCGGCGCAGCCGGGGCCAACTGATCGGGGTGGGGTCAATGGTGCGTTTGCGGCAGACGTGGATGATGTCGTATTCGATGTCAATCACCATCCAAAAGTTACCAGGCATCAACATCGAATTTTTTCCAGTTGAACGAGCGACTCAGAGGGTCTGATTGGCCTTTTTGCGTTGCTTGAACCGGTAAGAGTCGTTGCCGGTTTCGAGGATGTCGCAAT
>CAIUAY010000117.1 GCA_903897335.1 uncultured Chromatium sp. | reverse complement strand
CATTGCGACATCCTCGAAACCGGCAACGACTCTTACCGGTTCAAGCAACGCAAAAAGGCCAATCAGACCCTCTGAGTCGCTCGTTCAACTGGAAAAAATTCGATGTTGATGCCTGGTAACTTTTGGATGGTGATTGACATTCCTGACGCTCCAACGCACCATTCTTGGCCCCGTGCAAGCCTTGCACGAGGCCGCGCTGCGCGTCACCGCTGGCGAGCTGGAGCAGCGCCTGCGCAGCCAGCGCCGGGACGAACTGGGCGCGTTGGCGAACGCCTTCGACGCCATGCTGAACCGGCTCCAAGAGACCTTGGTCTCACGCAATCTGCTGGAAGCCGAGATGATCGAGCGCAAGCTGGCGCAGGCTGAGATCCAGCACATCAATGTTGACCTGGAGGAGCGGGTGCGCCAGCGCACGGCGGAGCTTCAGGCGGCTAATCTGGAGCTGGAGTCATTCGCTTACGCGGTCTCGCACGATCTGCGGGGACCACTGCGGGCACTTAGCGGCTTCAGTCAGGCGTTGCTGGAAGATTACGGCGAGCGTCTGGACGGCGAGGCATTGGACGATCTCCAGCAGATCGACATTGCCAGCCGACGCATGGGCGAACTGATCGATGGCATCCTGACGCTTTCGCGCAGCACCCGTGGCGCGTTGCAGCGCGACCCCGTGGATTTGAGCGCACTGAGCACCCGTCTGCTCGCGCAACTGGCGGCGATAGAGCCACAACGCCGGGTCGTCTGGGAGGTGGCACCGGGACTCAGGGTTCTGGGCGATCCGACCATGCTGGAAGTGGTCATGGCCAACTTGATCGACAATGCCTGGAAATACACTGGCAAGACATCAGATTCGAGAATTCGGGTCTATTCTGAAAATAGGGATGGGACACGTTGGTTGTGCGTAACCGATAATGGCGCCGGATTCGATATGGCCTATTCGGAACGACTGTTCAAGGCGTTTCAGCGTCTGCACCGACAGGAGGAATTTCCGGGCATCGGCATCGGGCTGGCCACGGTGCAGCGCATCGTTCACCGTCATGGCGGTACGGTCGCGGCCGAGGGCATGCCGGAACGCGGCGCCACTTTCCGCTTCACGCTGCCTGAAGCGGCGGCCAGTCAGGAGCTGACAAAAATATGAAACACAAAGCAATTCTCATCGTGGAAGACAACCATCAGGATGAACGTCTGATTCTGCGCGCACTACGCAAGGCGAATTTGGCCAACACCATCGACGTGGTGCGCGATGGTCAGCAGGCGCTGGACTATCTGTTTGCAGAAGGCGAGTTTGCTGATCGCGCCACGGGACTGCCGGCAGTGGTGCTGCTCGACATTGGCTTGCCACGACTTTCCGGGCTACAGGTGTTGGAGCGTCTGCGAGCCGATCCGCGCACCCGTCTGTTGCCAGTGGTGATCCTGACGTCTTCCGATGAGGAACAGGATCGGTTGCAAAGCTATCAGAACGGTGCCAATAGCTTTGTGCGTAAGCCGGTGCAATTCGCTGACCTGGCCGAGACGGTCGCTCGCCTGGGAATTTACTGGCTGCTCATCAACGATCCGCCGAACCTGTGAGCAAAGATCGCATGAATGCGCCGCTCAAGCTGCTGGTCATTGAGGACGACCTGGCGGATTTTCTGCTCCTGACCCGTTATCTGCGCAAGCAGGGTTTGGCGGCTGAGTGTACGCGGGTCGCCAGCACAACGGAGCTGGAAACGGCGCTGGACGCTGACTCCTGGACGCTGGTGCTGGCCGATTACAATGTCCCTGGCATGGCGTTCGATTCCACCCTGGCGCTGATCCGCGCAGACGCGCCAAATCTGCCGGTGATTCTGGTCTCTGGCGCAGTGGGCGAGGAGCGGGCGGTGGAGCTGCTGCAACGCGGAGTCGGGGATTTCGTCCTCAAGGATCACCTGATCCGTCTGGTTCCAGCCATCGAACGCTGTCTGCGCGAGACGGCGGAGCAACACGCCCGTCAGTCTGCGGAGGCCGCGCTGCGCGAGAGCGAGGAAAAATACCGCATTCTCGCCAACTATTCGCCGAACTGGGAAGACTGGCTGGCGCCGGATCGACACTATCTCTATGTGTCGCCGGCCTGTCTGGACATCTCAGGTTATGCCCCAAGCGACTTCTTCGCCGATGCCAGTCTGATGGACAGAATCATCCACCCGGATGATCGGGATCTCTGGCAGGCACACCACCAGCCAGACCCGTTACGCGCCGATGTCGTGCCGTTAATCTTTCGCATCCAGACCCACGACGGCAACGAACGCTGGATCGAGCATATCTGCAAGCCGGTACTGGATGCCGCTGGCCAGTTTTTGGGACGGCGCGGTTCTAACCACGACATCACCGCACGGCGTCAAGCCGAGCAGCAGCTTGATTTCGTGACGCATCGTGATCTTCTGACCGGCCTGCCCAACCGCACGCTATTCCGCGAGCTGCTGGTCTATGCCATCGAACATACCCAAACCCAGTTCGGGCTGCTGTTTCTCGATCTCGACAATTTCAAGACCATCAACGATAGCCTCGGTCATAGCTTGGGCGACCAGTTGTTGATTGCAGCGAGCAAGCGTCTTCAGAACCGGTTGCCAGAAACCGCCATTTTGGCGCGCATCGGCGGGGACGAATTCAGCCTGATCCTGGAACGCGACCCGCATCTGCCGGGTATCGACCTGATCGCGCAACGTCTGATCGATGCCATGAGCGATCCCTTCCAGGTCGACGGCCAGACAGTTTACATCGGCGTCAGCATCGGCATTGCGCTCTATCCAGACGACGGACGGGACACCGAAACCCTGCAAAGCAACGCCGATGCCGCGCTCTATCAGGCCAAACAGCAGGGACGTGGCATCCTGCGTTTTTTCTCGCCAGAGATGACCAGCAAGGCCAGAGGTCGCCTGACGCTCGAAGCTGACCTGCGCCGTGCGATCGACAGTAATGAACTGATTCTCTATTACCAGCCGCAGACCAGTCTGAAAACCGGGCAGTGCGTTGGACTGGAGGCGCTGGTGCGCTGGCCGCATCCCGAACGCGGCATGATCCCGCCCGGCGCGTTCATTCCGCTGGCCGAGGAAAGCGGGCTGGTGGTGCGTCTGGGCGACTGGGTGCTACGCGCCGCCTGCCGTCAGATCCGGATCTGGCTGGATGCTGGACTGGCGCCGCGCCAGACGGCGGTGAATGTCTCTGCCGTGCAGTTGAGCCGGGGCCATCTGGTTGAATCGGTGCGCGAGGCGCTGGCTGAAAGTGGCATTCCACCGGATCGGCTGGAGCTTGAAATTACCGAGAGCTTTCTGATGGCAGACCGCGATCAGGCGTTCAAATCGCTGACCGAGCTACGGGCGCTGGGCGTATGTCTGTCGATTGACGATTTTGGCACCGGCTATTCCTCGATGGCCTATCTGCAACAGATCGAGGTGCATAAACTCAAGATCGACATCTCGTTCGTGCGCGATGTGACCCGCAACAGCAGTAATGCCGCCATCGTCAAGGCGATCATCGCGCTGGGTCACAGTCTCGGGCTGGAAATTATCGCCGAGGGCGTCGAATCAACCGATCAGGCGGACTATCTGCGGGCGCTGTTCTGCGACGTGATGCAGGGCTATCTGGTCAGCCGACCGCTGCCGGTGGACGACATCACGCGCTTGCTCCATGACCACGTTGACTGTTTACCATGAACGCATCCGATCCGTTTGCCGACACACACATCGCGCTCCTGACGCGCTATCCCTACAGCGATCAGCTTTTCGAGCTGCTGCCTTTCGGAATCGTGTTTCAGAATCCAGACGGGCAGATCATGATGGCGAATACGGCGGCAAAAACCCTGCTCGGTCTGTCGCTGAGCCAGATGCAGGGCGTCACCTCGACCGATCCACGCTGGCGTGCCGTGCATGAAGATGGTTCGCCATTTCCCGGCGCGGAACATCCGGCAATGGTGACGCTCAGGACGCATCAGGCAGTGCGCGACGTGATCATGGGCGTCTTTAACCCGCAACGCGATGATGACGTCTGGATTCGTGTCAGCGCCTTTCCCATCAAGGGCGCCGACACACTGCTTGGCGTCTATGCGATTTTCGAGGATATTTCAGCGCAACACCGGGAACAGATCAGGGAACACGCGATCGAAGCACGTTTTCAGGCGGTCTTTCATGCCATGTCAGAAGGGATGGCGCTGCATCAGATCCTCTGTGACGCCCGCGGTCGCGCCGAGGATTATCGCATCCTCGATGTCAATCCAGCCTTTGAACGCCAGACCGGCATCCGCCGGGTCGATGCTGTTGGGTGTCTGGCCTCGGAGCTTTATGGCACCGGCGCGGCACCCTTTCTGGATCGCTATGCCGAGGTGGCGCAAAGCGGACAGCCACAGGTGTTCAACCAGTTTTTCGCGCCGTTGCAAAAGCATTTTCTCATCAACGTCTTTTCCCCGGAGCCACAACAGTTTGCGACCATCTTCGAGGACATCACGCCGCACATGCAGATGGAACAGCAGTTACGCGCCACCCGCGACCGTCTGCAAAGCACGCTCAACGCCATTCCCGATCTGCTATTCGAAATGGGGCTGGATGGACGTTACTACGATTATTACACCCATCGCACGGAGTTGCTGGCCGCTCCGCCCGAGGCATTTCTGGGACGTCTGACCACCGAGGTGCTGCCGCCTGACGCTGCCGCCTGCTGTCTGGACGCACTACAGGAAGCCAATCAGCATGGATTTTCCAGCGGACGCACCTATTCGCTAACTCTGGGCGACGAGTCCAAATGGTTTGAGTTGTCGATTGCCCGCAAGCAGGGCGAGACCGATGCTGCACCACGTTTTATCGTGCTGTCGCGCGACATCACCGAGCGCAAGCGTCTCGAAGTCGCGCTACAGCAGCAGGCGACGACCGATGGACTCACCGGATTGGTCAATCGCCGTCATTTTCTCGCCCTGGCGCAGGATGAACTCAAACGTGCGCGGCGTTTCCGCCATCCGCTGGCGATCACGCTAATCGACATCGATCATTTTAAGCTGATCAACGACTCCTATGGACATGCCGTTGGCGATCAGGCGCTGCTGAGAGTTGCCAACATCTTCCAAACGCATCTGCGCGAGATCGACATCGCTGCCCGACTCGGTGGCGATGAATTTGTCCTGCTGCTGCCTGAGGCCGATCACCAGCAGGCCTATCAGGCCACCGAACGCATTCGCCAGGCATTGGCCGACACGCCGCTGGACTGTGGCGCGCTGCGCATGACACTCAACATCAGCGCTGGCATCGCTGCGTTAACGCTTGCGGATGGTAGTTTTGACGCACTCTTGGGTCGCGCCGATCACGCGCTGTATCAGGCCAAGGCCGACGGGCGCAGTTGCAGCCGGATCGCGCCGGGCAATGCCGGATTGTGGTGTCCATGACTGACGCCTGGACACATCAGCTTGCACAGGCGCTGGCCGCTGGACGCCTGACCGTTAGCCTGCTTGAAGCACATCTGGATCGTCTGCTGCTGTGGCTCGGCAATCCCGATAATCCTCGCGCCGCCGCGCTTGACCAGGCATTTCGGCGCGTCGGTCTTAGTCGTGAGCAGGCAGCGGATCGTGCCTACCAACGTCTCGACCAATGGCTCTTTGCCAATCCAGACCAGCCCGCGCCGCGTACCCTGGGATTGCCCGCAGATGCCGCACCAGACTTAACCAAACAGCGTTACCGCCATCTGATTCTGGCCTATCACCCGGATCGCCATCTGCGCGCCAGCCACTGGGCAACCCAGCGCACCGAGCGCATCAATCGCGCTTTTAACGCCCAGCGTCGGGGGAAGGACGGCTGGATCACCCCGCCCGCCGAGACCACGGAGACGGCAACCGGGCACGCCACGAGTCGATTCCGGCAAACAGCATGGCGACGCCGTCTCCCTGACGCCATTCAGGATGCCGTCACGCGCTTTCAGTGCTGGAGCTGGACGCAGCGTGTCGGACTGGCATTGAGCGTGATCGGCGTGATCAGCATCCTGCTCCACCTGGAAAGACACAACGCTCCCCGGATCATCGTCACGGCACCGACCACCATCAGGACGCTGACCAACGCGACGCCAGCAGCGGTCGCCGAAACGCCATCACCACCCGTGAATCGGCCTGAACCAGTCGTGGCCGCTCAAACCGCGCCGGCGCTGCCTGCGCCAGTGATCGTCACGGCGGTGATTCCGGCTGATGCGCCTGTGGCATCGGCTGCACATCCTGACATCTCACAGGATGAACCGGCGGCCAAGCCGGAAACCAGCATGACGCCCGCTGACAGCGTGGCTCAGGACAGCGCTTCACCGGCACCAACACCATCGGCAGAACCGGCTCCTCTATTACCGCCAGCCATGTCGTCATCAGCACAACTGCCGCCAGTCTTAGCCAACCCCTTGCCTGAGACCGTGCCTCCACGGCTAGCGCCGCCGGAATCGGTCATTCAAACACCCGCGATGCAGATTCCATCACCAACGCCACCCGCGCCGCCTGAGCGACCGACACTCGCCAGCACGACGCCGGTCAATGTCCCGAAGGCCGCCGCGCTAGTCAATCCTGAGATCACGCCAAACAACACCGCCAAGCTGCTGGACTGCAACCCTGTCGCGCAACGTCTGAACACCTTTCAACAGGCGTATAACGCTGGCGCGATCAATGAACTCATGGCGCTCTACAGCCCGGAATCGCGTGAAAACGATCTCGTAAACTGGTTGAGCATCCGCCACACCTATGCGGACTGGTTCCGCAAGACCAGCGCACGGCGGATTGCATTTGAACAGTTGCACGTCCAGCCAACAGCGGATCAGGATCGCTGTGCAGCGATTGCGGTGTTTCAGGTGAGCTATCTGGATAGTCAGGCAAAATTAGTGACTCAGGCGGGCGTGATCAAATTTCTGTTCGAGCAGCGCGGAGCAGACTGGTACATTTTACGGGTGCGTTATTGACGACGACTCACATGTGTCCAGAGCTGGTGTTGGAGCGCATCGCTGCACTGCCATTAAGTTAACCCAAGTTGCCACCTTGATAGATCGGCGTCCATCGGAGTTTGCTAGCGTTGTGAGTACCCCTACTGCACAACGACCGGCGAGGAACCCCGATGGACACCCAAATTATATTCGTGTACTGCCTTTGTGATGATCTGTT
>CAIUAY010000116.1 GCA_903897335.1 uncultured Chromatium sp. | reverse complement strand
GTCGTCGAAGTCAAAACGACCTTAAAACCACAGGATGTCAAAGACTTCATCAAGCGTCTTGACCAGCTTAAAGGCTGGCTCCCGCGTTATGCCAACAACCGGATTTATGGCGCGATGGCGTGGTTGACCGCCGATGCCGGTGCCGAGCAGATGGTGGAGAACCGGGGCTTATTCAGCATCCGCGCCACCGGTGATTCCGCTTCCATCCAGAATGGATCGACCTTCACGCCACATCGCTGGTAAAAGCCATGTTTTAGATGATGCGCATCGGCTGGTCGATGTGACGCACGATTTCTACATGAATTCAACGCGATACCTTCACTGTAAAAAATCCTGACACCTCCTCGCTGGCTCCCGTCAACCGACGCCGGATCATCTCACTTGACCTGGAGAGCGAGCATGCCCACTGCGCATCCGACCTAAGAGACCACTCTAAGATACCCACGCCTGGTCTGGAGTGGCGTCTCTACGGCAGCGGATCGCGCATACGACACCGTGACCGCCTCGGCGCCAAGCAGTGTCCGTAGACGCTTCAGTAGATCCTCTGCGGGCTGTATCCGCCAGTCTGCGCCGAGGATGAGTTCACCGGCGGCACCGGGGCGGCGATAGTCGAGACGCACCGGCAGCTTGCCATCACGAAACGCCGCCAGCGTGTCAGCGAGTGCGCCAATGCGGGCGGCACCCTGGGCGTAAGCGGCTGGACTGGACAGATCCAGAATCAGCGCCAGATGATCTGCCGCCATCGCCCGTGCCTCATCGAAAGTCCGCACCGCCTCGGCGCGCAGCGACCAGGCATCGCGGAACTCGTCGAAATTCAGACTCCCGGTGATGCTGAGAATCTGATCCGCGACCAGTAGCGGACGCACCTGATCATAGAGTTCGGAAAACACCGTCGCCTCGATGCGACCGCTGCGGTCATCAAGCAGTACCGATCCCATGCGCCCGCGAGCCGTCTTGGTATGACGCACGCTGACGACCAGACCGACCACGGTATGCTGTTCGCGATCACGCCGGTCGCGGCGTCCGGCGTCACGATCCTGTTCCAGCAGACGCGCAATACGCTTGCTGTGCATCGCCTGAAGTTCGGCAGCATAGCGGTCGATTGGATGCCCGGTCAGATACAGTCCGAGTGTTTCCTTCTCGCCCTGGAGACGTTGTTCATCATCCCAGTCGGGCTGGATGTCGCTGAGCAACTGCGGGTCTGGTGGTGGCGCGGTGGCATCCGGGGCACCGAAGAGATCGACCTGCCCGGCGGACTGGGTGGCGTGGTGCTGTTCGGCGGCCTTGAGCGCCAGCGGCAGATGCGCCATCAAAGTCGCCCGGTTGGCACCTAAACTATCCAGCGCACCAGCACGAATCAGCGCCTCCAGCACCCGGCGGTTGACCTTATGCAGGTCGATGCGGCAGCAGAAATCCCAGAGATCACGGAAGTCGCCACCCTGTTTGCGCGCATCGATCAGCGATTCGATGGCGCTTTCCCCAACACCCTTAATCGCGCCCATGCCATAGATGACGGTCTGGTCATCAGCGATGGTAAATTGGTAGGCGGAACGGTTAATGGTCGGCGGCTCGACCTTGAGAGCCATCGTGCGGCATTCGTCAATCAGCGTCACCACCTTGTCGGTGTTGTCCATGTCCGCACTGAGGACTGCCGCCATGAATGCCGCCGGATAGTGTGCTTTGAGCCAGAGCGTTTGGTAGCTGACCAGAGCGTAGGCGGCCGAATGTGAGTTGTGGACGATGATGTCGTCGGCGACGAAGTTATGGGTGTGATCGACTTCCAGATCGTAGGTCATGGCCGCGCCATCGGGTTCGATGGAGACGATACGCTCCCAGAAGATCTCAGCGTCGGCTGCCTGTCTCAGATCCTCGGCGCCGAAGAAATCGGCCAGCTTGCGGATGGTCGCACGACGAAAGCCCTTTTTGTGCGCCTTGGCCGCACCGTAGAATTCTTTGATACACACGCCACTGCCTTCGGCGACCTGATCCCAGATCAGACCGCTGGCCTCCTTGTGGGGTCGGACGATGCCCTTGATCTCTGGCGGAAGCGTGTCGATCGATTCACGATTGGCGGGTATCTTGGCCAGATAGTCACGCAAGGCATCGAGTTGAACATCTCGACCAACCAGGTGTGAACCAATGATCTGGACGAAGGTCTCGATACTGCGTCGTCCGACGAGATGGAGCGTATAGCCAATGCGTCCATCCTTATAAGCAAAGTACTTTTCGGTCAGTCGGCTGACGATTCCCAAACGCAACAGCAGATGCTGCGTCTCGCTGGCGAGACGCAGCGATACGCTTGCCAGATAGGGGATCATGTCTTTTCCAGTGGCACTGGCGATATAGCCGTCACCAGACCAAAGCCGTCCGAGCAACAGGGCTAGACAGGCATTGTCGAGTCGAAAAACACCAGCTGGGAAATGCTTGTCCGGTGCCTTGTGACCGATCATCCCCAGTTCTTCGAGCCACAGACGTGCGCCCGAGCGCGGCGCGAAGCTCTGTCCGCCACCGACACGAATCCTGGCATCGCGCCCGGCACCGACATAGATGCTCCAGGTGTCCGCCCTTTCTGGCCTGAGATGCACCGTGGGTTGGGTATTGGGAAAGACGCTCGCGGCGGCCAGAAAATCGTCCCTGGCGACTTCATCCTTGTTGTAGAAATAGAAGCCGCTCGGGTGGCAGGTATTGCCCTCCGACAAGACCCATCCTAGCGTGATGAGTTCGTGCTCGGGCCAGCGTTCCTGGCCCTTGATCGGCAGTCGTGCCGGTGAAGCGATGCGATCCCCCGCTTTCAATTCATCCAGACGCTTCCAACCCATCACCGTGAGCAGTGGGTGATTGCCGGTCGCGCGCAGCGTCTTGCCTAATGACGTTCTGAGCCGAAAAACTGGTTTGATGCCGTTTTCCATCACCTGAACCACTGGACTCTGACTCATGTGGTGATTTGTCATCAGACTGGCGACCGAACCGATGCCGTTGCGATAGATCTCCTTGACCTGGCGACGCTCGCCTGTCGCGGGATCAGCAACAAGCGTGTCGCCAACAATACACTTATTGAAACCGTAACCAGAAAAATACTCTATTAAATCAAATACTTGCGAAGCAAGCCGACCATTAATGCCGAGCGCCAGCGCACCCTGCTCAAAGGTCTCGCGCTGCTTCGCCATTTCCTCGGGTTTCTTCTTACCCATGCACCGGCGCAGAATATCCGCCCCGCCGAGCGAATACCCCGCCAACACCCGTGCAATCTGCATCACCTGTTCCTGATAGAGAATGATGCCGTAGGTCGGTTTGAGGACGGGTTCCAGATCGGGGTGTGGATAGGCGACGTCAGCGCGTCCGTGCTTGCGCTCGATGAAGTCATCGACCATGCCCGATTGCAGCGGGCCGGGTCGGAACAGCGCGACCAGCGCGGTGATGTCGCCAAAGCTGTCGGGCTGGAGTTTTTTGATCAACTCTTTCATGCCGCGTGATTCGAGTTGGAACACGGCGGTGGTCTGGCACTGCTTGAGCAGGTTAAAAGCCAGTTCGTCATGCGGGTGGATGCGGTCGATTTCGACCGGCGGCTCGCCCTGTTGCGCCCGGATCGCGTTGATGGTCTTGAGCGCCCAGTCGATGATGGTGAGTGTGCGCAGACCCAGAAAGTCGAACTTGACCAAACCGACCTGTTCCACGTCGTCCTTGTCGAACTGCGTGACCAGATTTACCCCGCCCGGCTCGCAGTAGAGCGGCGCGAAGTCGGTGAGTTTGGTGGGCGCGATCACCACGCCGCCAGCATGTTTGCCGGCGTTGCGAGCTAGACCTTCGAGTTTGCGGGCAAGATCGATCAGCTCCCGTACCTCGTCATCCTCGGCATAAACCCGTTTGAGGTCATCGCTCTCTTTGAGCGCCTTGTCCAGCGTCATGCCCAACTCGAAGGGCACCATTTTGGCGACCCGATCGACGAAGCCATAGGCATGACCCATGACCCGCCCGACATCGCGCACCACCGCCTTAGCCGCCATGGTGCCGAAGGTAATGATCTGCGAGACCGCCTCGCGCCCGTATTTGCTGGCCACATAGTCGATAACCCGATCACGGCCATCCATGCAGAAGTCCACGTCGAAGTCGGGCATGGACACGCGCTCTGGATTCAGAAACCGCTCGAACAGCAGGTCATGCTCAATGGGATCGAGATCGGTGATCTTGAGCGCATAGGCCACCAGCGACCCCGCGCCCGATCCGCGTCCAGGGCCGACCGGGATGCCGTGATCTTTCGCCCATTGGATGAAGTCGGCGACGATCAGAAAGTAGCCGGGGAAGCCCATCTGGATGATGACATCCAGTTCCAGCGCGAGACGATCGTGATAGACGCGGCGTTGCTCGGCGTGATCGGGTGCTTTGGAGTCGAGCGTGCGTTGCAACCGCCAGTCAAGCCCCTGGCGGGACTGTTCAGCGAAAAACGCATCGGTCGTCATACCGGCTGGCACTGGGAAGGCGGGCAGATAATTCTTGCCCAGTGTCAGTTCCAGATTACAGCGTTTGGCGATCTCGACCGAATTCTCCAGCGCCTCCGGGATGTCGGCAAAGCGTTCGGCCATTTCCGCCGGGGTGCGCAGAAACTGCTCTTCGCTATAGCGACGCGGACGCTGTGGATCATCGAGCGTGCGGCCATCGTGAATGCACACCCGCGCTTCATGCGCGTCAAAATCAGACGCCGCCAGAAAGCGCACGTCATTGGTGGCGACCACCGGCACGCTGCGGCGAAGCGCCAGATCAACGCTCATCTCGATCAGCTCGGACTCTGACTCGCGCCCAGTGCGGATCAGCTCCAGATAATAGCGATCACCAAAGGTCGTCAGCCAGTGATCCAGCAGACGCTCGGCGATTTCGGAGCGACCGTTGAGCAGCGCCTGACCCACGTCGCCCCGCACGCCGCCAGACAGCGCGATCAGGCCGTCAGCGGCATCGTCGATCCACGCGGGGTCAACCTGTGCCAAATCAACGCCCGGATGTTGACCCTCGACATAAGCGCGTGAAATCAGCCGCGTCAGGTTGCCGTAACCGCGCTGATCCTGCGCCAGCAACACCAGACTGTGCGGCTGCTTCACGTCATCCGGGTTGCGCACCCAGAGATCGGCTCCGGCAATCGGCTTGATGCCTGCGCCGATGGCGGCTTTATAGAAACGCACCAACCCAAACAGATTGACCTGGTCGGTGACGGCCACCGCTGGCATCCCGGCGGCCACCAGCGCCTTGACCAGCGGCTTGACGCGGATCAGGCCGTCGATCAGTGAGTATTCAGAATGCAGATGCAGATGGATAAAACGGGGTTCCACGGGGCAGGGTATCCTGTTTGAGACATGGCGCAAGTCGATGCGTTGATGCTACCAATCATGCTCAACTGGGTCACGCGCAACCCAAACCCGGCCATGTATACTTAACGACCCTGGATAACCCCTTCTGCACGAGGCGCAACCATGCACTGCTGGGCTCGATCGCTCTTCATCATCGTGGTCGTGGCGCTTGGAATCCTCAGTATGCTGGGTGCCTGTGGCCAGAAAGGGCCGCTCTATCTGCCCGAAAAACCAACACCCAAGACCACTGTCCCAAGCACATCTGTCCCCGTCGGTTCACCGGCGACGGCCACGACCCGACCCAATTTACACTAGACGAGCATCGCAGCGACCCGAATGGATCATTTCAATGAACGCGACGGTGTCCTTTACGCTGAGGACATTCCACTCACCACTATCGCCGAGCGCTTTAGTACGCCCTGCTACGTGTATTCAAGGGCGACACTCGAACGTCACTGGCGCGCCTTCGACCGCGCCTTCCGCGATCATCCGCATCTGATCTGCTTTGCGGTCAAGGCCAACTCCAATCTGGCCGTGCTAAATGTCCTGGCGCGCCTGGGTTCGGGCTTTGACATCGTTTCAGTCGGAGAGCTGGAACGGGTGTTGGCCGCAGGTGGCGATCCTGCTCGGATACTCTTTTCTGGAGTCGGCAAACGCGCAGACGAGATGCGACGTGCGCTTGAGGTTGGCATCCGCTGTTTCAATGTCGAGTCAGAATCCGAACTGATTCGTCTCAATCAAATCGCTGGCGAACTTGGCATGACAGCGCCGGTGTCACTGCGGGTCAATCCTGATGTTGACGCCCAGACCCATCCCTATATCGCCACCGGACTCAAGGAAAACAAATTCGGCATCAGCATCCAGTCTGCCGAGGCCATCTACCTTCAGGCCGCTGCACTGCCCAATTTGCGCATTACCGGCATCGACTGTCATATCGGCTCGCAACTGACTGACCTGGCGCCCTTCATTGATGCGCTGGGCAAAGTGCTGGCACTGGCTGATCGTCTTGAACAGGCGGGCATCGCCATCGAACATCTGGATCTGGGCGGTGGGCTGGGCATTCGCTATCGCGATGAACATCCACCAGAGCCGGCGGCCTATGCGGCGGCGATGAGTTATCAGCTGACCAATCGTCCCTATGAGATCATCCTCGAGCCGGGACGCGCCATTGCTGGCAATGCCGGCATCCTCCTGACTCGTCTGGAATATCTCAAGCATCACGAGCATCGCCATTTTGCCATCGTGGATGCCGCCATGAATGATCTGCTGCGACCGGCGCTCTATCAGGCCAGACAGGAGATCGTGCGGGTCGTGCGGACAACCGACGCCAAGCCACTGCGCTACGATCTGGTGGGGCCGGTCTGCGAAACCGGCGATTTCCTGGGCAAGGAACGCATTCTGGCGCTCTGTGAAAACGATCTGCTCGCCGTGCGCGGCTCTGGAGCCTATGGCTTCACCATGAGTTCCAACTACAACAGCCGACCACGGGTCGCCGAAGTCATGGTTGACGGTGACCAGGCGTATCTGGTTCGCGAACGCGAGACCATCGCCAGCCTGTTTGCCGGTGAGCATATCCTGCCGTGAAACGCCGTCTGGAACCTGAGCTGATGGACACGGCCGAGCAGGCACTCGCCTACGCCGAGGCGGATTTCTCCGAATCCAACACGCTGTTCATTGACCTGCTGCGTCAGATGAACGCTGGTTCCCTCGACGGCGCACGGGCACTCGATCTGGGTTGTGGCCCGGCGGACATTAGCATCCGCTTTCTGCGCACCTATCCAAAAGCGACCTGCGACGCGCTGGACGGCGCTCAAGCCATGCTCGACCTTGCTCAAACCGCCCTCAACGGGCTACTCGGAGTCGCGCCACGCTGTCGGCTGATCTGCGATCAGATTCCGTCCAGACAACTCCCGAGTGCCCATTACGACCTGATCCTGTCCAACAGTCTGCTGCATCATTTGCACGATCCACAGGTGCTCTGGCGTTGTATCCAGGAGGTCGCCAAACCGGGCGCGATGGTGCTGGTCATGGACTTGATGCGTCCGGCTTCGGCGGGTTGGGCTGAGGCGCTGGTTGCCACTTACGCCCACGGTGCGCCGCAGGTGCTGCGCACAGACTATCGCAATTCGCTGTTCGCCGCCTACGAGCCGCAGGAAGTGGTCGCGCAACTCGCTGAAGCCGGGCTCACCACGCTGGATGTCGCGGTCGTCAGCGACCGGCATCTCGCTGTTTCGGGACGCCTGCCCGACCCATCACGCGGAGCCGACGCATGAGTTTACGTTTTACCAAAATGCAGGGTCTCGGCAACGACTTCATCGTCTTCGATGCCGTGCGCCAGCGGGTTGATCTCGACCCAACGACGATCCGTCGTCTAGCCGACCGGCGTTTCGGGATCGGTTGCGACCAGATCCTGCTGGTCGAGCCGCCGCGTCTGGCTGGAACTGATTTCCACTACCGGATTTTTAACGCCGACGGCTCAGAAGTCGAACAGTGCGGCAACGGTGCCCGCTGCTTCGCCCGTTTTGTCCACGACCAGGGTTTGAGCGACAAGAATGAAATTCCGGTCGAAACTGCCGCCGGGGTTATCCGGCTTTATCTGGAGCCGGATGGACAGATTCGGGTTGACATGGGTTTGCCGGAACTGACGCCGACACACATCCCTTTTCAGGCCGAATTGACGAGTTCGACCTATGCGCTGGACGTCGCCGGAGAGACGCTGATCATTGGCGCCGTGTCGATGGGCAACCCTCATGCCGTGCTGCTGGTCGAAGATGTCGCAACGGCGCCAGTCGCCCGGCTTGGATCACTGATCGAAACCCATCCACGCTTTCCGAAACGGGTCAATGTTGGCTTCATGCAGAAGTTGTCTCCAGAGCATATCCGGCTGCGCGTTTATGAACGCGGTGCTGGCGAAACCCTTGCCTGTGGAACCGGCGCCTGCGCCGCTGTCGTCAGCGGACGGCTGCGTGGATTGCTCGATGAGCGGGTGCGCGTCAGCCTGCCGGGCGGCGATCTCATGATCGAATGGCGTGACCCGTCTCAGACCGTCTGGATGACAGGGCCGGCTGAAACCGTCTTCAAAGGGGAAATTGATCAATGAGCGAATCCATCGTGAACAGTCCGCCGCGCAAATCCATCTCAGCCGGGGATTCCACGCTCAACCTCCAGGTCACGGACTATCTGCTGAACCATCCCGATTTCTTTGTAAACCACCCAGACGTGCTGATCGCGCTGGACATTCCGCATCAAACCGGCGATGCGATCTCACTGATCGAGCAACAGGTTCGGGTTCTGCGCCAGCGACTTGAGATTGAGCGCGCCCGACTCGCTCACCTCATCGCCCGCGCCCGTGAATACGAAACACTAACCAGCCATCTGCATGGATTCGTGCTGAAGCTGCTCGCCGTCAACGATCCAGACCACCTTTATCTCATCCTCAAAGACAGTCTTCTGCGTGAATTTCGCGCCGACGCCGTTGCCCTGAAGTTCTTTCCCGTCAATGGCACAGATGCCGAGAGCCACAACCTGCTCGTCACCGCTTTTCAGGATGTCGTCACCCGGAAACACGCACTCTGCGGGTCGCTCGACGCAGATAAAGCGAGCATCCTGTTCGGTGAAATCGGTGCCTCGGTGCGAGCCGTTGCACTCATCCCCATTCGCACGAATCGGCAATCCGGCGTTCTGGCCATCGGCAGTCTGGATTCTGAACGCTTCCATCCTGACATGGCGACCGATCTGCTGGATCGACTCGGCGAGATCGTCAGCCATGCGCTCCAGGCTCTGCCGCATCATGAACACCGCTGAACCGCCGAATCTGATCGCGCCGTTTATCGCGCACCTTGCCCATGAGCGTCGCCTTTCTAAACACACCCTGACCAACTACCAACGCGATCTGAAACGGCTCGCGGCCTGGTTGACCGAGACCGGCACCGGCGTCATCGACCGGCTCGACGCGCAGATGGTGCGTCAGTATCTGTCCTGGCGTCACCGCAACGGCGCCAGTGGCAAGACCATGCAACGCGAACTCTCCAGCCTGCGCAGTTTCTACCGCTGGCTGCTGCGCGAAAACCGCGTGGAATCCAACCCCGCCGTTGGCGTCCGCGCACCCAAGAGCCCGCGCAAACTCCCGGACATCTTCGATGCCGATCAGCTTTGCAGCCTACTCGATCATGCCGACACGGATCTGCTGACGATCCGCGATACGGCCATGATCGAACTGTTTTACTCATCAGGACTGCGCCTGGCTGAACTGGTCGGGGTGAATCTGGGCGACATCGACATGAGCGAGGGCGAACTGTCGGTGATCGGCAAGGGTGCCAAGACCCGCCGCGTCCCTGTCGGCAACAAAGCCCGCGAGTCGATCCAGCACTGGATGCGCGTCCGCGCCAATCTCGCCAACGCTGACGAATCCGCGCTCTTCGTCAGCCGTCGCGGCACCCGCATCCATCCGCGCACCGTGCAAATCCGTCTCGAACACTGGGCGCAAGCACAGGGAGCCACCCGTCACCTGCATCCGCATCTGCTGCGTCACAGCTTTGCAACCCATCTGCTGGAATCCTCTGGCGACCTGCGCGCTGTCCAAGAACTGCTTGGCCATGCGGACATCGGCACCACCCAGATTTACACCCATCTCGATTTTCAGCATCTGGCTCAGGTCTATGACCAGGCACATCCGAGAGCAAAGAAAAAAACGGATTGATGATGACTGGCCGGTCACGCCTTCCGTTTCGCAAACACCATGTCTCAAGCCAATTGAACCGCATCGACGACACACTGCGCACGGCTACCGCTGCGCTGGCCGCGCTCGACGACAGCTCGCCCAGGCTCGAGGCTGAACTGCTACTGACCCAGGCGACCGGCTGGTCGCGCAGCCATCTGCTGGCCTGGCCGGAACGTGAACTCGATCCCGCCACCGTCGATCAGTTCAATGCCCTGCTTGAGCGCCGCCTGCACGGCGAACCCATCGCTTACATTCGTGGCCAGCACGCTTTCTGGACGCTGGATCTGACCGTCTCGCCCGCCACGTTGATCCCGCGCCCCGAAACTGAACGACTGGTCGAACTCGCCTTGGAACGGCTCGATGCCATTGCGCCGCTGTATATAGCCGATCTTGGCACTGGCAGCGGTGCCATCGCGGCGGCGCTGGCCAGCGAGCGACCCAACTGGACGCTGATCGCCACGGATCGCTCGGCACCCGCCTTGCGGATCGCCTGCGCGAACTTTCACGCCCTTGGTCTTGATGCCATCCATCCCATGCAGACCGACTGGCTTGCCGCCTTTGCCCCCGCCAGTCTCGACGCCATCCTCAGCAACCCGCCTTATATCCCGGATGGCGACCCGTATCTTGCCCGTGGCGATCTGCGTTTCGAGCCAGTGTCAGCGCTCCGCTCAGGCGCCGATGGTTTGAACGCCATCCGCGCCATTCTGGCGGACGCCTGCCGCTGTCTGCGCCCCGGCGGTCTGCTGGCCATCGAGCATGGATTCGACCAAGCGCCGTCGCTTCGGCAGCTTTTCGATGCACGGGGTTTTCACAGGATTGAAACTCATCAGGATCTGGCCAGACAGGAGCGCGTGACCCTGGGTTATCGCCCATCTGAGCCAGGTTGATGGGTGCGTCGGCAGAGACGGCGCTTTACGGTTTCAGCCGTCGACTTCAGAATGTGGCAACCATCGGATCACGACGACGCCTATGACTGACGACCAGCTTCTGCGTTACAGCCGCCAAATTCTGCTGCCTGATTTTGGGGTCGCGGGACAGGAACGCCTGCGAGCAGCGACGGTGCTGATCGTCGGGCTTGGCGGACTCGGCTCGCCAGTGGCGATGTATCTTGCGGCGGCAGGCGTCGGGCGGCTGCTGCTGGCAGATGTCGATGTCGTCGATCTCTCAAATCTCCAGCGCCAGATCATCCATGCGTCTGAACGCATCGGTCTCCTGAAGACTGAATCGGCGCGTCAGACACTCTCTGCGCTCAATCCCGAAGTCGAGCTGGTTGCCATCAATGATGACCTGCGCGGAGAACGTCTGTCCGGGCTCGTCGCAACCGTCGATCTGGTGGTGGACTGCTGCGACAATTTTCCAACCCGGTTTGCCATCAACGCGGCCTGCGTGGCCGCCCGCTTACCGCTGGTCTCGGGCGCGGCCATCCGGCTGGAGGGACAGGTCACGGCCTTCTCGGGACAGCCTGGCGATCCCTGCTACCGGTGTCTCTATCCGCATGACGGGGAGACGGTCGATCGCTGTACGGACAATGGCGTCCTGGCACCCGTGGTCGGCATCATCGGCAGCATCCAGGCGACCGAAGTGATCAAGATCCTGACTGGCCTGGGCACACCGCTGTTCGGGCGACTGCTGCTGCTCGATGCCACCACGATGGACTGGCGCAGTCTGCGCCTTCCCGTCGATCCAGACTGCCCGGTCTGTTCGGCAACGACGCCACCACCACGGTTGCCGTGAAACTCAGCCGACTCGCGCTGATTTTTACCACCACGCTCCTGCTGATGCTGGGGAGCAACGCCGTTTTTACACTGTTCGTCTGGAACGCACACACGCGCCTTGGCGAAGTACAGGAACTGCGCCAGCGCGCCCTGACGCTGGTGCAGACGCTGCGTCAGGAATCGGAACTGCTGGCACGTCTGGTCACGCTCTATACTAATTCGGGCGATCCGCGCTTCCTGCTGATTTATTACGATATCCTGGCGATCCGCGAAGGCGACAAACCAGCCATCGACCATCCCCGGCCAATCATCTATTGGGAACAGGTCATTGCGGGCGACAGTACGCATCAACTGCCAACCGATGGGGCGCGCCAGTCTCTGCGTGAACGGATGCGTTCGCTGGGTTTCAATGACACTGAGCTGGCGGCGCTGGATCAGGTTTTTGCGGCAACCGAAGCACTCAAGCAGATCGAACAGATCGCCTTTGCCGCCACCCAGGGACTTTACGATCCGGCGACGCGGGAGTTTGTCTCAGATGGCCAACCTAATCAGGAGCTTGCCCGAACACTCATCTCCAGCCGCGATTACAATCAGCAGCGTCTGCGACTCTCGGAAACCATCGATGCACTGATCGGTCAGGTGGATCAACGCACCGCACATGAGCTGGATCGTGCCCGTGCGCGTCTACAGGACTGGATTCTAATCTCGCTCTTGGGCGTCCTGGTGATGGCCGCGCTGATCACTGTGGAGCTGCGTGTCCTCAACCGTCATGTACTGCGACCCGTGCAGCAACTGCGCACCATCGCCGGGCGTCTAGCACAGGGACACTATGCCCGCAGCGGGCAACTGCACGGCGTGGAGGAACTGAGCGTCCTCGGCAGCATCCTCGACAACATGGCTGAGGCCATTGCCACCGACATCGCCCACCGCGAGCTGGTGCAGCAGGAACTCGAAAGCGCACGACTGCGCGCCGAATCGGCGACCCAAGCCAAAAGCCGCTTCCTTGCCAACATGAGCCATGAGATCCGCACCCCGATGAACGCCGTGATCGGCATGCTGTATCTGGCGCTCGAAACCACGTTAACGATGCAGCAGCGTGATTATCTGAGCAAGGCGCAGGCGGCGGCTTGTTAATCAACATGGAAAACTTCCCAGGGATCCGGGGAAATCAACATTGAATTTTTTCCACCCCGGAGTAGCGCAACCTACCGGCTTTTTGGCCGGAGCAACTTGGGGTGATCAGGATGGAATTCATTGCCGACATCAG
>CAIUAY010000115.1 GCA_903897335.1 uncultured Chromatium sp. | reverse complement strand
GTCCACGCCCGAATCGCCACGATGAATCAGATGACCTATCTGGGGATGCCGATCTCGGTGCGGGTTGGGGTCGCTGTGTCCTGAGAAAATGGGGAAAGGGGAATCCTGCCCACTGCTTCTTTATGCACCAACGCCCATGTTGATTAACACTCATTCTACGTAAGGTGCTCAAATGGCCGCTGATCGCCACCTTCATCGGTGTAGTCGCGGCCGGTATCCTTCTGGTCGGCTATGTCTTTAACCTCGTTCTCTAACGGAGTCCATCGCATGAAACACGTCAAGATCCTCGGCACCGGCTGCCGCAACTGCCAAACCACGCTTAATCTGGTCGAGGAAGTCGCCCGCGCCAAATGCATTGAAATCGAGCTGGAGAAGGTCGATCAGATCCAGGACATCATGACGTATCGCATCCTGGCCACGCCTGGCGTGGTGATCGACGGCGAGGTATTCCATTCCGGCGGGGTGCCGGATCGCAAGACGGTGGAAGGCTGGTTTGATTCAATGGTCTGAGCCTCCACCGCCGAGCAGCGTACCAAAAAGACACGTTGCGCGAGTCAGCCGCATCATCGCTCTACGCCTGAACCAAGCGCACTGCTGGTCGCCTTAGCTGGCGGATATCTGGTCTGGAACGCCTGATATCCAAGTGCGACCTCACGCTCTCCCACCGTGATGCGCCGGTCGAGCGCGTCGCTCAACCCATCGGGAATCCCGTCCTGCCATGACACGATCTTCCCTCTCGACCCGCCTCATCGCCGCCGCGCTGGTCGTCGTCGCCGGGCTGGTGTTCTACACGCTCAAGCTGACCCCCGAAACGGTCGCCGTGCACACCGTGGCGCGTGGGATGATCGTTGGCGAGGTCATGGGAACCGGGACGCTGGAGGCGCGGGTGAAGACGACCATGAGTGCGCGCATCCAGGAGCGCCTCGCGCAGGTACTGGTGGATCAGGGCGACCGCGTCAAGACTGGTCAGCTCCTCGCCCAACTCGACGATGCGGAGATCCGGCAGCAGGTTGCCATCGCCGCTGCGGCGCTGGACGCAGCACACCGCACGGCCGAGCGGGTCGGTGCCGATCTAGCCCGCTCCGAGGCCGTGCTGGCACTCGCTCGACTCGATCACCAGCGCACCACGGGGCTGCTGGCGACCAAGGCCGCGTCACGCGCCGATGTCGACAAGACCGCCGAAGGGCTCCATGTTGCCGAGGCCGATCTCAAGCGCTCCAACGCCGCTATCGCCGAGGCGCAGAGTGAGGTCGTGATGGCCGAGAAGACGCTGCTCTACCGCCAGGAGCAACTGGCCTTCACCGAGATCCGAGCGCCCTACGACGGGCTCATCATCCGCCGCGACCGCGATCCCGGCGACGTGCTCGTCCCTGGGGCATCGCTCATGCAGCTCGTCTCTCTGGAAGAACTCTGGGTCAGCGCCTGGGTCGACGAGACCGCGATTCCCGCGCTCGCCACCGGACAACCGGCGCGGATCCTGTTTCGCTCTGAACCAGCGCACGACTATCCCGGTATCGTCGCTCGCCTGGGTCGCGAGGCCGACCGCGAGACACGCGAATTCCTGGTCGATGTGCGCATCACTAACTTGCCGACGAATTGGGCGATTGGGCAACGCGCCGATGTCTTCATCGAGATTGGCCGTCAGACCGATGCGCTGCTCCTGCCTCAGGCGTTCCTGGTCTGGAAGGCCGGACAGCCTGGCGTCTTTGTCGATCAGGATGGACGCGCACGGTGGCGCGGCGTGACCCTGGGTTTGCACGGCGCCCAGGACATCGCCGTCACGCAGGGCATCAGCGCTGGTGAGTCCGTCGTTCGCCCTGTCGCCGGTCGCAACACTGCACTCAGCGACGGACAGCGCATCGCCCGGCCATGAATCTCGCCATCCGTGACATCCGCCATCATGCGGGGCGCTTCGTCTTCACCACTCTGGGCGTTGGACTGTTGCTCATGATCGTCATGGGGATGGGTGGCATTTATCGCGGATTGATCTATGAAGCGACCTTGCTCGTGGATCGGTTGGGAGCCGATCTGTGGGTCGTGCAGGGCACTACACGCGGCCCGTTCGCTGAAATCTCCCGGATAGCCGCCAATCTTGAAGACCGGGTGCGCGTCGTTCCAGGTGTGGCGCGGGCGCGCCGCTTCGTCTCGCACACCATTCAGCGTGAGCATAATGGAACGCCCTTGCGAATGGTCGTACAAGGAGTTGCCTGGCCGGACGATCAGGGCGACTGGGTGCCGCTCGTGGCCGGTCGCGGGCTACGCCAGGCGCACTTTGAACTGATCGCTGATCAATCGCTAGGGTTGCCGCTGGGGGAACGAATCAAGCTCGGCAAGGACGTTTATGACGTCGTCGGACAAACGCACGGCCTGGTTGGGACGGGCGGCGATGGTCTCGCCTTCTTCACCGTTAGCGATGCACTGGCGATTCAGTTCGATGTCCCCGGCGAGGCCGTGCGCCTCGAACGTGCGGCGCGGCGCGCCCGTGTCGAAGACAGCGACCTCGGACGCCTGCAACCGTTGCTGGTCGAGCGTGCCGCCGGTCTCTCCAGCGGTATCCCTGCGTTCGCTACGCCGCCAGTCAGCGCCATCCTCGTCACCTTGAAACCCGGCGCAAGCGAAGCCGCTGTCCGTCGGATCCTTGGCACCTGGCCGGATATCAGCGTCTACTCCACCCAGGAGCAAAAGGACTTGCTGCTCGCGGGCATGGTGGACAAGGCGCGCCGTCAGCTCGGACTCTTTCGTGTCCTGCTCATCATCATCTCGACCATCATCATTGCGCTGATCATCTATACCCTGACCCTGGACAAGCTGCGCGACATCGCCCTGCTTAAGCTCATCGGCGCACGCAATCGCTTCATCGGCGGTCTCATTCTCCAGCAGGCGCTACTCATGGGGGCGTGTGGGTTCGGTATCGCCTGGTGTCTGGGGTTTTATCTCTTTCCCTTTTTCCCCCGACTCGTCCTGATTGAGACGCCCGATCTGGTGTCGCTCGGGCTCATCGTGCTCCTCATCTCCACCCTGGCCAGCCTGCTCGGCATCTGGAAGGCGCTGCGCATCGAACCCAACACGGTGCTCGCCGTATGAACGGCGTCGTCAGCGAAGCTCCCGCCATCGACGTCACGAACCTGCGCAAGGTCTACGGTCAGGGTCACACCGAAGTGGTTGCCATCCGCGCGGCGACGCTGCGGATTGGACGCGGTGAAATCGTCGGCTTGTTCGGCCCGAGCGGCTCCGGCAAGTCAACGCTGCTCACCGCAATGGCGCTGATCACTCCGCCCACTGCGGGGCGTATCGCCATCGGCGGTCAGCCCGTGATGGATGGGTCGCACGCACTGGTTGATGCCCGTGCGTTCCGCCGCCAGAACATCGGCTTCGTCTTTCAGAAGCCCAATCTGATTCCCTTTCTCACCGCGCTGGAAAACGTCCAGGTGGCGCTGGAGATCAACGACACTCCAGCGCGTCAGGCCCGCCAGCGTGCGCTCGATCTGCTCGGCTACCTCGGCGTCAGTCCGCGTGCGAATAACTTGCCCGATGCGCTCTCTGGCGGCGAGCAACAGCGCGTGGCCATCGCCCGTGCGCTGGCCAACGCCCCTAGTCTCATCCTGGCTGACGAACCCACGGCCTCACTCGACGGCGCACTCGGACGGCAGGTTATGGCACTGTTCGCCAAAGTCGCTCACGAACGCCGCGCCGGGGTTCTCGTGGTCACGCACGACCACCGCACACTCGATGTCTTCGACCGCATCCTCGATGTCGAGGATGGGGCGATCCGCGAGCGGGACATGAAGGACGGCATGGGCGGCGAGGCCATCGCGTCTGCCATCTACGAGCCGTGAGTCTGCAGCGATTGAGATCCCAACCCAAGGCTTTATTTCCGAGGAAAACCCGATGAGCATTCAACCTCAACCCAAGACTGTCCTTGTCCTCTGTACCGGCAACTCCTGCCGCTCGCAGATGGCCGAGGTGATCCTTAATCATGATCTCGCCGGTCAGGTTCGCGCACTGTCCGCCGGGACGCGCCCACAGCCCAAGGTGGCGGATGGCGCCATCGCGGCGCTGCAAGCCGCCGGACTGCCGACCGCTGGACTTTATCCGAAAGATCTCAACAGCCTGCTCGACGAGGCCATCGATCTGGTCGTGACCGTGTGCGACAACGCCAAAGAGAGCTGCCCGATCTTTCCGCGCCCAGTGTCGCGCATTCATCTCCCCTTCCACGATCCGCACGGCGAGCCGCTGGAATCCTTCATCACGGTGCGCGACGACATCCGCGCACGACTGGTTCCCGCCGTCATTGACGCCTTAAACCTGTAGGAGCCATCCATGTCCGCTCAATGCGAAACCACCGCCAAACGTGCCGCCGGTGTGCCCATGAGTCTCTTTGAACGCTGGCTGACCCTCTGGGTCGCGCTCTGCATCCTGGCCGGTATCGGGCTGGGTCAGTTCTTCCCCACTCCCTTCCAGCTCCTGGGCCGACTGGAGGTCGCGCAGGTCAATCTGCCGGTTGGCGTGCTCATCTGGGTGATGATCATCCCGATGCTGATGAAGATCGACTTTCGGGCGCTGGGTCAGGTCAAGTCTCACTGGAAGGGCATCGGCGTGACCCTTTTCATCAACTGGGCGGTCAAGCCCTTCTCGATGGCGCTGCTGGCCTGGCTCTTTATTCGCGTCGTTTTCGCTGGCTGGCTGCCAGCGGATCAACTGGACAGCTATGTTGCCGGACTGATCCTGCTCGCCGCCGCGCCCTGTACCGCCATGGTGTTCGTCTGGAGCCGGCTAACCGGGGGCGACCCCTATTTCACCCTGACGCAGGTGGCGCTCAATGACGCCATTATGATCGTCGCTTTCGCCCCAATCGTAGCGCTGCTGCTGGGGCTGTCGGCCATCGTGGTGCCCTGGGAGACGCTGCTGACCTCGGTGATCCTCTATATTCTGATCCCGGTCGGGATTGCCCAGCTCTGGCGTTACTTCCTGCTCAGGCAAGGCGAGACCCGATTCGACGCCACCCTGGCGACCCTGGGTCATGCCTCCATCGTCGCCCTGCTCCTGACTCTGGTGCTGCTGTTCGCCTTCCAGGGCGAGCAGATCCTCAGGCAGCCGCTGATCATCGTTATGCTGGCGGTTCCAATCCTGATCCAGGTCTTCTTCAACTCCTCGCTGGCCTATTGGCTGAACCGCACGGTTGGCGAGCGACACAGAATTGCCTGTCCCTCGGCACTGATCGGCGCGTCGAACTTCTTCGAGCTGGCGGTGGCGACGGCGATCTCGCTCTTCGGCTTTCAGTCCGGCGCGGCGCTGGCGACCGTGGTCGGTGTCTTGATCGAGGTGCCGGTGATGCTGCTGGTGGTGCGGATCGTCAATGCCAGCAAGGGTTGGTACGAGGCCAGTTTCTCTACTCCTAAAAACTGACGCAAAGTCGCACGTTAATATTTTCAGGTCTGGATCACCAGCACGGCACCGTCAATCTGGCGAACCTGCCGGTGATGATGCGCAATGGTCAATGAGTTTCCGTTGAAGCGCGTGACGCCGTGCTGCTTCGGCCTAATCGAATCGCCCCGGCAACGCGAGCAAAAAGCGTCCAGCATTCGCCAGTTGACGGCGGAGCAACGTCCAGTTTTCGTTGCGACGACGGTCATCCTGACAGCGCAACAGACGGGTGCGCCGTGCCTGATCCAAATGATTGAGCAGCGCCACCCACAGCGTATCCTCGACGTTATAGACCTGCCCATCGGCCAGACAGACCGGGATCACGCTGGCAATCGGCACGTCGAGATCGGTTGCCAGTGCCGTGATCGCGGCCTGAATACTCATCGCCTTCAGGTTCTCGGTGGCCGTGAGATCATAGGGCGGCTGCCATTCACGCAGTGGTCGCAGACGGTCGATGTGCGTCACGACCACCAGCAGCGGTGGAGGATGGCGTTCCAGGCGCGTGTTCTGAACCAGACGCAGAGCATCAAGGATCTGGCGTTCGGATTGGCGGTCAGGACGGTGCGCGGCGCTGACCCAGAAGATCATGTCTGCTTTCGCGGCAGCGTCACGCAGGGTGTTGGGTGCCAGATGTTCAGCATCCGGGGTGTCGAAAATCAGTGCCTGCTCCAACCCGTCGCGCTCCAGTCGATACGGCATGAGTCGTTGCGTGGTTTTGGGGATGAGATCGGTTGCGGCCTGAATTTGTCCAAAGAGCGCGTTGATGAGGCTGGATTTACCGGCATTGGCGCGACCCAGAACCAGGATTCTCAGTGGTTCGGCAGCGTCCTGAATAGTCTTTGCAACCGTCAGATCCCGAGCTGATTCAGGCGTGGTTTGTTGCACTGGAACATACTCCAGAAGCAGCAGACGCCCACTGTAGAGTGCGATGGCATGTCTTCCGACCTGGCGTACGAACGCTTGCAGCAGCCAGCGCGACAGATCTTGCTGTGCCAGTGCATAGCCACGTTCGCGCAGATGTTTCCAGAGTTCGCTGATGACTGCCTGACCCGGATTGATGGCCCATTGTCCGGTGCGATACAGCCCAAACAGGCGTTCTGCAAACGGCTTCCAGCGATAGAGGCGGGTGAGTGTGCCGAGCGTGAGCTGATGACTGAACGGAACCTGCTCGGTCAGGGTGTCGCGCAGATCCCGGCACGCCCGTTCGATGATCAGCAAACTGTGCGGCAGGGTCAGTTCCAGCAGCGGCTGTTTGACCTCGGGATGGAAGTGCCGGGCGACCCGCTCCAGGGTTAGTTTGGCCAGTGCCATCAGTGATTGCCCGTCGCCGAGCGGCCAGTCAGCCGGATCGAGCTGGTCGGCCAGATCGTTGACGATAGACCAGGCGGCTTCAGCATTCGGCGGCCAGTCAGGATCAGGTGGCGCGTGGGCGATCTGTAGCAATCGCTGTTCGCGCTGTTTCAACCAGAACTGCACGGCGTAGCCCGATGCGCTGAAGACGATCAGCGCGGTTGACCAGAGCCACAGCAGACCCTGCTGATGCAGCCAGAGCGCGCCGAGCGGTAGCAATCCAGCCACAGGCACCAGCCACAGCAGCAACGCCAGCCGCCACCAGTGATCGAGACGCTTAAAGCGAATGTTCATGCGGTGCCTGAGCGCAGGCTGTCACTGAACATGGCGGTACCTTTTGAGAGTTGATCGCTAAAAACCCCGCGCAACACCGGCGCATCGACTGCCAGTCCCAATCGGCGTCGATTGAAATAAAAGCCTGCCGCCTTGCCTAGCGCATAGGTGGTTGCGCCACTGGCGCTCGCGCCCCAGAGTGCTCCCAGCGTCTGCCCGACACCAGGAACCAGTTTGAGCAGTGCCCGTCCGGCCAGTCGTGCGCCATAACCAAGTCCGATGCCGATCCCCAGCAATCCCAGAAACTCGGTCATGACGCGCCGGTTCCAGTCCTGTTGATAGAGAACGGCCAGACTGTGCAACAGTTTGGCCTGAAGCGTGGGGACGCCGGCAACATCAACCAGCGGCAGGGCACCAAGCGCAGCGGCGGCCAGCGCATAACCAACAATCTGCGGATGGGCGGCACGGGCATAGAGATCGCACACGCCGTCATCACCGTGCAGACGTGCCCAGAGATGCTGGCTGTAGACCGCCTCGATGGCCTGCCACAGCGCCTCCAGACCATACTCGGCTGGCTCATAGCCATCTTCCGGCAGGGTGAAGTCTAGTGGTACCCAGCGTCCGCCGAGATCGCCGCCAGCCGCGTGCTGCAACCGCAGCAGTCGAGCCAGATCCATTGGAACAGAAGACGGCCACGGAATTTGCATGAAGGGATAAGGCCGTGGATGCCCGGCGGCAACCGGATAGGCTTCATGCAGCCCGGTCTGGGCGATGATCAGCGGCCAGTCAGGATGGCGTCGCCGCAGTGTGCGCAAGACAGCAAAGACCGCCGTCTGATCCACATCACCGACTTTCATCACGCCAAGCAGCAGCTGCGCCTGCGATTCATAACACCGCAGATCTTCCGTTGGATCGTAGGCGACTTCACCCAGCCCCCGGGTATCGAGAAAGCGCACCACCGGTGCTCCGGGTGGAAAATCATAGACATGTAGCGTGCGCGTACAGGGCTGAAAGCCATTGCCAATCTCGGCTCGATCACTGCCAGTCAGGGCGCGGATGATCGAGGTTTTGCCGGACTGAGTCTTGCCAATCAGCCACACCACGGGCAGTGGCTGGCGTCGTCGTGCCGTCTCCAGCGCATCCACAAGTTGCGTCGTTCCGACCTGTGGGTGGAGGAGCGCCTGCCGCAAGGCGCGCCAGCCTGTTGGCCAATGGTCAACCTGGAGATTCGACACTGGAATAGACCTCCTGATCAGGCGATGCCGCCACGTGACACGCAAGACAAGCACCGCTCGACATGGCTATGCAATAATTGTCGCTGGCGAGGTTAATCAAGAGAGACTGCTGATATGTCAAGGTTGCGAACATGGCAATTCCTGCCCCAGATGATTGCTCAGTATTGGTCAAACCGGGGGGCGCTGCTCACCCTGCTTCTGGGTTCAATGATTTTAAGCAGTGCCGCCTGCGCATCCTCTCCACAGCAGGCGCCGGATATTGTATCGCGAATCGAACCGTCCTCTCAGACGACGACACGCACACCGCTTGATGATTTTGTTTCGACGCTGGAGATCCCGGAAACCGCCGAGACCTTGCCGCCGCAGTTAGATCAGTACCGCGCTAGTCCGCCTGGCCTGCATCTCCAGTCAGCAAGCGCCCTAGTCGTCGATGAACGTGGCAACCGCATCTATTCCAAAAATTCACAGCAGATCCGGCCGATCGCCTCAATCACCAAACTGATGACATCCATGGTGGTGCTTGACGCCGGGGTGCCACTCGACACCCGGATCGCGATCACCGAAGACGACCGTGACCGCATGCGCAACAGCAGCTCACGGTTGCGCATCGGTGACGCCGTCTTAACTCGCGGCGACCTCATCACCGCCGCGCTGGTCTCATCGGATAATCGTGCCGCACACGCACTGGGACGTACCACTTTCAAGGGTGGAATGCCCGCCTTTGTGCAGGCCATGAACCGCAAGGCCAAATCGCTCGGAATGAACGACAGCTATTTTGTTGAATCCACCGGACTCGATGTGCGCAATCAATCCTCCGCCGAGGATCTGGTCAAGATGGCCATGGCGGCGTCCAGCTATCCCTTTATCCGCAAAACCGCTTCAACCGGCGCCACCACGCTCTACCCCTACGCTAACCAGCAACCCTTGCAGTACCGCAATACCAATGCGCTGGTCCGCGATCCTGACTGGATGATCGAACTCAGCAAAACTGGCTTTATCAATGAGGCTGGACACTGCCTGGTGATGCGCACACGTATAGCTAACCGTCTGTTTTATATTGCGCTTCTTCATGGCGAAGGAAAACTGACGGCGATGGGCGATGCCAACCGGCTGCGCGACTGGCTGCTGCGCGGACAACAGACTGCCGCCAGATAACCTGACATGGACGCGACTGAACGGTTCAACAGCCTGTCGCATCTCGTCGGCGCGGTGCTGGCGCTGGTAGGAGTCACGGTGCTGATTACGTTAGCCGGAATCGACGGCAGCGCGATCCGTATCGTCAGTTTTACGGTCTATGGCGTCACGCTGTTTCTGCTGTATCTCTTCTCGACCCTCTACCACAGCCTGCACGGACAGGCGAAAGCGGTTTTCCAGATGCTGGATCACCATGCCATCTATCTGCTGATTGCTGGCACCTATACCCCCTTCACGCTGTTGGCGTTGAAGGGGGCGACTGGCTGGTGGATGTTCGGTACTGTCTGGACTCTTGCGCTCATCGGCATCGTCCTCGACTCGCTGCCCCGGCGGGGTTCGCGCTGGTTCTCGCTCGTCATCTATCTTGGCATGGGCTGGCTGATTCTGTTCGCGCTCGACCCGCTGATCCATGCCCTCCCGCCAGCCGGATTCTGGTGGCTCCTGGCCGGAGGACTGTTCTACACAATCGGCGTGATTTTCTATGTCCTCGATAACCGCTATCCCTGGTGTCATGGCATCTGGCACCTATTCGTGCTGGCGGGTAGCGTGAGTCATTACTTCGCGATCCTGCTGTTTCTCTGATGCGTTTAACGCCGTCATGAAGAAACGCGCACTGCCATTTGCCATCACTGTCATGATCGCCAGTCAGTCTTCCGCCTTTGCCGAGAGTTTTAACGCGCAGAATCAGGCACAGGACGCATTGCTCGCCAAGCAACAGACACCGGGTGCACCTATTCGTGACCAAAAAATGCAGGACGATCTTGCAGACAAGCGCGATGCAGCAAGCGGTGACGACCACCGCTCTTGGTATCGCCATATCGAGATTGCAGGGTTAATTGAGATCGATGCCAGCGTTCTCGATCCCTATGCCGGGAAGCGCAACAGCGACGTGCGGCTGTCAACTTTTGAGCTTGGCATCACCTCTCAGGTCAACGAATGGATCAAAGCCACGGCATCTTTGCTGTATGAGCAGGATGAAACCAATCTTGAGATCGATGTCGCGTCGATCACCCTGGCCAATACCGATGTCACGCCCATGTTTGTGACAGCCGGTCAGATCTATGTCCCATTTGGGGTCTACAAGACCAATCTGGTGTCCGATCCGCTCCCCCTGGAACTGGGTGAAACACGCGAGACGGCGCTGCAACTGGGATTCGTGAAGGGGGATATTTCAGGCAGCGCCTATGTGTTTCATGGCGATCATCTGGTCAATGGAGAAGACCAGATCGGCAGTTGGGGCGCTAGCCTGAGCTATGCGCATGAGCAGAATGATCGTGCTTGGTCTTTTGGCGTAGGTTACATCAATGATCTGGGAGGCGCTGATACCCTTCGGGAAGTTATCCATGACAATCGTGTCGCGGCGCTGGAGGCCGACAGCAAGTTTGGTTCCGATCCTATAGCGGGCTGGACGGTCAATGCGGCGGCTGTTTTTGGGAAGTTCAATCTGATCGGTGAATATCTTGCTGCAACGGACGATTTTGATGCGCACAGCCTGGAGTTTCGTGATCAGAATGCCAGACCTTCTGCCTGGAACATCGAGACCGGCGTCAGCTTCCCGATCATGCGCCGTAAATCGATCGCCTCAGTGAGTTATCAGGGCACCCGCGAGTCACTGGCGCTTGAACTACCTAGAGCACGCTGGTCGGTTGGCTGGTCGGTTGAGATCTTCGCGCACACCTCGGTGGCATTGGAGTGTGCGCATGACATCGATTACAGCAAAGCCGATGGTGGCACCGGAAACGCCAGCAACCGCATCCTTGCCCAGTTAGCTGTTGAGTTTTAGCCCAGGCTTGAGCTGACACGTTGACTACCGTGCGAGCAGGTGCGAATGAAACGGATATAGAGGATTTCCAATGCGTAAGTGGTTATTTTTAATTTTTTTTTCATCAGCACAGGCATCCACGCCCTTGCAGGTGTTTGTTAGCGTCCTGCCGCAGCAGCAATTTGTCGAGCGCATCGGTGGCGAACATGTCGTCGTCGAGTCTATGGTCAGGCCAGGCTTCAGTCCACACACCTATGAACCGACTCCGAGCCAGGTTGCCAGACTGGCTAAGGCGGATCTGTATGTGCGCATCGGCGTCCCCTTCGAGGACGCCTGGATGCCGCGGATTCGCGCCGCCAACCCGGATCTCCGCATCCTGGATGCCCGTGACGGGATTGCACTGCGTGAGATGCCAGCGCACACAGATGAAGAAGACCCGCAACATGACACGGAGCCTGCATCTATCGAGCCCGATCCGCACATCTGGACGAGCCCGATCCTGGTCAAACAGATGGCGCTGAACATCTATAAGGCGCTTGTCGCGCTGGATCCGGCACATGCTCAGGATTATCACGATCACCTCGCCGCCTTCACGACTGACCTGGACACACTAGACCACGATATTCGCAACGAACTTGCTGGACTGACGCCGCGTCGCTTCATGGTCTTTCATCCGGCCTGGGGCTATTTTGCCGAAACCTACGGACTGGAGCAGATTCCCATCGAGAAAGCCGGCAAGGAACCGGGATCACGCAGTCTGACGGCCTTGATCGAACAGGCGCAGCGCGAGTCAGTGCGGGTGATCTTCATCCAGCCACAGTTTCCACGGAAGGCAGCCGAACAGGTCGCAAAAGCCATCAAGGGACGAGTAGAGGTCATCGACCCGCTGTCTCTGGATTATTTTGAAACCCTGCGTCTGGTCGCCCGGTTGATCGCGGAGTCGCAACAGTGATGCGTGTCGAGTGGTTCCTGCGGCGGTGCTTGGGCTACCTTAGCCGCGTTTGAGACAAAGTCAGTCCTGCGGAGTGTTTATGAGAGTTCTGGTTACCGGCAGCGCCGGTTTTATTGGGTCGGCTCTGTCACTCCGCCTGCTGGAGCGGGGCGACGAGGTGATCGGGATCGATAATCTCAACGACTATTATGATGTTGCGCTCAAAGAGGCACGGCTGTCCCGCACCCTGAACTACGCAGGCTATCGCGATCTGCGGGTCGATATTGAGGACGGCGAGCGTCTGCAAGAGGTGTTCTCCAGCTTCCGTCCGGAGCGGGTCGTCAATCTGGCCGCGCAGGCCGGGGTGCGCTATTCCATCGACAATCCAATGGCCTATGTGCGTACCAATTTGGTCGGCTTTGCCAATGTGCTGGAAGCCAGCCGCTATCATGGCGTCGAGCATCTGGTCTACGCCTCCAGCAGCTCGGTCTATGGCGCCAACACCGCGATGCCCTTCTCGGTTCATCATAATGTCGATCACCCCTTGAGCCTCTATGCTGCCAGCAAAAAAGCCAATGAGTTGATGGCACACACCTACAGCCATCTGTATCGGATTCCGACCACGGGTTTACGGTTTTTCACCGTCTATGGCCCCTGGGGGCGTCCCGACATGGCGCTCTTCAAGTTTACCCGTGCAATCCTCGCCGACGAGCCGATTCAGGTCTTCAATTACGGCAAGCACCGTCGCGATTTCACATTCATCGACGACATTGTTGAAGGCGTGATCCGGGTGCTGGATCGCATCCCCGAACCCAATCCCGAATGGTCAGGCCGTGTGCCGGACGCGGCGACCAGTTTGGCACCCTATCGGCTCTACAACATCGGCAACAACAATCCGGTTGAGCTGATGGAATACATCGGCTGCCTTGAACGCTGCCTAGGGAAACAGGCTGAGATCGAACTGCTGCCACTCCAGCCTGGCGATGTACCCGACACCTTCGCCGATGTCAGCGATCTGGTGCGTGAGACCGGTTACATGCCCAGCACACCGGTTGCTGAAGGCGTAGCGCGCTTTGTCGACTGGTATCGAGGATTTTATTCGGTTTAATGCGCTGGCCAGGCTCAGTCGTCACGCAATCCGAGAACATCCTGCATGTCAAAAAGACCGCGTTCGCGTCCACTGATCCACCTGGCCGCCCGCACAGCACCGTGCGCAAACGTCATACGGCTTGACGCCTTGTGTGCAATCTCCACCCGTTCGCCATCGGCAGCAAACCAGACGCTGTGTTCCCCGACGACATCCCCGGCGCGGATGGTCTCGAAGCCGATAGTATGGCGTTCACGCGCACCGGTCTGTCCTTCCCGGCCATAGACCGCGACGGCATTGAGATCGCGGTTGAGCGCAGCGGCAATCACCTCGCCCATACGCAACGCAGTACCGGATGGCGCATCGACCTTGTGCCGATGATGCGCCTCGATGATCTCGATATCGACATCATCACCGAGTACCCGTGCGGCAATGTCCAGCAGTTTGAAGCAAAGATTCACGCCCACACTCATGTTCGGAGCAAAGACGATGCCGATTTGCTCACTGGCGTCAGCAATCGCTGTGCGCTGCAACTCATCGAGACCAGTGGTTCCGATCACCATGTGCCTACCTGCCACACGACAGCAGCCAAGATGCACCATGGTCGCAGCGGGTGCGGTGAAGTCGATCAGCACATCGAAATCATTCAGCACCGCCGACAGATCTGCAATGAGGGTCACGCCCAGATGCCCGACGCCGGCGAGTTCACCGGCATCCGTCCCGATCAGTGAACTATCGGCGCGTTCGGTTGCTGCGCCCAGCACCAGTCCGTTGGCCTCGCTGACCGCCTGCACCAGGTTACGACCCATGCGCCCGCCGACACCGGCGATGGCAATTCGGATGTCACTCATTCAGTTCGCTCCAGCATATTCACCATGCAGACAGACATGACTTGACATATGGCACTGTGCAAAAGCAAAACCCTCGACCTTGTTGAAGGTTGAGGGTTTTAGTGAGAGAGCACCTGGCGGTGACCTACGTTCACATGGGGAGACCCCACACTAGTATCGGCGAGCCACCGTTTCACGACTGAGTTCGGGAAGGGATCAGGTGGTTCCAGTGGTCTATGGCCGCCAGGGAAAGCGGTAGACGGTGAGCGAGGATTCGGTCGCCGTCGAAATACGGTGTGATCGTTGGGTCAGACAGTCAGGCATCAACGCACTTGGGTGTTATATGGTCAAGCCGCACGGTCAATTAGTACGGGTTAGCTGCATCCATTACTGGACGTCTACACCCCGCCTATCCACGTCGTGGTCTTCAACGAACCTTCAGGGGCATCGAGTGCCCAGGGAGACCTCATCTTGGGAGGGGCTTCCCGCTTAGATGCTTTCAGCGGTTATCCCGTCCGAACGTAGCTACCCGGCAATGCCACTGGCGTGACAACCGGAACACCAGGGGTTCGTCCACTCCGGTCCTCTCGTACTAGGAG
>CAIUAY010000114.1 GCA_903897335.1 uncultured Chromatium sp. | reverse complement strand
CGTCGGCAGTAAGCGCTTGGTCGTCCTCAGCTCATCGCGGAGTGTGCGCAGCGCCTCGCGGGCCTGGAACAAAGGATAGCTCCTTTTCGGGATATAATCACACGGGACGGAACACTTTAAATCAAGAGTTCAGCACTCTTAATAGATTTTTATAGTCTTTATCGACACCTGCATCGCTTTCTCTCAGGGTGTTGATTTTGCGGTTTGCATGAAGAACTGTCGTATGATCGCGTCCACCGAATGCCTGACCAATTTCTGGCAGACTGTGTTTTGTGAGTTCCTTTGCTAGCGTCATTGCAACCTGTCTGGGACGTGCGAGTGAGCGACTGCGTTTGGCTGACAGCATGTCAGCCGTGCGCAGCTTGTAATACTCGGCAACCGTTTTCTGAATGTTTTCGACGCTCACCTGTTTATCTTGGGCAGCCAGCATGTCCCGCAAGGCGTGTTTGGCGAATTCGAGACTGATTGGCTTTCCAGTGAACTGCGCATTGGCTACCAGACGACGCAGTGCCCCTTCCAGCTCACGAATATTTGAGCGAATTCGACGTCCAACAAAAAACGCGACATCTTCTGGAAGTTCAATGCCCCAGTGAGTCGCCTTACAGTGCAGGATGGCAACGCTGGTTTCGAGATCGGGCGGTTCGATTGACACTGTCAAGCCCCATCCAAAACGCGATTTTAAACGCTCTTCCAATCCCACGACTTCCTTTGGAAAGCGATCACTCGTCAGAATAATCTGCTGGCGTGAGTCAAAGAGTGTGTTAAACGTATGAAAAAATTCTTCCTGTGAATGTTCCTTTCCAGCAAAAAACTGAACATCATCGATTAGTAGTGCATTGACGGTTCGATAGGTCTTTTTAAAATCATCAATCTTATTATGCTGAAGCGCCTTGATCATTTCAGCAACAAAACGTTCGGAGTGTAAATAAACGACACGTGCCTGTGGATTAGACGCAAGAATCACATTCCCAACGGCATGCATTAGATGGGTTTTTCCAAGTCCAACTCCACCATAGATAAAGAGTGGATTGTATGCCGCTCCGGAGTTCTTCCCGATTTGCATTGAAGCTGCCCGTGCAAGCTGATTGGATTTGCCTTCAACAAATGTGTCAAACGTGAAATCTGAGTTTAAATGCGCACTTTCCTGTCGTTGCGAAAGATTAGGCGTCACATCAGTCTGAACTGATCTTCTTAAATCAGATTTTTTAGCGCCATGCTCTAGGCTGCCAACCTTAAATAGTACCTGTCTGACGCTATCTTCACTGCAAAGTTCAAGTATCCTCTTTTCATAGTGATTCTGTGCCCAGTTCAATACAAAATGATTGGGTGCGAAAAGCGTCAATCGGGAACCATCCAGGCATGCCTGGAGCGGCAAAATCCAGGTGTTGAATTCAGCTGATGTCAATTCTCCCTTGAGTTGCCTCACGCAGTGTTCCCATGCATCCATCGATACCTCCTGACCTTGTTCATGTTATGTGCAGTGACGTGAGTCCTGATTAAAACGTCACTCCAGGATAATCAGCATTGCTGTTCTCAATCTGGCATAGAAAGCCGCTTCAGCGAAGAAATTCCGCGACTGAACGCGAGAGTCTAGCCTTCTCGAGCAGACTTATCTACAACCTCGACACGGCACTGATCCATGAGTCATGCGTTGACTTCTCGTCGAAAATTGCTTAACTTCGCGGACTTTTCCGGTCGGGTTGTCAAGCCCCCCCTCCCATTTGGAGTTATCTTAAAGATGAAGCGCACTTTTCAACCGAGCCGCCTGAAGCGTGCCCGTACCCATGGATTCCGTGCACGCAGTGCTACCCGCAATGGACTCAAGGTGTTGAGTGCACGTCGCGCCAAGGGGCGAGTCCGCTTATCTCCGGCCTGATACCTGCGCCTGCGGCAGTCTGTTTCGGTAAACCGTTCACTCGTGCGCAGAGACTATTGTGCTCAGCGCAGTTTCGCCATGTCTTTGCACAGCCAGTGCGCACCGGAAAAGTAGGATATATCGTGCTGTATCGTGCTAATGGACTGACTGAAGCACGGCTTGGCCTTGCCATCTCAAAAAAATGTGCACGTCGCGCCGTCGATAGAAATCGGCTTAAACGCATTGCACGCGAGAGTTTCCGGGAAAATCGACCAACCATGCCAGGGGTCGATGTCGTGATTCTTTGTTCGCATGGCGCACCGCAGATTGCCAATCAGCGACTTTTCGTTGCCCTGGATCAAGCTTGGACTGTCATCAGGAACCTGTCATGCGTCGAATCTTGATTCTGCCGATCAAGGCATACCAATATCTGATCAGCCCGATCCTTGGGTCTCACTGCCGATTTTATCCATCCTGCTCTCACTATGCCGTGGAAGCCATCGAGCGCCATGGCGTCGCCTATGGGAGCTATTTGGCCGTTCGCCGCCTGTCCCGCTGTCACCCCTGGCATGCGGGAGGGGTTGATCCCGTCCCTCACGAAAGAGTTCCTTACGAAAGGCAGACAACGACTCATGGATAATCAGCGATTAGTCCTTGTTTTCTCGCTTGCAGCCGTGCTGTTCCTGATCTACGAGTCTTGGATGCAGGACTATGGTCAGGCGCCGATCACGCCACAGGCTGTGAGCCAGCCAGCGGCATCAGCGCCAGTCGCGACGAAAGATATTCCGGCAGTGGCAACAACGCTGGAGACGGTTACGTCAAGCGCTTCAATGCAGGACGCGACGCAAATAGCCGGGGAACCGCCCATCACGGTGGAAACCGATCTGCTGAAACTGGAAATTTCCCCGCGTGGAGGAACCATTGGCGGCGCCTGGCTTCTGAACTACGCGGTGACACCCGAACAGCCAGAATCCAAGTTCCAGCTTCTGAAGCCACTTCCGCCCAACATGTTTGTCTCTCAGTCTGGACTGCTGGGTGAAGATGCCAGTGTGTTGCCAACCCATGAATCACTGTTCCAGAGCGTACAGTCAACTTATCGGCTTGGTGCCAATGATGAACAGCTTAATGTCGTTTTAAGCTGGAAAAATAATGCTGGAGTAGAGGTTAGGAAAGACTACACCTTCACTCGCGGGAGTTATGTCATCAATGTCCGTCAAGCGGTGACGAATGCTACTGACGCTCCTCTCGTCGCTCGTGAATACAACCAGCTTCAACGCACCACGTTCACCGATCCACATGAGTCGCGGTTCGTTAAAAACTATATCGGTGGCGTCTATTACAGCCCGGAAGAAAAGTATAAGAAAGTTTCTTTCGATGAGATGAATAAAGGCAAGCTTAACCAGACCGTGACCGACGGTTGGATTGCAATGATCCAGCATTACTTCATGGCCGCATGGATTGCTCCACAGAGCATTCAGGAAACCTTTTATACCAATGTGCTGAATAATTCGCGTTATATCATTGGTAAATACTCACCTGCCGTGAGTATTGCTCCAGGAACGACGCAGGTCTTCGAAAACCAGCTTTTCATTGGCCCTAAGCTTCAGGATACCCTGGCAAGCATTGCGCCTGGTCTGGATCTGGCCGTCGATTATGGCCGTTTAACATTCATTGCCCAGCCGATTTATTGGGTACTACGTCAGATCCATTCAGTCGTTGGCAACTGGGGCTGGTCAATCATCTTCCTGACCATTCTAATCAAGCTGGCGTTTTACAAGCTTTCTGAAACCAGCTACAAATCCATGGCCAACATGCGTCAGCTGACGCCACGCTTGCAGGCGCTCAAGGATCGTTATGGTGATGACAAGCAGCGTCTGAATCAGGCGATGATGGAGATGTATAAGACCGAGAAGATCAACCCGCTTGGCGGTTGTCTGCCGATTCTGATCCAGATTCCCGTTTTTATCGCGCTCTATTGGGTTCTACTTGAAAGCGTTGAGATGCGCCAGGCACCTTTCATGCTCTGGCTTAATAACCTATCCGCGCCTGATCCCTATTTCGTGCTGCCTCTGATCATGGGTGTTTCCATGTATATCCAGCAGAAACTGAATCCGGCGCCACCGGATCCCATGCAGGCGAAGGTCATGATGAGCCTGCCCTTTGTGTTTACGGTGTTCTTCGCTTTCTTCCCGTCGGGGCTGGTGCTTTACTGGGTTGTCAACAATCTGCTGTCGATTGCCCAGCAATGGCATATCACGCGCAACATCGAGAAGGAAGCTGCCAGACGCAAGCGTTGAACCTGAACGGGTAGATGGCATGATTCCCGAAACCATTGCGGCTGTTGCCACGCCACCCGGCAAGGGTGGCGTGGGGATCGTGCGGGTGAGCGGCTCCCTGGTTCCTGCGATTGTCCAGGCGATCCTCGGTCATTCAGTCAAGCCGCGCATGGCGAGTTTTAGCGTTTTCCGGGATGCCGCTGGCGACTTCATTGATGAAGGGATCGCGCTTTTTTTTAAAGCTCCGCAATCGTTTACAGGTGAAGATGTCCTGGAACTCCAGGGACACGGTGGGTCTGTCGTTCTGGATCTGATCCTGCGCCGCTGTCTTGAGCTTGGCGCGCGCGTGGCGCGGCCTGGTGAATTCACGGAACGCGCCTATCTAAATGGCAAACTCGATCTAGCGCAGGCCGAGGCGGTTGCCGATCTCATCGAAAGCTCAACTGCATTGGCCGCACGTCTTGCTGGACAGAGTCTGCAAGGTGTCTTTTCACGCCGGATCGATGGACTCCTCGAACAGTTAGTCCAGTTACGGATATTGATCGAGGCCACGCTGGACTTCCCTGACGAAGAAATCGACATTGCCACTGACTCATCTGTGAGGCACGATCTGCGCCAGCTCATTGACGCAACACAGCAGCTCATCGCAGAAGCCCATCAGGGTCAGATGCTCAGAGATGGTCTCACGGTCGTGATTGCCGGATTGCCAAATGTTGGGAAATCCAGCATCCTCAACGCCTTGTCCTGTACCGATGCGGCGATTGTGACGCCTATTCCGGGCACCACCCGTGACCTTCTGAGGCTCGATATTCAGGTTAACGGGTTGCCTGTTCGGATCGTAGATACCGCCGGCATCCGTCACACCGATGACCCGGTCGAGCGTGAAGGGGTACGCCGAGCGCGTGAGCAGTTGACCAGAGCTGATCTGATACTTTGGGTTGAGGATACGGTTGCTGGTTCCGAACCGATGTCCAACGGTCAGATCCCGTTAGGCTGCCCAGTTACCTATGTGCGAAACAAGATTGACGTGATGAATCTTGAGCCGCAGCAGACTGCTTCTAATCGCGGCACCGAAATTTCGCTTTCTGCTACGACAGGTGCCGGACTTGATCTGTTGCGCGATCACTTGAAAGCGCATGCCGGATTCGGCTCAAACCCTGAAGGCGCCTTCATCGCCCGCCGCAGACATCTCGATGCCTTGACTCGCGGCCTGCAATGTCTGGAGGTTGCACGTCAACGCATCATTGATCAGATGGGCGCTGAATTCGTCGCTGAGGAATTACTCCAGGCACAGCAGGCATTTGGCGAAGTCACAGGTCAATTTACACCAGATGATTTACTTGGACGAATTTTCTCAGGTTTCTGTATTGGGAAATAGCAGGTGTTAAAAACAGTCTGAAAGCGATTTTCACATGATAAATGAAGTTATAAATAACGAATTTTCATCTTGACATGTGAAAATCACACGTCACATCCCTATGCTAGACTGTTTTCAAAAAACTAAACGCGCTGCATTCATCATGATGCGTATCCATCATTTACAATGCCTTGCCACAACCCGAAATGAGATAGCAACCCCATGACGTTATTTAGTCAACTCATCGAGTTCACCGGTCATCACTGGTACCTTTTTTTGGCGCTGGCCGTGATTCTCGGACTGCTGATCCATAATTTGATCGTTGGCAGTAAAGGCAGTGTCAATCCACATCAGGCCACCGAGATGATGAATCATCAGGACGCGGTCGTCATCGACGTCCGGCCAGCCGCTGATTATGCCAAGGGGCATATCATCAATGCACTGAATATTCCGATGAATGGATTCAAGCAGCAAACGGGAACCCTAAACAAATATAAAGGCAAGCCAATCATCATCAATTGTCGTTCAGGGTCACAGTCATCGATGGCCTGTAGCCAACTTCGCAAAGAGGGTTTTGAACAGGTCTATAATCTTCAAGGCGGACTGATGGCCTGGGAGTCAGCAAACCTGCCGCTCAATCGTAAAAAACGCTGATTGCAGCGCGCATTGGCCAATATTTCATTGCATGTCTCAATTGAATCAGGATTTCAACATGACCGAAACCGCACCAGAGCGTCAGTTTGCTGTCCAGCGTATCTATACTAAAGACCTCTCATACGAATCACCGAATGCGCCGGATATTTTTCGTGGAGAATGGAAACCCAAGCATGAGCTGAATATCAATACCAAGATCAATCAGCTTGATGCAAATATCTATGAGGTCATCCTGTCAGTCACCGTCTCTGCGCAGGTGGAAGAAAAAACAGCCTTTATTGTTGAAGTCCAACAGGCCGGGATCTTCAGTATCAGCGGTTTTCCAGAACAGGAGCTGGCGCCAATGCTGGGCGCTTACTGCCCGACCCTGCTGTTCCCTTACGCACGCGAAGTCATCACCGACCTTGTCGTCAAGGGAAGTTTCCCGCAGCTTGTGCTACAGCATGTCAACTTTGACGCGCTCTTTGCCCAGCATCACATGCAGCAGGCCAAAGAATCACCTGAAACCGACGGCGTGAAGCCGGTTCAGCATTGAGTGATCCAGCAGTGAACGATGTCTCCGCGACCACCGTTGCACTGCTCGGCGCGGGTTCCTGGGGGACGGCACTTGGACTGCTGCTGTGTCGCAACGGCTGTCAGGTACGCCTTTGGGGACATGATGCCGCACAGATCGCAGCACTGCGTCGGGATGGTGAAAACCGCCAGTTTCTTCCCGGCTTCCCCTTTCCATCTGCGCTAGCGCCGACTGATTCGCTGGACGACGCACTGGCTGACGCGACCGACTGCCTGATCGTGGTTCCCAGTCACGCCTTCAGATCAGTGGTCAATGCACTGTCTGAGCGATTGCCTGAGCAGATTGGAGTGGCCTGGGCAACCAAGGGGCTTGATCCGTCCACTGAGCAGCTCCTGCATACGACAGCGCAGGAAGTCCTTGGAACACGGCCACTGGCGGTGATTTCAGGGCCGAGCTTTGCGCAGGAGGTTGCGCACGGATTGCCAACGGCGGTGACGGTAGCGTCCCGTCACGCCGATTTTGCTGAGCGTTTGGTTGGTCTCCTGCACACTGACCGTTTCCGCGCCTATACCAGCGAGGACATGGTTGGTGTCGAGGTCTGCGGCGCGGCAAAAAATGTCCTTGCTATTGCAACCGGCATTGCTGACGGCCTGGGCTTTGGCGCCAATACCCGTGCGGCCTTGATCACCCGCGGTCTAGCAGAACTCATCCGCATTGGGATCACCCTTGGTGGACGCCCTGAGACCTTTACCGGGCTTGCTGGAATGGGTGACCTGGTGCTGACCTGCACCGACAATCAGTCGCGCAATCGTCGCATGGGTCTGGCGCTTGCGCGTGGACTGAGCGTTTCGGCGGCGCTGGCCGAGATTGGCCAGGAAGTTGAGGGCGTGGTCACGGCGCGCTCGATGTATGTCATGTCTCGGAAGCTGGGTATTGAGATGCCGATCAGCGAGCAGGTTTATCGTGTGCTCTACGAGCAGATTTCGCCTGAACAGGCGACGCGGGCACTACTGGAACGCGAGCCTAAACCGGAGATTGGCTGAACGTTGACAGTCGCTGTGCCGCACCCGTAAACCCCTGCTGACGCCATGCTTCAAATAGCACCACGGCAACCGCATTTGACAGATTCATGCTGCGGTTATCTGGACGCATGGGGAGGTAGATGCGCTGTCCCGACGGCAGCGCATCCAACACATGACGCGGCAATCCGCGTGTTTCAGAACCAAAGAGCAGGGCATCACCGGATCGATAGTCTGGTTCGGTGTAGCAATGTTCGCCTTTCGTGCTCACGCCGAATACGCGCGGCCACCTGAGCGCATCAAGACAGTCATCCAATGAGTCGTGGAGCTGGACATCCACCCATTCACGATAATCAAGCCCTGCCCGACGCAACAAACGGTCATCCAGAGAAAACCCAAGTGGCTGGATCAGATTCAGCCGCGCCCCGGCATTGGCGCAAAGACGCATCACATTCCCCGTATTGGGTGGAATTTCGGGCTCATAAAGAATGACATCAAACATCGTGCTGGTTCCGAATTGAACTCAATGCGTGTTGTGGACTGCCGGGAAGCGATCCTCCTGATGGCCAGTTGAAGACGACGCTGTGCTGTCTGCTCCAGCATCAATCTTCAGCCGTCTCAACGTGGGGCGGCATATTGCTATGTGGCCGTCAATCCAGCATTAGCTTCAACCGATAAAGCGCATCCAGCGCCGCTCTTGGTGTCAGGCGGTCAGGGTCGATCTCGCGCAGCGCCTCACAGACTGGTGGCTCTGGCGGGGATTCAGGAACCAACGGAAATAGTGGCAACTGCTGCACCAAATCCCGCTCGGCATGCCGACGTGCAGCCTCTTCCAGCTCGCGTAGCCGCTCCCGCGCTCGCTTGATCACCGGCGCAGGCACCCCGGCAAGCGCCGCGACCGCCAGACCATAGCTCTGATTGGCCGGCCCCTCGCGCAGGGCGTGCATGAAGACGATGGATGATCCATGCTCGACGGCGTCCAGATGGACATTGGCGATGCCAGGATATTCCTCCGGCAGCGTAGTCAGCTCGAAATAATGGGTGGCAAACAAACTGAAGGCGCCAATCCGGGTTGCCAGCTCCACACCGCAAGACCAGGCCAGCGACAGACCATCGAAGGTACTGGTGCCGCGCCCGACCTCATCCATCAGGATCAGACTCTGAGCCGTGGCATTGTTCAGGATGTTGGCCGTCTCGTCCATCTCGACCATGAAGGTTGAGCGCCCGCCAGCCAGGTCATCCGAGGCGCCAATGCGTGAAAAGATCCGGTCTACCGAGCCGATGGTCGCCGCCCGCGCTGGCACGAAGCTGCCGACATAGGCCAGCAGCACGATGAGCGCGTTCTGGCGCATATAGGTGGATTTACCGCCCATGTTGGGGCCGGTGATGACCAGCATCCGCCGTCGGTTATCCATGCACAGACTGTTGGCCACGAACGGGATATCGATGACGCTCTCGACCACCGGATGCCGCCCGTCAGTGATCTCGATCAGCGGCGCGTCGGTCAGTTGCGGGCAGATCCAGTTCAGCATTTCGGCGCGTTCGGCCAGATTGACGATGACATCCAGCGTGGCGATAGCGGTTGCGGTCGTCTGTAATAGCGGCAAGGATTTGGCCAGTCCTACAAGCAGTTCCTCATAGATCGCCTTCTCCCGCGCCAGCGCCCGCTCGCGACTGCTCAACACCTGATCTTCAAAGCGCTTGAGTTCAGGAGTGATATAGCGTTCCGCGCCCTTCAGCGTCTGGCGGCGGACATACTCGACTGGCACCTGATCAGACTGGGTGCGATTGAGTTCAATGTAATAGCCATGGACGCGGTTATAGCCGACCTTCAGCCCGTTGATGCCAGTACGCTCGCGTTCCCGGCTTTCGAGATCCAGCAGAAAACGATCCGCATGATTCGACAGATGACGCAGTTCGTCGAGTTCAGCATCAAAACCAGGCGCGATCACGCCGCCATCGCGGATCAGCATCGGCGGCTGGGCAATGATGGCGCGGGTGATCCGGTCGAGCACATCAGGATGATCGCCAATCTCCAGATCCAGACGTGCGAGCAGCGGATCATCCATTCCTGCCAGTCGTTCATGCAGACCTGGCAAAGCAGCGAGCGAGTCGCGCAGCACCGCCAGATCGCGTGGACGCGCCGTGCCCAGCGCGATGCGGGCGAGGATCCGTTCCAGGTCGCCGATTCCGACCAGCGTATCGTATAGGCTGGATCGGTTGCGCTCTGCGATCAGCACGCGAATCGCCGCGTGACGTTCACGTACCGCCAGTTGGTCGCGTAGCGGGCGATTGAGCCAGCGGCGCAGCAGACGGCTGCCCATGGCTGTTGCCGCACGATCCAGCACCCCGGCCAGCGTGTGTTCAGCGTGACCGCTCAGACTCTCAGTGAGTTCCAGATTGCGTCGGGTGGCCGTGTCGAGAATCAACGCATCATCGCGTTGTTCAGTCGTCAGCCCGCGCAGATGGGGCAGTGCGGCGAATTGAGTATCGTGGACATACTGGAGCAGACAGCTTGCGGCACCGACCGCGAGGCGCAGAGCAGCACAACCAAAGCCGGTCAGGTCACGGGTGCCGAACTGCTTGCACAGCAGCCGTTCGCCGCTGTCCGATTCAAAATGCCAGACTGGGCGGCGGGTAATGCCGCGTTCAAGGCGCAGCCTGGTCGGCAGTCGGCTGTCTTCCTCGACCAGAATCTCCGCTGGTCTGAGCCGTTCCAGCTCGCTGGCCAGCGCATCATGAGTGCCCACTTCCAGCACTGCAAAGCGCCCGCTGGAGAGTTCCAGTACCGCCAGACCAAAGCCATCCCGGCCTTCCGCAATCGCCGCCAACAGATTGTCACGCCGATCTTCGAGCAGCGCCTCATCTGTTAGGGTGCCGGGCGTCACGATACGGGTGACGCGACGCTCAACCGGCCCTTTGCTTCTGGTTGGATCGCCGACCTGTTCACAGATGACCGCCGCGACACCTTTGCGTACCAGCTTGGCGAGATAACCCTCCAGCGCATGATAGGGGACGCCAGCCATCGGAATCGGTTCACCGGCGGACTGGCCACGTTTAGTGAGCGTGATGTCCAGAAGACGCGCCGCCCGCTCTGCATCCTCAAAGAAAAGCTCATAGAAATCGCCCATGCGATAGAACAGCAACAGGTTCGGATAGTCGGCCTTGAGCCGCAGATAGTGCTGCATCACTGGAGTATGTTTTTCCAGGCTATCGTCTTTTATAGGATTTTCTTGATTTTCCATGCTGTCATGTTATGGCTGCCGGACAAAGACATCAAGGCTATGCCACGTACCCGACAAGGTGATTGACTGTCCTTGTCGCGCTTCTCACAAACGACCGCCATACGCTATGGCAATGCGCGTGTTGAAGCGTGATTCACGCTGGCGCCGCCAGTGCTCAATCATTTGCCATCAGTCGTTTATAAAACAATATTTTAGGATGTTTTGAGCAACCTCAGTCGCCATCCGCGCCGGGAGCTTGCCCGCCGATGATGCAAAATCAGGCACAGGATTTGCTGATGTGTCCTCAAACAGGCTCGCTGCACCACCCAACTGGTGCCGACCGGCATCCCTGCATCACGAGGACACGACATGACGCAACTGGTCTCGAACTCTGGCACGACGGCTGCAAGCGGTCTTTGTTCCTCCAGCGGTTGCCCCACCAGCTCCAGTTCAAACCGTGGCGCTGACCGGCTTGCGCATCTGCCGGAGGCCATCCGCGCCCGCATCCATAACCATCCGTGTTTCTCAGAAGAGGCACATCACCACTATGCGCGAATGCATGTGGCCGTGGCACCGGCCTGTAACATCCAATGCCATTACTGCAACCGTAAATACGATTGCTCGAATGAATCGCGCCCCGGCGTCGTCTCCGAACTGCTGACCCCGGAACAGGCGATCCAAAAGACCCTGGCCGTCGCCGCCGCGATCCCGCAGATGAGCGTCCTCGGTATTGCAGGCCCCGGCGATCCGCTGGCTAACCCGGAACGCACACTGGCCACCTTTCGCGGACTGTCCGAGAAAGCGCCGGACATCAAGCTCTGTCTGTCGACCAATGGTCTGGCGCTGCCCGGTCTGGTCGATGAGATCTGTCGGCATAACATCGAACACGTCACCATCACCATCAACTGCGTCGATCCTGAGATCGGCGCCCGAATCTATCCCTGGATCTTCTGGAACAACCGTCGCATCACGGGCATCAAGGCCGCACGCATTCTCATTGAGCAGCAGCAGAAAGGGCTGGAGATGCTGGTCGAGCGCGGGGTGCTGGTGAAGATTAACTCGGTGCTGATTCCGGGCGTCAACGACCGGCATCTGCGCGAGGTCAGCCGTGTCGTCAAGGCTAAGGGTGCGTTTCTACACAACCTGATGCCGCTGATCGCTGAACCTGAGCATGGCACCTTCTTTGGGCTGATGGGGCAACGCAGCCCGACTGCGGCTGAGCTGCAAACCCTCCAGAATGATTGCGCGGATGGCATGGCGGTGATGCGTCACTGTCGCCAGTGTCGCGCCGATGCGGTCGGGATGCTGGGCGAGGATCGCTGCGCCGAGTTCACGCTCGACAAGATCGGGGCGATGGAAATTGACCATGATGCTGCCATGCAGCGCCGCGCCGAGACCCGCGCCGCGATTGAGGCGAAGCGCCTCGCGCCGCCGAGCGCCACGCTCGTCCCGATTGTCACCCTGATGCGTCGTCCGTCATCGGCAACCCGCACGATCCGGGTCGCGGTCGCCAGCAGTGATGGCCAGACCATCAACCAGCATTTTGGTCATGCCGAGGAATTCTTCATCTACACCGCCGATGGCGCGTCAGTGCGTCACATCGACACGGTGCGCGTCGGCAGCTATTGCAGCGGCCCTGCTGACTGCGGTGAACAGTCATTTATCCTGGACGACACGATTCAGGCGCTTGATGGCTGCGCGGCGGTGCTGTGCGCCAGGATCGGGATTGACATCTGGGGTCGGCTGGAGGCGGCGGGCATCATGCCGAATGGCGAACATGCACAGGAACGGATCGAGGAGGCGATCGCCGCTGTCTATCCTGAGCTGACCGCCAGCAGGCGACTGAACCAGTCTGATGCCACGCCAACCCGACAGGTCAGGCATGGGGGGACACGGTAATGGCGCATCGCATTATCGACGGCTGCGTGAACTGCTGGGCCTGCGAGCCGCTGTGTCCGAACCAGGCGATTCAGGCCGCAACCCCGCATTTTCTGATCGATCCGGCCAAGTGCAATGACTGCGACGGTCACTATGCCGACCCGCAATGCGCCAGCATCTGCCCGATCGAAGGCGTTATTCTCGATGGCAACGGTCAGGCGGTGAATCCGCCCGGCTCGCTGACCGGCATTCCGCCTGATCAGTGGGCGACGGCCATGTCTGAGATTCGCGCCCGCTGAGGTTTCGCGTTAGTCAACCCGTCCCATTCACACCACCAACGGAGCCCAATGTATGGCACTCGTCACCTTCTCGAACCCTGAACACAAAGATAAAACCGTCTATGCGGTTGCGGGCAGTCACACTGAAACCCTGCTCAAACTCGCCAAGGACAACAAGATTCCCGTCCAGTTCGACTGTCAGGATGGCGAATGCGGGCATTGTCTGGTACATGTCAAAAGCATTGATAAAAAAGACCGCATGGGTTCGCATCTGACCGCGAAAGAACGCATCCTGCTTCAGGAACTGGGTAAGCTCAACCAGGATGAGATCGACGAACTCCTGACCACCGACATGCCGAGTGAATGGCGTCTGGCCTGCCAGATGATCGTCCGCGACGAAGATATTCTGGTCGAGTATTGAGCCATGACTGCGCAGACTCCAGACTTGGATCAGATCTGGCGTAGGGCGTCGTTTCCAACCCGCGCCCGGAGTCTGCGCCCGTCGGCAGGGTGCCAGCACATTCCGGAATTGCAGACGGACGCCATCAGCGATCAGATCGCTACCGCCAGATGGCTGTATGGGTGTCTGCTCCGCGCCGCCGCCGGTCATGACAACGATGCCGCGCTAGCCTGCATGATTGCCAGTCAGTCGACCGGCAGTGGAGCGCTCCCGCGCTGGCTCGGACTTGAGCCAGATGCTTTCCGCGCACTGCTTGATCATCATTTTCCCGGCCTCGGGCTGGAGCAGTTACCCGAACCCACGGATCACGACCGTCTCGATCCAGCACGACAGGACGAGCGCGAGGCATTGATTGAGCTAATGTGCGCTCATCACGACGAACAGTTGCCATCGGCTGGCTGGATCGCGCAGATCGTCGCGGCTGGCTGCATGGGCAGCGACCATCTGTGGCAGGATCTCGGACTCTGGAACCGTGCTGATCTGACAGCACTGATGCACCGCAATTTCCCTGCGCTGGCAGCGCGTAACGTCAAGGACATGAAATGGAAACGCTTCCTCTACAAACAGCTCTGCGAGGCAGAAGATGTCGTCACCTGCCGCGCACCATCTTGTGAGGGCTGCTGCGACTACCATGTTTGTTTCGGACCTGAGAATTGAAGCCGCACGCCTGACCGCGCACAGCGATCCTATCGAACAGCGGGCGATTGCTGCCTATCTTGGTCTTGCCGTTGGCGATGCCCTGGGCGCGACCGTTGAATTCATGACGCCCTCGGAAATTCGTGCTCAGTATCGTGAACACCGCGACATCCGGGGTGGCGGTTGGCTGAATCTGCGCCGTGGCCGGGTCACGGATGATACCGAGATGGCATTGGCATTGGGGCGCAGCATTCTGGAAACCGGCGCGGTCGATGCCCGGGCTGCGGCTGACGCTTTCAGTGAGTGGATGCGCAGCAAACCGGTAGACATCGGCAATACCGTCCGCCGTGGCATCGTCGCCTATCGGCGCACCGGCTCAACCGAATCACCCGTCAGAGAGTTTGACGCTGGCAATGGTGCCTGCATGCGCTGTCTGCCGGTCGCGCTCGTCACCCTCGGCGCGGAGGTGTCCGCTGTAGACGCCGCCAATCAGCGTCAGGCACATGTCACCCACAATAACCCGACATCCGACGCCGGGACGCTCTGCGTGATTCAGATGGTGCAGACCGGGCTGCTCGGCGGCAACCGGCAGGATCTAAAACGGCTTGCAACGGCATTGGTCGCAGCCAACCCGATCTTTGCCTATGACCGCAAGCGCGTCGAGAATCCAGGCGGCTTTATCGGCGACACCCTGCGAGCGGTCTTCCAGTCATTGTTCGCTACTGAGGATCTGGAATCGGCACTGATCGATGTCGTCAACCGGGGCGGAGACGCCGATACCACTGGCGCCATCCTTGGCATGATTACCGGCGCCTTTTATGGCGCAGATGCCCTGCCCGCCCGCTGGACGCGCCATCTGGAACCGACGACCCATCACGACTGCGTGAGTCAGGCTCGGAATCTGCTGAAGCGATCGCCAGCTTATCGCGCCCGTGCCGTGTCATAGCTGTCGATCCTGAGCGGTGAGCATCGGGCGCAGGAATGAACATGCCCTGACGCCGCATCCGTCATCATCACGGACGATGTCTTTCCAAATCAACAGCACTCGGCTTCCAGATCGTCAAGCTGGTCGGCAAGCTCAGACGCATTCCAGCGTTCCAGCAGGTCGCGCAGATCATTTAGATAACAATGAATTAGATAGAGTGCGTCATGTGCCGGGCCATGCGTGCCATCGAGCTTGGCCTGAAAATAGCTCCAGAAGGCGTCCTCGCGTCCGATGGTTGTCATCGCATGACGCAGTGAATCCACGAAGCGTTCTGCATTGCCATCGCAGTCGATGTCACGAAAGCTGACATAGCGATCCGGGCGCTCCGCCGTGGCACCATGATCTTCAACAGATAAAACGCGCTCAGACATCCTGGCAATTGACCTCCGGCGACGAAACAGACGACGTCAGGCCGACACGCTGAAGCAGATCCGGGATGTCGGCCTCGATCATGACAATTCCTTTGGTGCGGCAAAAGCGCCGCTCTTTGTCCGTGGGGTCGGGAATCAGCGCCCAGCCGGTCGGCTCGCCCGCCGCATAGGTGATGTCCGACAACACCATGCGTTCGGTATCGCGGGTCAGACGCAGACCCAGAAACAGATACTGACGACCAACGCGGTCGGACTTGAGAAAACGCGGCAGGCCAAAACCACCCATCAGCTCGGTAAGATAATCGACAAAGTCGGCATCTGATGCGATGTAAGTGGGTTCCGGTCGCGGGCTGCCCAGAGGCTTGAACAGAATAGGCAAATCAGGATCGACAGCATCCTGCTCGACCAGATGATACTGATTGCCATCGTAGGCATGGATGCGGAAACGGTTGTCGGTGCCGCCGAGACGGGCGATGCCACAGATCAGCGTATGCGGACGGTCGGCATACGCATCCTGCATCTGGGTATCACGGTTGATGTCGATGACATAGTGCAATTCCAATGTCGCCAGCCAGTCGTGCAGCACTGAACGTGTCCAGGTACGCTGGCCATAGGTTTCATTCAGAAACCGGTTCACCGCGCCACGACCGCGTTTGAGTTCTACATTCATCGCTGCCCGCGAGAACTCCCACATCAGCCGTGGCGACATGGGTTGCCCCTGATTCATCGCCAGAATCAGACTGTGGCTATCGGCAGGGATGGGCGCATTGGTCGCTGGATCAACGACGCCCGCCAGCGCGCCAGCGCCAAGATAGGGCACCAGATCACCGCGCCGCAGCGCGGCAATAAGATCATTCAGGTCGATGGGCATGGTGTTGACGTTCTGTCTGATGTCTTGATATGTCAACATCAGCAATTAATATGCCATGTTACATAAAGTGCTCGCGGGCAAGACAACGGCTCAGAACAGTGCGGTCACAAAGACGGCAAGATCGCTGTTTGTGCGTTTTGAAACATCTCCGCTGGAGAGAACGGCACACACCGCACTCAATCAACTTTTAATCCTGCCAGATGCCTTGGCCTTCAATGATTCCAGTCAACGCCACCGAGGAAACATCCGTGATCGAATCCACGCCACCGGTTTTTAGCGACCATGAGCTGCACCAACTGCTCAACGAAGATGTTCCCTTCGGCGATCTCACCACGGACTCATTGGGGATCGCTGCCCGGATGGGGCACATCCGCTTCTTTGCGCGTGATCCGATGGTGGTCTGCGGCGTCGAGGAGGCGGTGCGTCTGTTTCAGCTCTGTGGTGCCCAGACGCGACTCTGTGCGCCATCAGGGACGGTTGCCCCATCCAAGACCCTGCTACTGGAGGCAAGCGGTCGCGCCAGCGCCCTGCATCGGGGCTGGAAAGTCGCGCAGACACTGATGGAATGGTGTGCCGGGATCGCGACCAGCGCCGCCGCGATCACTGCTGCGGCACAGCGCGGGCATCCCGATACGCTGGTCGCCGGCACCCGCAAAAACGTTCCCGGTATCCGCCGTCTGGCGGCCAAAGCCTTTCGCTCAGGTGGTGCCGTGATGCATCGCGGCGGTCTGTCTGAAACCCTGCTGGTGTTCGCCGAACACCGTCAGTTTCTGGGCAGTGAACCGCCTTCAGCAACGATTACGCGGCTGCGCCGTCAATGTCCTGAAAAACGCATTGTGGTCGAGGTTGCCAGTCTGGCAGACGCGCTGGCCTGGGCAGAAGCGGATGTGTTGCAGTTGGAGAAATTCACGCCCGATGCCGTTTCAGAGGTCGCCGCCGCGTTGGCCCAACGGGGTTCATCAACCCTAATCGCCGCCGCCGGGGGAATCACTGCAAACAATGCCGAGGACTATGCCCGCGCTGGTGCCCGCCTGCTGGTCACCACCGCCCCGCATCTGGCTCCACCACGCGATGTGCAGGTGCGGTTTGGCGTGAGTGATGCGTCAGGTATCAAAGATGCCGTCTGTCCGGCGTGATGCCAGATGTTCCACCCATTGTATCTGCCGTGGCAGACACAACGATTTCAGATCGTATGCGCACACGGTGCGATTCCGCCTATGTGCGCCTGGTGCGTGACCGCAACGCCTGCTCGGCGGCAAATCCGCAGTCCTGCGCGACCCATTGAGGTCGGGCGATGAAACGACTCGGCACCAAACATCCAGATTCCGGTTAATCCCAGTGCAAGCAGCGCCAGCGTGGCGGGTTCGGGAACAGGAACGGTTGGGTGATCGGCGAAGCCGTTGCTGCCGTGATCGCGACGGCTGGTGTCGCCAGTTTTGTTCGCATAAGCGACGCAATCGTTAGAGATGGTGTTGGTATCCATCGTGACCGCCGCGTTGAGCGCGATGGCTCGACCGCACAGAATGCTGGCGCTGGTCGTCAGAGTAATGCTTTGGTTTGCGAGAATATTGCCTGCAAACAGGGTGCTGGTTCCCAGCGTCGCAGAGCTGCCGATCTGCCAAAAAATACCGTTATTGAGACCGAGATTGATCACATTGACCACCGAGCCGCTTGCCGTCGTGAGCGCACTCCCGATCTGAAACACGAACAGCGCATCCGGATTACTTGCAGCATCGAGCGTGAGTGTTCCTGTCAATTGAGCGCTCGAATCGAAATGATAGACGCCCGGTGTCAGCGTGAGTCCACCCAGATCCTGACCCGTTAGGTCGCTTGTGACTGACTGACCTGCAAGAACGCTATACGCATTCAAGGCATCGATCTGCGCCTGCTGTGCGACCGCGTCGGTTTGATGTACTGTTTCCGTGAGGCTGATGCTTCCCAAGCCAGTGATTGAAGTGCCTGGATAGACACCAATATCTCCCCAGATCGTGGTCGAGCCGGTATTGGTGACGGTTGATGCGCCCAGTACCGCAACGCTCTGCGCCGAGCCGAGAAATGGCGTTGCCAATGACGAAGAAGCACCATAGAACAGCCCCATGCCGACCAGCGCCAGGGTCGATAATGCTTTAAGCGAGCGATTTAAATGAACCGGCTTTTCGTGTAATTCACCAATGCGTTTGTTCATAAAGAATCCTGATCATCAATTGAGCGAGATTCCGAATGATGGAATGATGGAATGATGGAATGATGTTTCCCATCGCATGGGATGAAAATACGCGCAACACTGAAGATGATCGGTAAGGCAACGCACATAGACGGTTTTTATCCGATCCTTGGGACTGGTTCAAACCTGCCTCTTTTGCCGAGAGGCAAGCCGATTGATGAAATCGGCATCGGCGGGTTTCCAATCCGCTCCGATGCGTGGATCATCGCAACGGCATCCAGATGGACTGCCTATTCAACACACGCTAAAAACCACCAGAGGAGCCTCTTCAATGAAGATCGAAACACTCGCCATCCATGCCGGTTTTGCGCCCGACCCGACCACCAAGTCGGTCGCCACGCCGATCTACCAGACTACCAGTTACGCCTTTGACGATACGCAGCACGGGGCGGATCTCTTTGACCTCAAGGTGCCGGGCAACATCTACACCCGCATGATGAACCCGACCAGCGACGTGCTGGAGCAGCGTCTGGCGGCGATGGAAGGCGGTGTTGGCGGGCTGGCGCTGGCATCGGGCATGGCGGCGGTGACGGCGGCAATCTTCACCATTGCGCAGGCGGGCGATAACATCGTGGCGGTTTCGACGCTCTACGGCGGCACCTACAATCTGTTCGCGCATACCCTGCCACGGCTGGGGATTGCCGTGCGCTTCGCCGCACCCAACGACATGGCAGGCATGGCGTCTCAGATCGACGCCAACACCCGTGCTGTCTTCTGTGAATCCATCGGCAATCCAGCGGGCAATGTCGCCGACATCCAGGCGATTGCTGACATGGCACACGCGCATGGGGTGCCGCTGATCGTCGATAACACGGTGCCGACGCCCTATCTCTGCCGCCCGTTCGAGCATGGCGCGGACATCGTGGTTCATGCGCTGACCAAATACATGGGCGGGCATGGCACCACCCTTGCTGGTGCGCTGGTCGATTCGGGCAAGTTCCCCTGGGCCGAACACTCTGAGCGGTTTCCGCTCTTAAACCAGCCGGATGTGTCCTATCACGGCGTGGTCTATCCCGATGCCTTCGGCGCGGCGGCATTCATCGGACGTGCCCGCGTGGTGCCGCTGCGCAACATGGGCGCGGCGCTGTCGCCGTTTAACAGCTTCCTGATTTTACAGGGGATCGAGACCATCCATGTGCGTATGGATCGCCATTGCGAGAACGCGCTGGCGGTGGCGCACTCTCTGCAAGATCATCCGAAAGTCAGTTGGGTGCGCTATGCCGGTTTACCGGATAGCCCCGATTATCCGCTGATCCAGAAATACATGGATGGCGGCAAGGCGAGTTCGATCCTGTCCTTCGGAATCAAGGGCGGGCTGAAGGCCGGTGCCCGCTTTATCGACGCGCTCAAGCTCACGGTGCGGCTGGTCAATATCGGCGATGCTAAAACACTCGCCTGCCATCCAGCCACCACGACCCATCGCCAGCTTTCGCCTGAAGAACTCGCCCGCGCCGGGGTGTCAGAGGATCTGATCCGGCTGTCGATTGGCATCGAGCATCTCGACGACATCATTGCTGATCTGGAACAGGCGCTGGCCATGGCGTGATGAGTCAAAGCTGGGCGGGAATCTCGCCGCTCTCCCGTCGGGGAAAGCGGCTTTTTTTTGGCGGTTGAACGCTCGCCATGTGGTTCAGCGTTGGTTCAGAACACGTTTTGCCGCATTCACCCGCGCCGCCAGGTAATCCGATCCACCGCGATCTGGATGCAGCCGCTGCATCAGTCGCCGGTGTGCGGTGCTAATGTCGTCGGTGCTGGCGTCGGCGCTGATCCCTAAAATGGCACAGGCTTCATTCCGATCCATCGGGATCGTTTGCGGCTGAGGCGTGGCTTCGGGTTGATGGCGCGGGGCTGGCGTGTCGATCCGATGACCACGCTCGCGGGTCAGATAGACTTCCAGCGCCTCGGCGGATTCCGCATCGACGCGATAGCACGTCCGCAGCAGATCCAGTAAATCCTCAGTCGCGGTCTGTTCCAGAGTTTGACCCGGCAAGGCTCCGGCAAGGATCTCGCCGCTAATCTGTCCCGAGAGATGGTCAATCCGCAATAACACGTAACGGGTGGCGACCCGCGACTGATGATCGCCCTGATAGTGTGTCGCGTCCCGAAATTCACGCACCCACATTGCCGTGGCACCAGCGACGGCAGCGGGCATCAGGATGAAATTGATCACCGGCACCATTCCGAGACCCGCTGTCGCGGCGCCGAAACCCAGGCTGAGTACCCGTCGCCGCCTCAGGCGCTGCCGCATCTCGCTGAATTTAAGACCATGATTACCCATGGGATAGTCACTGTATCCGACGACTAGCATCCAGGCGGTATAGAGAAACCACAGCACCGGGCCGACGACAGGAACAAACAGCAAGATCAAAAACGGGATCGCCCACAGCAGGGCATAGAGGATCTTGCCGATCTCATCGAGCAGGGTTGGCACCAGCTCGGCAAGCAGTCGGGCGGAATCGCTACCCTGATTCAGCGGCTGTCCGGTCAGTAGCCGCTCGACCTTTTCGGCCAGCAGACTGTTAAATGGCGAAGCGATGAGGTTGGCGACCAGACTGAAGCCGTAAAACACCACAACCAACAGCAGCAGGATAAACACCGGCCAGATCAGCCATTCCAGCCAGCCTAGCCAGGCTGGCACCTGCGCGGTCAGATGTGCCATGAGGCTTTCGAACTGCGTTACGCCGAAATAAATCGCCCCGGAAAAGACCAGGATGTTGACCAGCACCGGAATGATGACGAAGCGCCGCAGTCCGGGGCGGGCAATGAGCCGGATGCCTTCCAGCACGTAGCCGGCACCGGAGATGGGGTGAGTAATCATGGGTCATGCGCTCTCTATGCGCTCTCTATTGAAGTTAATGACTTGTGAAACAGACAGTTGGCGAGCATCGCAGGGGCTTCCAGCAATGGATTATGGCCGACGCCATCCAGGATCATCAGATCGGTGGTCGCGCGGCGTTCGGCAACCTGTCGCGCAAGATGCAGGAATTTCCGGTCTTCGCTGCCGACGATCCAGCGTAACTGTCCGGGAAAGTGGATCAGATCATCCCAGGCATCGGGCATCTCAGCCAGTCCGAGGCGTTCAAGACAGCTTGCCAGACCTTCAGGGCACTGACTCAAACGACAGGTGCGCTGACGATCTAAAACGCTTGCAGGCAGACGGCGCTGGGTGGCAAAGAGTGGCAGATTTTCCCACGCCTGCACGAAGGCGGCGATCCCCTGGATGCGCAGCCGTTCAATCCACTGACGGTCTGCCGTGCGGCGCTGTTCGCGCAGGATGGGATTGGTGAGTCCAGGGTGAGCCGAGATGATGGTCGCGGCATGGAAACGTTCCGGGGCGGCCTGGATCAATCCCAGCGTGATGCGTCCACCAAACGAGTAACCAATCACCCGGTCGATGCTGCCCGGTAGCCTATCGAGCAGACGCTCGATTTCATAACGAAAGCTGCCGTGCGGATCATTTCGGCTACCATGCCCTGGCAGATCAATCGCCAAGCAGGCGGGGTCATCGCCAACGCAGGCTCGCCAGTCTTCGGCGCAGCCGGTGAATCCATGCAGAAGCAGACAGCGTGGCGCGGGGTGACTCAGATGGCGGCCTCGGCGATCTTGTCGCGCTCGATCAGTGCATAAGCCGAGTGGTTGTGGATCGACTCAAAGTTTTCAGCCTCGACCACATAGGCAGTGATCCGCTCATCCTCGTTAAGACGCTTGGCCACGTCGCGCACCATGTCCTCGACGAATTTGGGATTATCGTAGGCGCGTTCGGTCACGTATTTCTCATCCGGTCGTTTCAGCAGACCGAAGAGTTCAGAAGATGCTTCCTGCTCAACCAGCTCGATGATTTCTTCCAGCCAGATGAAGCCTTTGGTTCGCGCCTGAACCGTGACATGCGAACGCTGGTTGTGAGCGCCATAGGCCGAGATTTTTTTAGAGCAGGGACAGAGGCTGGTGACTGGAATCTGCACTTTGAGTTCCAGTGTCGGCTGGCCGTGGCGAATCTCGCCGATGAAGGTCACATCGTAATCAAGCAGGCTTTCAACCCCAGACACAGGCGCTTTCTTGTTGATGAAGTAGGGAAAGCGCATCTCGATATGGCCAGCTTCGGATTCCAGGCGCTGCGACATTTCGGTCAGCATGTCCTTGAATGAATCGACGCTGATTTCGCGTTCGTGGTTGTTTAGGATCTGCACGAAGCGCGACATGTGCGTCCCTTTGAAGTCATGCGGCAGGTACACGTACATGTTAAACGTGGCGACCGTATGCTGTTCGCCACCGCTACGCTCGCGCACCCGCACCGGATGCCGGATATCCTTGATGCCCACCCGGTCAATAGCGATATGGCGCGTGTCGGCGCTCGACTGCACGTCAGCAATCTCGTCAGTACAACAGACGGGTTCTGGCACTTGCTCCATGGGTTTAAGTCCTCGACGATGATTCATCGTCACCAAAATGGGGTCTGGCAGGGGGAAAGATAGGGGCGACTATCAGTGTGCAGCAGGCATAAAACCATCACGGCTTGCCGCGTCAGCTTTTGCGTCCCAGCAGCGCCTCCGCAATCCAGCGCAATGGCTCGGCGCCCTCTGAAAAGATTTCGATGGCTTTCAGCGCCTCGGCGATCAGATTGGCAGCCATCTCTTTCGCTTCAGCCAGCCCGACCAGTGACGGATAGGTTGCCTTGTCGAGTACCTGGTCGCGTCCGGCAGTCTTGCCGATCTGAGCGGTTTCACCTTCTACGTCGAGCACGTCATCCTGGATCTGGAATGCCAGACCCAGACATTTAGCATAGCGATCCAAACGTTCGGCGTGATCTGGATCGAGATCGCCACAGGCCAGGATACCCATCTGCACCGACGCACGGATCAGCGCACCGGTCTTGTGGATATGGATGTGTTCGAGCATGGCGACATCCAGTTGCTTGCCTTCAGCTTCCAGATCGAGTACTTGACCGCCGACCATGCCACGCGAACCGCTGGCGCGAGCCAGACGTTCGACCATGGCTATGCGCACCGACGCATCCAGCCCAGCGGCCTCGGCAAGCGCCTGAAAGGCGAGGGTTTGCAACGCATCACCGGCCAGGATCGCCGTCGCTTCGTCGAAGGCACGGTGACAGGTCGGGCGTCCGCGTCGCAGATCGTCATCATCCATCGCCGGCAGATCGTCATGAATCAGCGAATAGGCATGGATGAATTCAACCGCGCAGGCCGGTCGGTCGAGCAGGTCGGCAGTGATGCCGAGCGCCTCGCCGGTCGCATAGGTCAGTAGCGGGCGGATGCGCTTGCCACCGCCCAGCACGGCATAGCGCATGGCCTCGTGCAGGCGCACCGGCTCCACGTTGATGCGCGGCAGCAGGTCGTCGAGCGCGGATTCAAGACGCGCCTGACAGTGCGTCCGGTAGGTTTTCAGGTTAGTCGCTATCATGGGGCTCGAAGGGTTCTGGCTCGGCACCAGGCCGAGGATCGGTGAGGATGCGCACCCGCTGTTCCGCCGCGGCCAGTGTCTGCTGGCAAACGCGGCTGAGGTTAATGCCACGCTCGAAAGCAGTGAGCGAATCTTCAAGCGTCATCTCGCCCTGTTCCAGTGCGGTGACGACAGCTTCGAGTTCGGCAAGCGCTTGTTCGAAAGATGACGGGGTGGCTGGTTTTTTCATGGGTTCGGGATCGGACTTTAAGCGGTACGGTAGCTTAGCTTGGTTGAGCGGTCAAACCAACGCGATCCAGCCCAGAAAATCTCGTCGTTAACCGATTCCCTTCCGCATGTGGCGAGGCGGGGCGTCCGGGTCGAGTTCTGCTGGGTTCGATCTGCTAGGGGGAGTGGCTTGCAGGTTCCGTCTTGCGGAGAACGATCAATGCGTGACGTCAACTCGACGGCTATCTGTCTGGGTTGGGGCTGGATACCGGCTGGCGGCGGCTGGTGATCGTCGACGGCCTTGATCATCGTTCCGGCCACCCCCTACACGGCAATGGGTAGAAGGTAGATCGGTTTCGGAGGCCGGGGTCGTCGACGTGCCGGGGATGGAGGCATCGGCATTCGTTCCAACAGTTGCTCGAAAAGCGGTGTGG
>CAIUAY010000113.1 GCA_903897335.1 uncultured Chromatium sp. | reverse complement strand
TGAACGCTTCCGCCGCTTTGGCCTCACTCCAGTTCGGGCCGTCCGCATCGATTTTAAGCAGCACGTTGGCGTGCTTGATCTTCCGTGCGGCCGCTTTGCCTTTGTCGATTAACTGCGTCAGCGACGAGCCATAGTCATCGGTGAGCCGGACAACATACTTGATCATTGGATGCACCTCTTGAGAACTTGCCTGACGAGATGTGTCTACAATGAGGCTTATGCAAGATTAAACGGAAGCGCGTACTAGCATCTGGCGTTGGATTAAAGCGCATTCAAACCAGTGCGGTTCCAGGCGCTCGTGATTCTTGTCTAATTCCGCAAAGATGCCATAGTTGAACCCGTAAAAGTCACCGACTTCAGCAATGCTGAAAAATTCTTGATCGCTTTATGCTGCATATCAATCAAAAATTGCGTCAAGACGGCATCTTCAAATATCGATATCGAAAGAGGTTGGTTAAATGGGAAACGCTTACAAGATTTCGGCGCTCGGAATCGCACCTGGGCACATTGAGCAAACCGTCCGTGCCGGACTGGAAAACCTGCTGAAAGGCGATCCAGCCGCGTTTGAGCCAAAATTCCAGCGCATTCTGCTGAATCAGCAGGTCGTGCTCGTTCAGAACATTTCTGAAACCAAAGCACGGCAACTTCACGCCAAGCTGACGGCCATTGGGTTTATCTGCCGCACCGATCCGATGGAACTCTCGCTGGAAACCAAGCTCTACCTTTGTCCAGCATGTGGCAACGAGCAGGAATACGCGACGGATGGGACGCCCGACACCTGCGAGAAATGCGGCGTGATCGGCGATCGTTTCAAGGATCGGCAGACAGCCAGTCGCCAGCAGGAGATGCAACGTGCGCTCGAACTCGAACGTCGTGCGCTCGCCGCGCAGACCGCTGTCGCAAACGACAAACAGACCTACGAAGCGGATCGCAAAAAACAGGCAAAACTGCGCAAACTAGCCCGTCGTCAAGCTGAAAAAGAATTGGGCATCACGTTCTGGACGAAGCTGCGCCCTTATCTGGCTCCCAAGGTTCTGCTGCCAACCCTGCTTGGTCTTGGACTGCTTGGCGGCAGCGTCGGTTTCGTGTTGTGGGATCAGGTGATGCCGGATGCTAAAACGGCGAAGACCACTCCGCTAGAAGGTCAGCCTGGCAAAATGCAGCTCGTCATTACGCCGCCGCCAGGTCTTTCAGTCACGGTGGGCGCATCGCCTGAACTCGCCGGTGATCCTGGCATCGGCGGCACATCTGCGGGTGGTGCGCTCGACCAGGAACTCGCCAGCGCCACGGGTCAGGCCATCTCGTCAGTCGTCGATCAGGCGATCGCAAATGGCCGTGCAGCGGCATCAGATAGCCAGGTCGTGTCAGGCCAGACGATTCCAGAGACGCTCAATCAACCAGCACTTCAGATTCACATCCCGAAACAAACCACGAACGTCACCGAATCAATCCGCAGTGACACACAGGTTCTTGCAAACCTGGCTTTCTATCAGCTCGCAACCGGGGAACTCGGTGAAGCCGCCAAGACGCTTGACCGCATCACGCTGGCGCTCAGCGCAAACGATGCTTCGGCAAAGCCTGCGGATCGACTGTTATACGACGCCGCGATCATGCGTGCGGGCTTGGCCAGCGCCTATGCAAAACGCAATGACATGACGACTGCCAACTCACAGTGGCGACGCGCCAATCTGCTTGCCGATTCCATTGCGGCACCTGAGTTCAGAGCAATGGCGTATAGCGGTCTGGCACATGCACTTCACGAAACCCCCCAACTGACCGCGCAAAAAGACTATCTCAACCTGGCGACGGCCACGGCTGCGCGATCAGCAGGAGAGCCGCTTGCGCGGGTTGATCTGCTGAGCACGCTCGCCCGCGACAGCGCACTGACTGGCCAGCGTCAGCAGGCCGGCACCTTCTTCGAGAAAGCCAAGGCGACGGCAAAAAAGATCAAAGACCCCGTCACACAACCTGTCGCACAGTCAATCCTGGCGCAGCACTTCGCTGAGGCCGGCGAGACCGAGACCGCCGCCGCGATTCTCGCCAGCTCTACGCAGTCGGGCACCAGCGATGCGGCGAGCTATCACCGCGTCGAGGCACTGGCGGCACTGGCGCTTGGTCACTTTCAGCAAGGCAAGATGCAGGAGGCTCAGGCTGATGTCACCGCAGCCATGACGCAATCCAGCAGCCTGATCGATCCGGTTGAGCGTACCGCATCCCTCATTGCCCTTGCTCGCACCATCTTCAATACGGGTGATCCCGCAACTGCCAAACAGATCATTGCTGCCGTAGATCAGTAGACTCGACAGGATCAGGCATCTCCACGGAGGCAGCGGGTTTGCTGAAGAATGTTAGCCGTTTCAGACGGCTAACCACCAATCATCGCCGCCAGTTGTTCGGTGCGATATTCGGTTAGGAGCGGCTCAATGACCTGGTCGAGCTGGCCGGTCATGATTTCATCGAGTTTGTAGAGCGTGAGATTGATGCGATGGTCGGTGAGCCGGTTCTGAGGGAAATTGTAAGTGCGGATGCGCTCGGAGCGGTCACCACTGCCGACTTGCAGCTTGCGCGATGCGGATTGCTCTGAAGCCTGGCTGTCGCGGGCGCTAGCGAGCAGCTTGGCATGGAGCAGCGACATGGCGCGGGCGCGGTTCTTGTGCTGTGAACGCTCTTCCTGACACTCCACCACGATCCCGGATGGGATGTGGGTGATACGGATGGCAGAATCGGTCTTGTTGATATGCTGACCACCAGCACCTGAAGCGCGATAGGTATCCGTGCGCAGATCGTTGGGGTTGATGTCAATGGCGTCGATGGATTCGACTTCTGGGAGCACCGCGACGGTGCAGGCGGAGGTGTGAACGCGCCCCTGGGATTCCGTTTCGGGGACACGCTGGACGCGATGCGCGCCCGGCTCAAATTTCAGACGGGAGAACACGCCGTTGCCGCTAATGCGGATGATGACTTCTTTGTAGCCACCTAATTCGCCAGGGCTTTCGGAAACCTGCTCGGTGCGCCAGCACAGCGTTTCAGCATAGCGCACGTACATGCGCAGCAGATCAGCGGCAAACAGCGCAGCCTCCGCGCCACCGGTTCCGGCGCGAATCTCCAGAAAGCTGTTGCACTGGTCGTTGGGATCGGACGGAATCAGCAGCTGATGAAGTTCAGGTTCGAGCGCATCGCGCCGCGCCTCAGCGGCGGCAATCTCATCGCGGGCCAGCACGGCCAGTTCAGGATCGGCGAGCATCTCCTCGGCAGCCGCCATGTCCCGTTCGGCATCCAGATAGCGTCCGTAACAGGTCATGATTGGCTCGATCTGGGCATATTCCCGACCGAGATCACGATAGCGATTCTGGTCGGCCTGCACCTCCACCTCAGACAGCAAGGCCATCACTTCAGTGAAACGTTCGGCGATGCGCTCCAGCTTGCCCCGGATGGATGGATTCATGGAGCCGTGCGGGTCTGGGCGAGCTGGAACAGTTCGTTCGCGGCTTCGAGGATGTCCGCCTCGCCTTCACGCGCCGCCTGACGCAAGCGTGAGCTGGGCGCATGCAGCAGTTTATTCGTCAACGTATGGGCGAGGAAGCTCAACACTTCGCTGGGCGATTTACCGGCATCAAGCTGGCGCTGGGCACGGGCGAGGACTTCATCACGCAGTTCTTCGGCGCGTTGGCGGTAATCCTGGATCAGTCCGGCGGCATCGAGCGAACGCAGCCAGGCCATGAATTCGCTGGAATGGAAAGCGATGATCTCCTCGGCCTGTTCGGCGGCAGCCTGACGCGAGCGTAGACCTTCGTCGATCACGCCTTGCAGGTCGTCGATGGTATACAGATAGACATCGGCGAGTTCGCCAACTTCAGGCTCGATGTCGCGTGGCACCGCAATGTCGACCATGAAGATTGGGCGATGCTTGCGCTTTTTTAGCGCCCGTTCGACCGTGCCTTTACCGAGCACCGGCAGCGGGCTGGCGGTAGAGGCGATGACAATGTCGGCTTCGGGCAGATGGTTGGCAATCTCAGTGAGCGAGATGGCAAAGCCCTCGAATTGCGCTGCGAGGTCATGGGCGCGTTCAACAGTGCGGTTGGCGACGATGATGCGTCCGACACCGTTGTGATGGAGGTGGCGGGCGGCCAGTTCGATGGTTTCGCCAGCGCCGATCAGGAGCGCCGTCTGCTGCGACAGGTCGCTGAAGATCTGACGCGCCAGATTCACCGCTGCAAAAGCAACCGAGACCGGGCTTGAGCCGATGGCGGTTTCGGTGCGCACCGTCTTGGCGACCGAAAACGCATGTTGAAACAGACGCCCCAACAGTTTGCCGGTCGCGGTGCAGTCGGTGGCAGTTTGATAGGCGGTCTTGACCTGGCCGAGGATCTGCGGCTCGCCGAGAACCAGTGAGTCCAGCCCACTGGAAACGCGCAGCAGATGCACCACGGCATCGCGGTCGGCATAGGCATAAAGAAAGGGATTGACGCGCTCGTATTCGACGCCATGGAATCCGCTGAGCCAGCGGCGGATGGCTTCTTCGGCGCCATCATGGATGGCGCAGTAGAGTTCGGTGCGATTGCAGGTGGATAAGACCACTCCCTCGCAAACGCCCTGACAGCTAGTCAGATCACGCAGCGCACCCGCGATGATGTCCGGGCCAAAGGCCAGTCGCTCGCGGATGTCGATGGGGGCAGTCTTGTGGTTGAGTCCGAGAACAAGCAGCTTCATGTTGGGTATGTGCTTCAGCGAGGTGTTGGCCGGATGGGCCGAAAGTTCGACGGGTTCCGCGAAGGAGACCCGGCGACATGGCCGGAGCGTCCACTCGACATCGGAACGTCTGCGCATTCCAGGGATGCAAAACAGGCTTATGCTATCAGTTTTTCTGACCAGCAATTGTCAGGTTTCTGCTGGTGAGATGTCAAAAGATCTCATGCTCATCACCTATCAGCTGCTCAGGGGCGATGACAGGCAGGCAACGGTAGCTCGTTTTGTGATGACCGTCATCGACGCGCATCCTGAGCGACGTTGACTCTCCGGCGATCTCTCCGGAGCCAATCGGTCAGCCCTGCTCACGCGCCCCCTGATCATCGAACTGGTGGCGACGGTTACTGAAATAGCGCGGCGCGCACCGGAGCCTGTGGCTCGGCCACGCTGCTGGGCGCTTCATGACTGGCTAACTCCGCCAGCACCGCCTGGAGTTGATGAGTCTTGAGCCGCTCTTTTTGTTCGGTGAGCCACCCCCGGAGATCGGTGGAACACCTCGGGGCGGCCAGATCGTCACAGGCATGGCAGACATCGATGAGAAACTGACCCTGTTACACGAAACGCGGCTCGACTTGATCGGCGATCCACGCGGCGCCGGCGCCCACAGCATGCACGTGCGTCTACGCGCCCATACGGTGATCGGATGACACGACACATCGACCCCGAAATCTGTCACCACCCGCTGCAACGGTTGCGAGCAACAGCGATGAGTGACCTGTGCCGTGACCGAGAAGGCGCGCTCCCTGTGCGAGCCCTGACGAAACACCGCCTCTTCGACTTCAATCGTCCCGAACCTGCTGTGTCAACAGCGTTGTTTTACCCCCT
>CAIUAY010000112.1 GCA_903897335.1 uncultured Chromatium sp. | reverse complement strand
TTCCGCACAGAACCTGGCGGACACCCTCACCGGCTATGTGAGGTTATACAATCACCAGATCCCGCAAAAGGCGCTGGGACACATCGCGCCGATTCAAGCTCTCAAAGACTGGCAACAAACATGCCCCGAACGCTTCAAAAAGCTGGTCTATAATCTAACGGGACTTGACATGTAGGTTACAGTCAAATGGAGAGAATGGCGTGAATGCCACGCACGAACTGTCTGCAGAAACCTTGCAGGATCTGACGCCGGTTCATCGCCTGAGCCGTGAGCAGCGTGCGCGTCTTGCGCAAAGCGGGATTATTGCCAGTCTCCCGACCGGCAAAAAGCTGACCGCAGTCCATGACGCACCCTGGCTGGATTATGTGCTGACCGGCAAGCTCTGTCTGCTGCGGGATGCCAGCAAGGAAATCATCGAGTCGGGTTCGCTGCGCGCCTGTCAGCCCGTATTCGAGTCGGGGCGTCTGCGGGATTCTGCCGTGGCTCTGACCGAAGTGCAGTTGCTGCGCCTTGATCGTCAGCTTTACGAAAGCCTGACTGGTGATCGCCAGCCAGTTGGCGACTCGTTTGACGAGATGGATCTCAGCATTGTCGAAAGCGCCATGCTCATCCGCTTCTATCAAGCCTGCAAGCAGGGCAGTCTGGAACTGCCATCGCTGCCAAAGGTCGCGCGAGCCATCCAGGATGCCATGAATAATCCAGCGGTCACGTCGATGCAACTGGCTCGCATCGTGCAGATCGATCCTGCCGTGACCGGTGGGCTGATCCGGCTTGCCAACAGCCCGGTTTATCGTGGTGCCCGACCCACCACGGATGTCCGCGATGCGATCATTCGGCTCGGTTTCAACATGACCCGCTCAGTCGTGCTCGGCATGGCCATGCAGAAGGTGTTCAAGACTAAATCACCGCTGATGAAGCAGCGAATCAAGGATCTCTGGAACCGTAGTGTGCATATTTCCGCGTTAAGCTTCGTGATCGCCCGTCATGGCGGTGGCTGTCAGCCGGAACATGCCCTACTGGCAGGGCTGCTGCATGATGTCGGCGTGATCCCGATCCTGGATCATGTCAGTCGCTATTACCGTGAGATCGACGACGCTGAACTGGATGCTGCGATTCTCAAGCTGCGGGTGATGATCGGCGAGATGGTGGTGCGCTACTGGGGTCTGGAGTCTGATCTGGTGGACGTGGTGCGGGAATCAGATCAGTGGTACCGCGACCGTGGCGACCAGCCGGATGTCTGCGATATCGTTCTGGTCGCCCGTCTCTATCGACTCAACCAGTCAGACGCGGAAGGCCCACTGCCTCATTATGATAACGTGCCCGCCTATCTCAAACTGGGTCTGGGACTTTCTGAAGCGCAAGGCGCAGTCGATGTGATCGCTGAAGCGGGCGAGCAGCTTGCAGCAGTGACAGAAATGCTCAAAGGCACGAAAGAATGACGATCCAGGGTGATTCCATTCCGGTGTTCGGCGTCGTCGCGCCCAGCGGCAGCGGCAAGACGACCCTGCTGCGCCGACTCGTCGCGGTGCTGCATGGTCAGGGGTTGCGGGTTGGCTATCTCAAACACGCGCACCATACATTCGACCTGGACGTGTCAGGCAAGGACAGCTTTGAGATCCGCGCCGCCGGTGCCTCCCAGACCCTGCTTGCTTCGCGTGAACGCTGGGCGTTACAGGTTGAAAATCCATCCAGAGGCATCGACCCCGATCTACACGCGATGCTGTCCCGCTTTGAGTCAGAACGTCTCGACCTGATTCTGGTCGAGGGCTTCAAACATGCCTGTTATCCTAAGATCGAGGTCTACCGCGCAGCGCTCGGTCAGGCACCGCTCTATCCTGATGACGCTGACATTATCGCGGTGGCAACCGCTGATCCACTGCCTGCTCCCTTGCATCCAGTCGTCCTGCCGCTCGATGACGCACAGGCCATCGCTGACTTCATCCTGTCTCAGCTCGCCATTCGCTGATAGCTTCCCGCTCATCGGCGTTCCTTGATCTCGATCCCTAGCGAGCGCAGCTTGCGATAGAGATGGGTGCGTTCCATGCCGGCTTCCTTGGCCATTTTGCTGACGTTGCCGGCATGTTTTTCGAGCTGGTAATCCAGATACGCTTTTTCAAACTGTTCACGCGCCGTGCGTAATGGTTGATCGAACGAGACCATCCCCTCTAACGCCTGGATCTGGAGCGGCGGCGGCGCACCGAGTGCGCTCTCGACCTCTTTCAGGCCGATCTCGTCGCCCATCCCCAGGATCAACACCCGCTGCACCAGGTTTTTGAGTTCGCGCACATTGCCCGGCCAGGCATAGTTGCGCAGAAAATTCTGGGCACCAACATTAAAACGGCGGTAGGGGAGTTTTTCGTGGGTCGCAAAATAATCCAGATAGAAATTCAGCAGATCCGGCACGTCTTCGGCATGTTCCTGTAGCGACGGCACGTTCAGCGGGACGACATTGAGGTGATAGAACAGATCCTCGCGGAAGCGGCCTGCCCGCACTTCGTCTTCCAGATTGCGTTGAGTCACGGCCACGATGCGCACGTCGATCCGCACCGGCTCGTTGCCGCCCACGCGCAGGAATGAGCCGCTGTCGAGTGCGCCCAGGAGTTTGAGCTGGGCATCGAGTTCCATGTCGGCCACTTCATCCAGTAGCAGCGTGCCACCCGCCGCTTTTTCCAGACTGCCATAATGGGCATGTCCGTTTTCTTCAGTGCCGAAGAGTTCGCGTGACGCGTTGTCGCCTGACAGCGAGGAGACGCTGAGATCCACGAACGGCCGCTCACGCCGTGCGCTCTGCGAGTGCAGATAGCGGGCAAAGGTCTCGCGGCCACTGCCGGCTTCGCCCATGATCAGTACCCAGGTGTCATGCTGGGCGATGCGTTTAACCTGTTCACGCAGTCGCTGCATGGTCGCGCTGCGCCCGATGGGCTCATGCACCTGCGGGGTGCGGCGCTTCAGACCGAGGTTTTCCTGCTGGAGTTTGTCCGCTTGCAGTGCCCGCTCGACGGTCAGTAGCAGCTTGGCCATCGAGAGCGGCTTTTCGAGAAAGTCATAGGCACCGAGCCGAGTCGCTTCGACGGCCGTTTCCACCGTTCCATGCCCGGACATCATGATCACTGGACAGGGCAATGCGTCGTCTTCCACCCATTCTTTCAGCAGCGTGATGCCGTCGATATCCGGCATCCAGATGTCGAGCAGGATCAGATCCGGGCGCCGCTCGCGCAGTGCAAGACGTGCGGTTTCGCCGTTTTTGGCGATGGCGATGACATAGCCCTCATCCTCCAGAATTTCCTGAACCAGACCACGGATGTCCGGTTCATCGTCGACGACCAGAATATGTGTTGCGCTCATGTGTGTGTTTTTAAACCTTAGGCTGGTGACGCAGCGACCTGACAGACCGGCAGCCGGATTCTGATCAAGGCACCCTCGCTGGTGTTCTCGACCATGATCATACCGCTGTGTTCCTCAATAATCTTCTTGACGATGGCGAGCCCCAAACCGGTTCCTTTTGCTTTAGTGGTGACATAGGGTTCAAACAACCGCTCCAGCAGACGCGCATCGAAACCAGGGCCGTTATCAGTGATGCTTAACTCAACAGCCGCGCCGGATTCCATCTCTGTCTGCGTGATCCATGTCGTTGTCACTGTGATCCGGCCATCAGCATGACCTTCCAGCGCCTCCTGCGCATTCTTGATGAGATTATGGAGGAGCTGGCGCAGTCGCAGTGGGTCGCCACGTACCAGCATCCCTGCCGCATCCAGATGGATCTGTAATGCGGGGATTCCGGCACTGCGGTAGAGATCCAGAACCTCCTGGATGAGCTGGTCGAGAACCAGTGGCTCTGGCTGGATGCGTGGCGCCCGGGCATAGTCCGAAAAATCGTTGACCATGGATTTCATCGCCTCGACCTGCGCGATGATGGTGCTGGTGGCGCGTTCGATGATCCGGGCATCGGCGTCATCCGCCTTGGACAGCAGCTTGTGACGCAGCCGTTCGGCGGAGAGCTGGATTGGGGTCAGTGGATTTTTGATTTCATGCGCCAGGCGTCGCGCCACCTCGCCCCAAGCGGCATTGCGCTGGGCAGTGATGAGCGAGGTGATGTCATCGAACACCACGACATGACCACGCTGCTCGGAATCAGGCAGCGGCAGCGGACTCCCACGGCACAGGAGCGTCTGGCTGCCTTCACCGCGCTGGAGCGTCACTTCGGTGCGCCACGCCTGACCGGCGGCCAGATGGTGTCGAACCGCTTCAGTCCAGGGGCTGAGATCAGGCTGCTCGCGCTCGATCTGTTCCAGACTGTGGCTAGCGTCGTCTGCAAAAGCCAGCGTTAGAATATTGCGTGCCGCCGGGTTGGCGGTGCGCAGACACTGGCTGTCATCGAAAGCGACCACTCCCGAAGAGAGACGACCCAGCACGGTTTCCAGATAGTTACGCTGGGTCTCGACCGCCTGCTTGCTGCGGGCGGCGTCATCACGCGCACGGGCGATGCGCCGTGACATGGCGTTGAATGAGGCGACTAGAAAGGTGAGTTCATCGTCGTGTTTGGGCAGGGCAATCTGCTGTTCGTAATCGCCTTCAGCGATGGCGCGGGTTCCACGGGCGATGTCGGCGATGGGCGCGACCAGTCGCCGAGCGGTATGAAAAGCAGCGATCAGCGCGGCCATCAGCCCGAACAGCAGCACTAGCGACAGGGTCAGCGAAAAGCTGAATTTCAGCGACTGCCGCAGATAGGCCAGTTCGGTATAGCGGTTATACGCATCCTCCAGACGAGTAGAGAGTTCGCTGATCCGCGCCGAGGTCGGAAAGATCGCCTGCATCTGCATGTCACGGCCATCGGGGTCTTGCACCAGCGCGCGCACCACCAGTTCATTCGTGACGCCGGTTTCCAGTCCAACATAATTGGTTCCACTGCGGACATTCTGCTGAATCTCGCGTTCGGGACGGTTAGGCACCAGTTGGGTCGGGTCTTCATTCGCCGTGCCCAGCACCTGACCGCCGGAACCATAAACTGTCAGCTCGATGGCGCCGGCCTGACGGCGGAGATTGTTCAGGCTCAGCGCGATGGCGGTTGATGAGCGATCCTTGATACCCGCAAGCAGTTGTTCGGTGTATTTGCCAAGAACCCGCTGATTCAGATCCAACGATGCCTGATTGAGCAGCAGGGCATCCTGCATGGCACGGCCGATCTTGACATCGAACCAGCTATCGATCCCGCGCAGCAGAAAGCCGAGCGAAAAATAATACACCACGCCAACTGGCAACAGCGAGATCACGGCAAAGAGGATCACGATGCGGGCGGTCAGACGCGAACCAGCAGCCTGACGGCGATGACGGCGCACCAGCTTGACGACATTAACCACTACCAGCACCGCCAGCAGCAGCAGTCCAACCAGCACTACGAACAGCAGCGGCACGAAAGCGCGGCTCAGCGCCTCCGAGTTTTCCACGGCATCGCGCATCAGCACCAGCACCACGAACAGCCCGCCGATCAGCGCCGCCACCGGCAGAATACCGAGCTCGCGCAGTCGCATCAGCGGTTGAGCGGCCATTTGCTCCAGCGGCTAGCAAGCTGCCAGGAGGGCTTGAGATAAGCGATGGGGCGTAATGGCAGTGGCAGTGCCTCAATGTCCAGAAAGACCTTGATCTGAACCTCGTAGTCGGTGTCCGGCTGGAGTCGATCCTGGTTGATAAGCGCCAGATCGGTCAGCTCGCCGAATGCACGGAGCGCCGCCTCACGGGTGACGAAACGGCGTCCGTGTTCGCCCGGAAGCGGGTAAACCTCATAGCCGTCAGCGAGCGGTTTATAACGGATGACATAGCGTCTCTGCTGATCCAGTAGGCTGTCTTCCCAGAGCCATGCCTTGACGCAACGCACCTGGAAATGAATCACGATGGTCAGCGGGACGCCGTTTTCGAGCGCCTCCAGCGCCTCTGCGCTGAACTTCGCATCAATGGTGGCGTTGAGTAAATAGACCCCATTTTCCAAATGGGTGTGCACATCGCGTACGTTGAAATCATCCCGTGCAGTGGCCGGGATGGCGACGAGCTGTGTCAGGAGCGCAAGCAGCAGACTCAGTACCCGTGGCAGGTGTGGCCTGGTTAACCGTGCGCTCATGCAGGGAGACGCTCGATGAGCGCGTAGTAAAACCCATCGTGACCGCCTTGGGTTGGCAGCAGTTGCCGCCCATGCTGACGCGCTTGCCCCCAGTCTGTCGCCAGCGACATCTCACGAGCCTGTGGTTGACGCGATAGAAAAACTGCAATCTGTGACTCATTTTCAGCGGCCAGCAGCGAACAGGTTGCGTAGAGCAGACGTCCGCCCGGCGCAAGCCGTGGCCAGATGGCATCGAGCATCTGTGCCTGGATCGCAACGAGGGTTGTGATGTCGCTGGCGCGGCGCAGCCATTTGATGTCCGGGTGACGCCGGATCACGCCGGTCGCCGAGCAGGGCACATCCAGCAGGATGCGATCAAATAGCAGGTCGCTCCAGTCGCCTGCGGGTGACGTGGCATCGCCTGGCAGGACTTCTGCTGACAGACCGAGGCGCTCAAGCGTCGCGCACACTGTGGTCAGACGCGAGTCATCGCTGTCGATAGCGATCAGATTCAGCGCATTGCCCGCCTGTTCCAGGATTGCGGCGGTCTTGCCACCAGGTGCGGCACAAGCATCCAGCACCCGCTGTCCGGGTGCGGCGTCAAGCAGCTTGGCCGCGAGTTGCGCACCGCTATCCTGAATCGAAACCAGACCTTCGGCAAACCCTGGCAGGTCTCGGGTCGGGCGTGGCTGGTCGAGCAGCAGGCCGGAATGAGTGCCTGGAATCTGGTTTGCCGCGATTCCAGCGCTCGCAAGCCGGGCAGCATAATCGCTTGGACTGATACGGGTTCCGTTGACCCGCAGCGCCATCGGCGCACGCGCATTGCTGGCGTCGATGATCGCGTCCCAGTCTGTCGGCCAGTCGTGGCGCAGACTTGCGAGTAGCCAGTCGGGAAACAGCCAGCGGGCTTCTGGTTCCTGTTCAACCTCGGCCAGCAGGTCATCGCGCTCACGCAGGAACCGCCGTAACAGTGCATTGACGAGCGCGGCCATTGCTGGTTTGCCCAGCGCACGGCTGGCCTCGACAGTGACGGACACGGCGGCATGGGTTGGCGTGTTCATGGCGAGGAGTTGATAAAGCCCGATCAGGATCAGTGACTCCAGATCCCGGTCAGCCTGTTTTAGTGGACGTTTGAGCAAACGTCTGGCCAGCGCCTCTAGGCGTGGCAACAGACGTAGTGCGCCATAGACCATTTCCTGCATCAGCGCCTGATCGGCAGGCGTGAGCGCGGTCTGGTATCGGGGCAGACTGCGTGTCAGTGACTGCCCTTGATAGCGGATCTGATACAGTGCGCGAGCCGCCGCGACACGCGCCGCCACACCGGCGGATGAATGGTGCTCAGGCAAGCTGCGCACCCTGAAGGTGGCGGGCATTGAGATAGTCGCCGGCAGTCATGAGCTTTTTCCCAGACGGCTGAAGACGGGTGATTCGCAGCGTTCCCTGCCCCGTGGCAACGGTGATGGCCGTCCTGCCGGTAGTCATGACGGTGCCGGGCGTTGATGAGGCCAGGGTTTGCAGATCGGCCTCGGCATCCCAGATCCGCAGCACCGCGCCGTCGAGGTGGGTGTAGGCAACCGGCCAGGGATTGAAGGCGCGGATCTGGCGCTCGATGGTGTCGGCAGGCAGACTCCAGTCGATCAGCGCTTCCTCTTTGGTGAGCTTGCGGGCATAGGTTGCCAGTGCGTCATCCTGTGGCTGGGGAACGGTCGAACTATCGAAAATGCCTGGCAGCGCCGTACACAATGCCTGTGCGCCCAGGGTTGCCAGACGGTCATGCAGGGTTCCGCCGGTTTCATGCGGCGCAATCGGGGTCTCGACACGATGATAGACCGGCCCGGTATCCAGACCAGCCTCCATCCCCATGATGCACACGCCGCTGTGTGAATCACCCGCCAGCACCGCTCGCTGGATCGGCGCGGCACCGCGCCAGCGCGGCAGCAGCGAGGCATGAACGTTGACGCAGCCCAGGCGGGGAGCCTCCAGCACTGCGACCGGGAGCAGCAGGCCATAGGCGACCACGATCATGAGGTCGGCCTTCAGTGCGCACAGTTCGGCAACCGCTCCAGCCTCTTTTTTCAGGCTCTCTGGCTGGAAAACCGGCAGGGCGTGATCCAGCGCCAGACGCTTGACCGGGCTCATCTGGAGCTTCTGACCACGTCCGGCAGGACGATCCGGCTGAGTGTAGACGGCGACGATCTGAAGTCTTTGATTAATCAGGGCGGCAAGACTGGGAACCGCAAATTCAGGCGTTCCCGCAAAGATGATTCTGGCGCTCATGGCGCAGCCCAACCGTCGCTATCCAAACCAGGCATCCAGGATCGCAGCAGGCGTAGATCGATCCGCATCAGGCCGCCCCCCGCTGCGCTTCGGCAGACTGTCGACGGTCTTTTTCGAGTTTGCGGCGGATGCGCTGGCGCTTGAGCATGGAGATATGATCGACGAACAGCTTGCCGTTCAGGTGATCGATTTCATGCTGGATGCAGACTGCGAGCAGGCCGTCGGCATCGAGTGTGAAGGGATTGCCACCACGGTCGAGCGCCGTGACGCTGACCCGTTCAGCGCGGGTCACGGTCTCATAAAATCCAGGCACCGAGAGACAGCCTTCATCCATCTGTTCGGTGCCTTCGAGTGACAGAATCTGTGGATTGATCAGGCACAGCGGCGTGTCATGGCGTTCGGAGGTGTCGATAACCACCAGTCGCAGCGGGACATTGACCTGGATCGCCGCCAGCCCGATGCCGGGCGCGGCATACATGGTCTCCAGCATGTCGTCGACCAGACGATGAATGGATTCGTCGACCCGCTCAATGGGTCGCGCTGTGTTGCGCAACCGAGGTTCAGGAAAGGTGAGAATATCGAGCTTTGCCATCGTTGCAAGTTTGCGGTCAGCGAGTGGAATGAACTAGAGTTGCGCCAACAATCAGCGAATTTATTCAAAGAATACTACACCACCGGTCGAGATGGGTGTGTCGAAGTCCATTTCGATCCTCCTGGAGGGTTCAGCACGCCATGACTAGCCACGTTGTTGTCACCAGGTTTGCCATGACCGGATTTCTTGCCATCAGTCTGCTGCTGGCGTCCCTCGCATGGGCTGTCGAGCTTGCGCCCGATGCGCCTCAAACCTACACCGTGCGTCAGGGGGATACACTCTGGAAGATTGCCGAGATGTTCATTACTGAACCCTGGCGCTGGTCGGAAGTCTGGCAGGCCAGGGCAGGAGATGATCCGAATCTCATTTATCCAGGCGACGTGTTGCAATCCAGCCTGGTCGCTGGCAAACCGCGTGTCAGCATCCTGCGCAGCGGTTCAGCTCCCGCCGGACATGATGGGATGCGCGTGGTACGCCTGTCGCCTAAAGTGCGCGAATCATCACTCACCACGGCAGTACCGACGATCAAGATCGGTGCCATCGAACCGTTTTTAACCCAGCCTTACGTCGCAGATTCTGACCAAATCAAACGCGCATTTTATGTCGTGGGTTTTCCTGAAGAACATCTGGTCGTCGGGTTGCATGATTCCATCTATGTGCGCCGTATCGATTCCAGACAGCAACTGAATTTCCAGATTCTGCGTCCTGGCGAGGCACTGCGCGACCCTGAAACCAATGAAACCCTGGGCTATGAAGCGGTCTTTGTCGCCAATGCCGAGTTGGAGCGTCCTGGCGACCCGGCCAGACTGCGGGTCACGCGATCAGAACGCGAAGTCGCCATTGGTGATCGCGTCATCCCAGCCGGCAATGATCGTCCGCTGGAAAACTTTTATCCGCGACCGGCACCGCCTGGAACCCGTGGCCAGATCCTGTCGGTTCTCAATGGCGTGTCGCAGATCGGTCAGTTCGACGTGGTCGTCCTGAATCGTGGCACCCGCGATCGCATCGAGCCAGGCCAGGTCTTCGAGGCGTTTGTCGGCGGCGGAAAAGAACGCGATCAGGTTCGTAGCGAGACGCTCGATTCCGGCTGGCGCAACGAAGGTCCGCTGTCAAGCGGCTTATGGGTTGGCCACGAGTTCGAGAACAAAGGCTGGCGGCATGATGACCCGTTTCCGATCAGCGCCGATTTCCGGCGAAAAAATACCCAATATATTCGGCCTTTCGAGCGCGCCGCGACGTTGATGGTGTTCCGCGTCTTTGAGCGGGTCAGTTTTGCCCTGGTGATGAGTGCCCAGCGTGCCTTTCGGGTCGGTGATCAGGTTGCCGCCCCACGCTCCTGATTTTCCCGCTCCGCCTTGACTCCCGAATCCCGATTGCTCGATGACCCACTGGTGGCATGGCTGGCGCTGGTTCATGCTCCCAGGATCGGGCCGCGTACGGTGGCGCGTCTGATCGCGCATTTTGGGTCGCCGACGGCGATCCAATGTGCAGGCACGGCACGACTGGCCGCAGCGGGGTTAAAACCGGAAAGCATCGCGGCACTCAGGCAACCCGACACTGAGCTTCTGGAAACCGTTCTGGCATGGTCGAAACGGCCTGACGCGCACATCCTGACGCTCGATGACCCGCGTTATCCCTCGCAGCTCGCTGCAATCCCTGACGCACCGCCGCTGCTCTATGTCCGTGGCGATGTCAGTCTGCTTGCCGAACCGCAGATCGCCATCGTCGGTAGCCGTAATCCAACACCGGGCGGACGCGAGGTCACGCGGGAGTTCACCAGACAACTGAGTGCCTTCGGACTGGTGATCACCAGTGGTCTGGCGGTTGGCGTCGATGGCGTGGCACATGCCGCAGCGTTGGAGTGCGACGGGCGCACGATTGCAGTGCTGGGAACCGGCCCTGACCGCGTCTATCCAGCCAGTCATCGTGACCTGGCCAGACGGATCGCCGAATCAGGCGCACTGGTCAGTGAATTCACTCCGGGTCAGGAGCCGCTGGCTCAGAATTTTCCGCGTCGCAACCGGGTGATCAGTGGGCTGAGTCTGGGTGTGCTCGTAACCGAAGCGGCACTGAAGAGCGGCTCGCTGATCACCGCCCGCGCTGCACTTGAACAGGGTCGCGAGGTGTTTGCCGTGCCGGGTTCGATCCATAACCCACTGGCTCGCGGCTGTCATGCACTGATCCGCGATGGCGCGACCCTAGTTGAAACTGCTGCCGAGATTCTAGCGTCATTGGCACCAATGCTGCGTGATGCGCTCGCGACCTCGGCGATGGCGTCAACCGAAGTGACAGACAAGACCGCCACGGCAACGTTACTCGATGCCGATGCGCAGCAGTTACTGATGGTCATGGGGTTTGATCCGGTCGCCCCGGACGAGCTGGTCGGACGCACTGGCTGGTTGGCGCAACGGGTAACTGCCATGTTATTGATCCTGGAATTGGGTGGTCATGTATCATCGGTTCCGGGTGGTCGCTACTGCCGTGTGCACTGTGCATGAATCCAGGTGCGCGTTGACGCCGGTTTCTGTCAGCCTGCGGGCTGACCTCGCTGACGAGGTTGATTGATGTACGAAAATATGGTCGATGTGTTGATCTACCTGTACGAAAACTATATGGATGGCGAGAGTCAATCCCCGGTCGATCAGAGTGATCTGGAAAATGAGCTGGTCGAGGCCGGATTCAGCGCCGCCGAGGTTGGCAAGGCGCTGCGCTGGTTGGATGAACTGGCGCACAGGGTCGATGCCTCGCCGTCGCACGACCACGCGACCGGTTCGATGCGGATCTATGCCGGAGACGAGTGCGCCAAACTGGACACGGAGGCGCGTGGCCTGCTGCTGTCCCTGGAACAGCAGGGCATCCTCGATCCGACGAGCCGCGAGCTGGTGATCGAACGTCTGCTCGCCTTCGAGCATACGCTGGTGGCAGTAGATGAGGTGAAATGGGTGGTGCTGCTGGTGCTGATGAACCGCCCTGGCCGCGAAGATGCCTTCACCCAGATGGAAGACATGCTCTATCACGAAGCACCACAGTCCCTGCATTAGATCCCGTGCAGTGTTATGGCGAAAAGCAACATTTCAGCGGCAGTTGACCCGCTTTGAGACATCATGAATCTGGTTATCGTCGAATCGCCCGCCAAGGCCAAGACTATCAAGAAATATCTCGGTTCGGACTTCGAGGTCATCGCCTCCTACGGTCATGTGCGTGATCTGGTGCCCAAGGAAGGCGCTGTCGATCCTGCGAACGGCTTTGCGATGAAGTACCAGATCATCGACCGTAACGAAAAGCACGTCCAGGCCATCGCCAAAAAGCTGAAAGAGGCCGACACGCTTTATCTCGCAACCGACCCGGATCGTGAAGGCGAGGCGATTTCCTGGCATCTCTACGAACTGCTCAAGGGACGCAAGCAGCTCGGCGATCGTCCGGTGCATCGTGTGGTCTTCAACGAGATCACCAAACGGGCGGTACAGGAAGCGGTCGCCAATCCCCGCGAGCTGTCTTATGACCTGGTGAATGCGCAGCAGGCGCGGCGGGCGCTGGATTATCTGGTCGGCTTCAATCTCTCGCCGCTGTTGTGGAAGAAAATCCGCCGTGGACTCTCTGCCGGGCGGGTTCAGAGTCCGGCGCTGCGTCTGATCTGCGAGCGCGAGAATGAAATCGAAGCCTTCATCCAGCAGGAATACTGGACGATCGAGGCCGATGCCGCCAAGGACGCCAAACCCTTCAGCGCCAAGCTGACGACCTTCGGCGGCGACAAGGTGGAACAGTTCAGCATCACCGATGCAGACCGCGCTAACGCTGTTTGGCGCCAGCTTGAGCAGGCCGCCGCCGGAATGTTGCAGGTGGAACAGGTCGAGCGCAAACAGCGCAAGCGCCATCCCGCGCCGCCATTCATCACCTCCACGCTCCAGCAGGAAGCCGCCCGCAAGCTCGGTTTCACCGCGCAGCGCACCATGCGGGTCGCCCAGCAGATCTACGAAGGCGTCGATGTTGGTGGCGAGGCGGTCGGGCTGATCACCTACATGCGCACTGATTCGGTGAATCTGGCGCAGGAAGCCATTGATGAGATTCGCGCCTATGTCGCGGATCGCTATGGCAACGCCGATCTGCCTGAACAACCCCGGCTGTTCAAGACCAAGTCCAAGAACGCACAGGAAGCGCATGAAGCAATCCGCCCAACCTCGATCCTGCGCGAACCAACGACCGTCAAAACCCATCTGAGCCACGAGCAGTTCAGGCTTTACGAACTCATCTGGAAGCGCACCCTCGCCTGCCAGATGGCACATGCGCTGATTAATCAGGTCGCCGTCGATCTGAGCGCCGGTGCTGGCAATCTGCTGCGTTCAACTGGATCGATCATCGCTGAACCCGGTTTCATGCGTGTCTATCTCGAAGGACGTGATGACGCCAAGAGCGCCGATGATGACGAGGAACGGATGCTCCCGGAGATGGCGGTCGGAGATCGTGTTGAGCTATTCGCCATCCGCGCCGAACAGCATTTCACCGAGCCGCCGCCGCGCTATTCCGAGGCATCGCTGGTCAAGGCGCTGGAAGAGTTTGGCATCGGGCGACCGTCCACCTATGCCTCGATCATCTCCACTTTGCAGGATCGCGAATACGTCACACTCGACAAGAAACGCTTTTCACCGACCGATGTCGGGCGGGTGGTCAACCGATTCCTCACCGAATATTTCACCGCCTATGTCGATTACGACTTTACGGCACGTCTGGAAGATGAACTGGATGCGGTGTCACGCGGCGAAGAAGACTGGATTCCGCTCCTCGAAAACTTCTGGAAACCATTTAAGGATCTGGTTGATCACACCCAGGAACATGTCAAGCGCAGCGACGTGACTCAGGAAAAACTTGACGAGCTTTGTCCCAAATGCGGCAATCCGCTATCGATCCGGCTTGGGCGCAATGGGCGTTTCATCGGCTGCACACACTATCCTGACTGCGACTACACCCGCGATCTTAACACCGACAATTCAGCCCCAGCCATCCCGGAGATCGTCGAAGGACGCGCCTGTCCCGCCTGTAACTCACCGCTTGAGATCAAGCGCGGACGCTACGGCAGGTTCATCGGGTGCAGCGCCTATCCAAAATGCAAACACATCGAGCCGCTTGAAAAACCGGAGGATACTGGCGTCACCTGCCCGCAGTGCCATCAGGGCACGTTGCAGAAAAAGAAATCGCGGCGCGGCAAGCTATTTTATTCCTGCTCGACCTATCCCGCTTGTGACTATGCGGTCTGGGACGAGCCCATCGCCGAGCCCTGCCCCAAATGCGGCTGGGGGGCGCTGACCATCAAGATCACCAAAAAGAGTGGAAGCGTGGCTAAAGCGTGCCCGCAGAAGGAATGCGGTTATCGCCAGCCGCTCGATCCACCAGACTAAGCGCAATCGCTGCGTTTTGATCACTGTCGCCGCAGTCTGGTCTTCTGCACCGTCGCTTCCAGCGTGACAGACCGCCTGCATCACCACTGGAAGACTCAATTTAGGTGGACGCTCACGCCCATGACTGAACTGATTCACGATCTTCTGATTCGCCAGGCTCAGCGGACGCCGACCAATCCTGCGCTGCGTTCGGGCGGTGCTGAATGGTCGTATCAGACGTTGGCTGATGCGGTGCAATCCGCCGCCGCGCATTATCTGGATCTGGGTTTGGCGCGGGGTGATCGCGTCGCGGTTTATCTCGACAAGCGCCCGGAAACGGTGATCGCGCTGTTCGGCGCAGCGGCGGCGGGCGGCGTATTCGTGCCAGTTAATCCGCTGCTCAAGGCCGAACAGGTCGCGCATATCCTCGGCGATTGCAACGTGCGCATCCTCGTCACCTCCGCTGACCGGCTGGCGCTGCTGCGTCCAGTTTTGCCGCACTGTCCTGATTTACAGACGATTCTGATCGTCGGCAAGCTGGCAGACGAGGCGATCCCTAACGCAATCCCGGTCATCGGCTGGGATGCGCCAATACCAATCACCGCGTTCAAACCGCATCAGGTGATTGACGGCGATGTGGCAGCGATTCTCTACACCTCCGGCAGCACCGGGCGACCGAAAGGCGTTGTCCTGTCGCATCGCAATCTGGTCGGCGGCGCGGTCAGCGTGGCCAGTTATCTCGATAACCAGCCAGATGACCGGATTCTGTCGGTGCTGCCGTTGAGTTTTGATTATGGCCTGAGCCAGCTCACCACCGCATTTCGAGTCGGTGCCTGCACGGTGCTCATGAATTATCTGCTGCCGCGTGACGTGATTCGCACCGTGGCGCGCGAACGCATCACCGGACTGGCCGCCGTGCCGCCGCTGTGGATTCAACTCGCTGAACTGGATTGGCCGGAAACGGTCGGCGAACATCTGCGTTATCTCACCAATTCCGGCGGCGCGATGCCGGGCGCGACGCTGGCTAATCTCCGCGCTAAGTTGCCGCAAACCAAACCGTTTTTAATGTACGGATTGACCGAGGCGTTTCGTTCGACCTATTTGCCGCCGGAAGATATCGACCGCCGTCCCGGCTCGATGGGCAAGGCGATCCCAAACGCGGAGATTCTGGTGGTGCGCGAGGACGGTTCACCCTGTGCGCCGGGCGAGCCGGGTGAATTGGTGCATCGCGGTGTCCACGTTGCGCTCGGTTATTGGAACGATGTTGAGAAAACCGCCGAACGCTTCAAACCTGCGCCGGGTCAGCCCGCTGGGTTGCCGATCCCGGAAATCGCGGTGTGGTCGGGCGACACGGTGACACTGGATGCCGACGGTTATCTCTATTTCGTCGGTCGCCGCGACGAAATGATTAAAACCTCCGGTTATCGGGTCAGCCCAACTGAAGTCGAGGAAGTCGTTTATGCGACCGGTCAGGTGGCCGAAGTCGCCGCGCTTGGCGTGACGCATCCGGTAATCGGTCAAGCCGTCGTCCTCGTCACGTTCGCGCTGGACAACGGCGAGGCGATCAGTGCGGCGTTGCTGGCGGCGTGTCAGGCGCAACTGCCCATGTTCATGCTGCCCGCCCGGATCATCGCCCGACAGGAACCGCTGCCGCGCAACCCGAACGGCAAGATCGACCGTAAACGCCTCGCGCTCGAACTGGCTGATTTATTCGAGGACGCTGCTCGATGACCACCATCCGTCATACCGCGCCGCTGGCGTTTCCAATCAGTAACAACCAATTGATGATCGGCGGCTTTTTAGCGTCGCGACTGGCTGAACGGGTTGGCCGGACACCGTTTTATGCCTATGATCGCAACCTCGTCAGCGCCCGCATTGCGCAACTTCGCGCCGCGTTGCCGCCAGAGATCCAACTGCATTACGCGATCAAAGCGAATCCAATGCCTGCCGTGGTGCAACATTTGGCCGGACTGGTGGACGGCTTCGATGTTGCCTCCGGAGGCGAACTGAAGACCGTGCTCGATACGCCGATGCCGCCGGATCAGATCAGTTTTGCCGGCCCCGCTAAAAGTCTGACCGAATTGCGGCAGGCGATTGCAGCGGGAATCGTCATCAATCTGGAATCAGAGCGCGAGCTGCGGGCGGTGACGGAGATCGGCGTGGCGCTCGGTATCCAGCCCCGGATCGCGGTGCGCGTGAATCCTGATTTTGAATTGAAATCATCTGGGATGAAGATGAGCGGCGGCGCGAAACAGTTTGGTATCGACGCCGAACGAGTGCCTGCGGTGTTGGCTGCAATCAAGACCCTGGATTTGGATTTCGTCGGCTTTCACATCTTTTCGGGGTCGCAGAATCTGCGGGCGGAGGCGATTTCCGAGGCTCAGGAAAAGACGCTGGCGCTAGCCGCACGGCTGGCGCACGACGCGCCAGCGCCGGTGCGGTCGCTCAATCTTGGCGGCGGGTTTGGGATTCCCTATTTCCCCGGCGAGCAGCCGCTCGATTTGGTCGCCGTGGGCGAACGCCTCGCCGAATTGCTGCCCGCTGCCCGCCGTGAGCTGCCGACGGCTGAATTCATCATCGAGCTGGGGCGTTTTATCGTCGGCGAGGCAGGCGTTTATCTCTGTCGGGTGGTGGATCGCAAGCTGTCGCGGGGACAGGTATTTTTGGTGACAGACGGCGGACTGCATCAGCATCTCGCCGCATCCGGCAACTTCGGGCAGGTGATCCGCAAAAATTATCCGGTCGTCGTTGCCAATCGCGTCAGCGCGGATGGCGAGCCAGTAACCGCGTCGGTCGTTGGGCCGCTGTGTACGCCGCTTGATGTGCTGGCTGACAAGATGCCGCTTGGTCATGCACAAGAAGGCGATTTGATCGCTGTGTTGCAGTCTGGCGCGTATGGATTGACCGCCAGTCCAGTCGATTTTTTAGGCCATCCGACACCGACTGAGATTCTCGTCTGACCTGAAAAACCACCAGACACTTGAATCATCTCACCATTTTGTCGTTTAGTAGGCTCGCAGATGCTGACATTCGCTGTCTCAACCCAATTCAACTGGGCTTTTGGCCTGAGCATCTATGTGCTGGCCATCCTCTTTCTGACCCGCCTTCCCTATCAGCGGATGGTGGCGCACGGGATGGAGCCAATCCGAGCCGTTTACTACAACCGCAAGCTCGTTCACATGCTGGCCGGAGGTATCGGCTCAGTGATGGTGCCGCTGGTCTTCACCGATCCCTGGTATCCGCTGGTCAGCGGGCTGCTGCTGACACTCCTGCTCTATGTCGCACACGTCAGCGGGATGCGCTTCTATTGGTTTCAGACTGGCGATAACCGCAATGACGTGAAGTTTGCGCTGATGTGGGCGAGTTCAGTGTCGCTGCTGTGGTGGGTGCTGGGCAATCCCTGGCTTGCGATCCTGCCATCGCTCTATATGGCCTTTGGCGACGGGGTGACTGGCATCGTGCGCAATGCGGTGATCCGCAAACGTTCCAAGCATCCCATTGGCAATGTTTTCATGCTACTGATCTGCGCGCCGCTGGGCTGGTTCATCGGCGGACAAGCTGACCCGGCGATTCCGGTCTGGGGGTTGTTCTCAGCAATCGTGGCAACTGTGTTCGAACGCTATGAATTTGGCTTGATCGACGACAATATCCTGATCACGGTATCCGCCTCCGCCGTGCTGCTGTTCGGAACCTATTGGGAGTCGCTGATTTAGTGGCCTAAATAACAACCAGAACTGACGCTCAATGACTGTCCGGTTTTCGGGATCCACTTTTGATGAGATCGCTACCCAACAATGATGTCATTTGATGATCTGATGTTGGCGCTACCTGTGTTGCCGTGGCTGATTCCGCTGATTCTGCTGCTGGCTGCGCTCAGGTTCTTCAGGCGCATCCGTCTGACGCAACGCCGGGGTGCCGAGGGTGAGTTCCAGGTCGGGCAGGTTCTGGAGCGGCTTTTCCGCAAGGTTCGCCACGATCTGATCCTGCCCGATGGTCGCGGTGGCCTGACCCAAATTGATCATCTGGTGCTGACCCCGGCGGGTCTGCTGGTGGTCGAAACCAAAAACTATCGCGGCGCGATTTTTGGTCAGGCTGATGAGGCGACCTGGACGCAGGTTCTGGGCGGGAAACGCCATGCCCTTCAGAATCCGCTGCGACAGAATCATGCCCACCTGAAAGCACTGCAAGCCATTGGCTTGGGTATCCCGGTTCTGGGACGTGTCGTCTTTACCAATGCGGCCAGTTTTCCCAAAGGATTGCCAGAGGGTGTATCGCAGGTTCACACGCTGCGCGATGATCTGGCGAACCTGCGGCGCGGACGGGTTCCCGCCGCAATTGTCCGTGCCTGGAAGATACTCCTGACTCATGCCCGTACCGACCGCGCTGCAAGACGGGCGCACCGGCGCGGACTGCGCGCCCGTTTTGGACTGGACTCGCGTGCCCGCCATGCACTCACGCTGCTCATGCTGGCGGTGATCTGTACCGGCGGGTTGGCGTGGCATCAGCGATTTTCGCTGACGAGTGCCGCGATCCAAATCCACTCAGCAATGCAGGCTGGCGCGGCTATACTGCGTCGCTGACTGAGCAACGCGGGAATATCAAACAATGATCGAGATTGAATATATCGTGAAAGACAGCCACGGAACCGAACGTCTGCGCACCGCCGACAAAAAAACGGCTGACGCCTATGACCGGGCGCTGGAACATGCCGAACGTCTGGCGCAGATGCTCCGCGCCGACAGGGTGTTGCCGACTTTGGCCGACGCCGACATGGAAGAACTGACCATCTATCTCGCCCGCAATGCACAGCATGTCGAGCGCATCCTGAAGGGCAAGCCGCTCGAACTGGACAGGCCTGCTGCACCATCGCCCGTTAGAGCGCCTGTCACGCCGATCAAGGCGGCTGTTTGAGCGATTGCGCTGCGCATCAGATGGCACGGCAATCCAGAACCATCGAGCACACTTGGAACCACCATGACACCACACGTTCAACAACCAACTGGCGCATTCATCGGGGCATCCTGGGCGGCGCTGTTTATCGGTGCCATGACCTATCTCGTGGGTTTGTGGAACGCCGGGATGCCGCTCAACGAGAAAGGCTATTATTTCACGCTGCTGATGTATGGCCTGTTCTCTGCCGTCTCCCTTCAGAAATCGGTGCGTGACCGGCTCGAAGGGATTCCCGTCACCGGACTCTATTTTGGTCTGTGCTGGCTTTCGCTCGGACTTTCGATCCTGCTGCTGGCGGTTGGTCTATGGAATGCCACGCTGGCTGCCAGTGAAAAGGGTTTTTACGCGATGTCCTTCATCCTCAGCCTGTTTGCTGCCGTCGCGGTGCAGAAAAATGTCCGTGATCTGACCCTGCTGCCTGATAATCCGCCTGAAAAGACGGACGCGGGCGACTAAAACCGAGTCATGGCAGGTCAAGCCGTTGCGTAATCTCATTGGCAGTTCGGCACAGTCTGCTAACAATGCCGCCGCATGAAATGCACACACATTATCACGCTTGCCATCACCCTGACTGGACTCGCCGCATGCAGTCAATCAGATCCCAATCCACTGCCAGGCACGACCGGCGAAACCCTGCTTGACATCGCTGAACAGGGTGATCTGTCGGCTCTCAATCAGATGCTCTCGCAACATCGTCAGCCCGACGTGCGCGACAGTTGCCAGTGGACGCCGCTCATGAAGGCGGCACTCTATGGGCATACGGCAGTCGTCGAACGTCTGCTCGCTGCCGGCGCCAAGGTCGATGCAGTTGATAAGGGCGGTTATACGGCGATGATGCTCGCGGCTTCCAACGATCATGCCGAGGCTGTTGATCTGCTCCTGAAACACGGCGCGATGGTCGACCATCAGGAATCAACCGAAGGCTGGACTGCTCTGATCTGGGCCGCCAAACAGGGTCACGCCAAAACTGTTGCAACCCTTCTGCACCATCGTGCCGACCGCACACTCAAAGACTTCAAAGGCCAGACCGCGTTAGACTGGGCAAATGCAGGCGGATTCACCGAGATACAGCGCCTGCTCCAGACGGATCGCTGATCCTAACCGGATGCGACAGTCGGCGCTTGCCGGATGATCCAGGATCATTTTCTGACTTCACAACGCTACTCAGGAGCCAAGCCGCTTGGACTGGATACACCTTTCAAACGCACTGATCCTTGGTCTCGTCGAGGGACTGACCGAATTTCTTCCGATCTCCTCGACCGGGCATCTGATCATCGTCGGCAGTCTGCTCGACTATACGGACGAACAGAGCAAAGTCTTCAAAATCGTCATCCAGCTTGCCGCAATCCTCGCGGTGTGTTGGTTTTATCGCAAACGTCTGGTGCAGGTTGTGCTGGGGATGTGGACGCAGGCGCCGGAGCAGCGTTTCGCCCTGAATATCCTGATCGCCTTTCTGCCCGCATTGGTGCTTGGCGTCCTCTTTCATGACATCATTAAGACGTATCTTTTTAATCCGCTCACCGTTGCCGGTGCGCTGATCGTCGGAGGGTTCGTCATCCTCTATATCGAGCGCCGCCCGCGCCGGGTTAATTTCGAGGCCATCGCGGACATCACCTGGCGCGAGGCGCTTAAGGTTGGCTTTGCGCAGACGCTGGCGATGTTTCCCGGCGTCTCGCGCTCCGGCGCCACCATCATGGGTGGGTTGATCTTTGGTCTGTCGCGGCGTGCCGCAACCGAGCTTTCTTTTTTTCTCGCCATTCCAACGATGCTGGCCGCAACCCTGTACGATGTGTACAAAGCGCGTGAATTGCTCGCCATGAGCGACTTGCCAGTATTTGCCGTTGGCTTTACGGCGGCCTTTCTGTCGGCAGCGATCAGTATCAAGACCCTGCTGCGCTACGTTTCCAACCACAGTTTCGAGGTCTTTGCTTGGTATCGCATTGGGTTTGGCGTGCTGGTGCTCGTGACCGCCTACACGGGATGGGTTGCCTGGTAAAGCCGCAGGCCAGAACCGCAAAGGCGCCGAGACGTTCAAAGTCCTGCGCCTTTGTGGCGTGATGCGTTCCGGCTATCAGCATTCGGCGCTGAACCACTGTACGCATGTGTCAACATGTCTAACCGTTCATGGCGCGCCTAAACCTGCTCGGCAGTTCCCCCCGAATTCACGCCGATCCCGGCTCACTGAACAGTTGAATCGCTGCCTCTAAGGTCGCACCAAGGATATTGATCGCCAGACGTTCACTGAACAGTCAGTTGGCCAGGGTGATGAAGACGGCTTGACCCGACTGAACATGCAGACGGCTCAAACCGGGTATGATTTGCATCCCGTTGGCCTGGCCACATCACTGCGAGGTTCCACTATGAGTCGCAAACAACGCATCGAGGATCTGCTGAAAGGTTCGCTGAGTTCGATCACGCATCTGGATATCGTCGATGAAAGCTATATGCACGCTGTCCCGCCTGACTCCGAATCGCATTTCAAGCTGTTGGTGGTCAGCGACAGCTTTGAGAACACCCTAGTCATTGACCGTCACCGTCAGATCAATCGCGTCCTCGGCGATGAATTCCAGACAGGACTGCATGCACTGACGCTGCATACCTGGACGCCGGACGAATGGCGCACGAAAGGCGGAGCTCCGGAGTCACCGCTCTGCCTAGGTGGATCACCAGCGGGTTAGCGCGTTGACAGACACGGCATCCCGAACCGCAAAGAAAATACGGCAGACCGCAAACCATTCCACTGCCATGTGTCCTTTGCGGTTCCATCTGCCGGATCGTGGTGTCAGAAATCATTACCGTCAACGAACCCAGTTCCAGGAATCACTGATGAAGCTCCTGCTCGACTTCTTTCCCATCCTGCTCTTTTTCATCGCCTATAAACTGGCTGGCATCTATGTTGCGACAGGTACCGCCATCGCCGCCTCGGCATTGCAGGTCGCCTGGTCATGGCAGCGTCACCGCCAGGTCGAAACCATGCCACTGCTGACGCTCGGACTGCTGGCGGTCTTCGGCGGACTGACGCTGGCGCTGCATGATCCGATCTTTGTCATGTGGAAGCCGACGCTGGTCAACTGGCTGTTTGCGGTCGCCTTTCTCGGCAGCCAAGTGGTCGGAAAACATCCGCTAATTGAACGCATGATGGGACAGGCGGTCGTGCTCCCGCCGACCATCTGGACGCGCCTGAACCTGCTCTGGACAGGATTTTTCATCCTGCTCGGCGCGATTAATCTGCTGGTGGTCTATCACTGGAGCGGTTTTTTTGAGGCAGAGCAGACGCTGATTCAGGCCACCGGCCAGTCTGCGATTGATTTGTCTGAATGCGCTAAAACCTATCAGGGCAACCTGCTAGCGCTTTGCGATGACGCCCATGCGCGTGAAGAGATCTGGGTGAATTTCAAACTCTTCGGTATGATGGGTCTGACGATCGCCTTCGTGATCGCACAGGGCTTGTATCTGGCTCGCCATCTGCCGGAAGACGCCCCAGACACTGGAGATTAATGGACGTGCTCTACGCCATCATCGCAGTTGACCATCCCGACAGCCTGCCTGACCGTCAGCGCGTCCGGCCTGAACATTTGGCGCGTCTCACGGATCTGCTCGACGCCGGGCGGCTGGTGCTGGCTGGCCCGCATCCGGCCATCGACAGCCCGGAACCCGGCGTGGCAGGCTTTTCGGGGTCGCTCATCGTAGCGGAATTTGCTGATCTGGGCGCGGCTGAAGCCTGGGCTGCCGCCGATCCCTATCAAACCGCCGGTGTCTATCAGCAGGTCTGGGTCAAGCCTTTCAGGCAAGTTTTTCCCTGAAGTTCTCACGTTCCGTTCACGCATTATCCTATTTATTTTTCAATGGAAATATCCGTTATGAAGACAGCTCGCATTTCACTTCTGCTCTGCGCCCTGCTGGCTGCAGGAACCAGTTTTGCCGAAGACAAAAAAGACGCCACGGACTCGCCGGACACACTGATTGCCACCGTTAACGGCGTCCCCTATACGCTAGACGTGTTTCGGATGTTCTATCTGACCCGGGTTCAGCAGAATCAGGGCGAGAACACCCCGGCGCTTCAGCAGCAGGCATTTGATGAATTCATGGGGCTGATCGTCGCCTCGCAGGAAGGTGAACGGCTGAAACTCGCCGATGACCGCAATGTCATCGCTGCACTGCAACTGGAACGCATGAAGGTCATGTCAAACGCGGCCTTGTCGGCCATGGCCGAGGAGATCAAACCCACTGAAGAGGAACTCAAGGCGGCCTATGACAAGATCAAAGAACAGCCCAGCCGCATTGAGTTCAAGGCGCGTCATATCCTGGTCAAAGACGAAGCAGAAGCCAAAAAGCTGATCAAGCAGCTTGACAAGGGTGCTGATTTTGCCGATCTGGCCAAGAAAAATTCAACCGGTCCCACTGGCAAGGATGGCGGTGATCTCGGATGGTTTGACCCAAAACAGATGGTTCCGGCCTTCGCTGACGCGGTCTCGGCCATGAAGCCTGGCGAATATTCCAAGACTCCGGTACAGACGCAGTTCGGCTGGCACATCATCAACCTGCAAGACACCCGAAAGGCTGAACCACCAGCGTTCGAGGATGCCAAGCCACAGTTGTCCGCACTTGTCGAACGTCAGAAGATCGCTGAACGGATCAACGACATGCGTAACAAGGCCAAGGTCGAGCTGAATGAAAATATCGTGAAAACCACGCCTAAGGATGCCAAGGACGCTACGCCAAAAGACAAATAAAGCCGCTGTCACCAGAGCGGGTTTTGCCACAAACCCGCTCCTGAGCGTCAACTCTCCCCAGGCTTTTTGATGCGGCTGACCGGCACCACCGACACGGTCTGTGGCTCGTCGACATAATACGGACGCTCGCCCCCCCGTCCTTGTTCATCCGCGAGTTCCTTCTCGCGGGTTGCGATTAAGCCCAGACATTGCCGCACATCCTGGATGGTGGCATTGGATAACGGATGGCGCATCCCCGGCGGCGGCGTCACATCCCGAACGATTGCTGACAGTGTTTTGCGCATTGCAATCAGGATGGTTTGTTCTTTGGTGAGCTCAGTCATCCGGTATCCCCGTTGAAATGAAGCGAAAAAGCAGACAGTCATCCGCTTGCGTCTGAAAACTTCCCGACGGCAATTTTTACCGACTTACTCAAGCATTGCTGCTAGATCTGCCTCATCGATGATCTGCACTCCCAGCGCCTGCGCCGCGTCGCGCTTCGAGCCGGGCGCATCCCCAGCCAGCAGATAATCAGTCTTTTTCGACAGACTGCCGGTGACTCTGGCGCCCTGGCGCTGTAACCAGTCCTTGATCTCGTCACGCGGGCGACTCAGTGTTCCGGTGATGACAATGGTTTTTCCTGCCAGTGGCGTGGCGCTGACTGGAAGCACGGATAGCGGCCACTGGATGCCCACCGCCAGCAGTCGCTCGATGGCTTCGCGATTGTGTTCCTGTGCAAAAAAACCCACTAGATGCGCGGCAACCACCGGCCCGATGCCTTCGATCAGTTGAATAAAATCGGCCTCTTCAGCCTGCATGATCGCGGGCATCCCGTCGAAACACGCCGCGAGCGCCTGGGCGGTCGCCTCGCCGACCTCGCGAATGCCGAGCGCGAAGATGAAACGCGCCAGCGTGGTTGACTTGCTGCGTTCCAGCGCGGCAAGCAGATTCGTGGCGGATTTCGCGCCCATGCGCTCCAGTCCAGCAAGCTGCTCTAGCGTCAGATGATAGAGATCGGCAGGCTCGCGCGCCCAGTCGAGAGTCACCAGTTGTTCAATCAGCCTCTCACCCAGACCCTCGATATTCATCGCACGCCGCGAAGCAAAGTGTTTGAGCGCCTCCCGGCGCTGGGCGGGACAATAGAGTCCGCCGCTACAGCGGGCAATGGCCTCACCTTCCGGTCGAATCACATCGGCACCGCACACCGGGCACTGACGCGGCAATTCAACTATCCGGGCAGCGGCTGGACGCCGTTCGGAAACGACCCGCAGGATCTCCGGGATCACGTCACCGGCGCGACGCACAATGACGGTATCGCCAACCCGCACGTCCTTGCGGATGACCTCGTCGAGATTGTGGAGCGTGGCATTGGCGACGGTGACGCCGCCAACCTGGATCGGTCGCAGCCGTGCCACCGGCGTGACTGCGCCAGTGCGTCCAACCTGAAATTCCACCGCTTGGACCTCTGTCAGTTCTTCCTGAGCCGGGAATTTGCGGGCAATCGCCCAACGCGGGTGATGCGTGGTCGCGCCAAGTTGCGCCTGATCCGCCAGTCGATCCAACTTGAATACCACGCCATCGATATCGTAATCCAGCGCGTCGCGTCGTTGTTCAAGCGCGACAAAATAGTCGCGGCAGCCATCCAGCCCAGCGACTTGCTGCAATTCCTCGGAGACTGGAATGCCCCATGTGGCCAGACGTTGCAGCATGGCATATTGATTCTCGCCGGGCGCGACGGACAGTTCGCCCCAGCCGTAACCGCAGAAGACCAGCGGGCGGCGGGCAGTGATCCGCGCATCGAGCTGGCGCAGGCTTCCAGCGGCGGCATTACGCGGGTTGGCAAAGGGTTTCTGGCCATTGCGCTGCAAATGTTCATTGATCCGCGCAAATCCGCTACGAGTCATATAGACCTCGCCGCGCACCTCCAGAATCTCAGGCCAGTCTTCGCCGAGCAGACGCAATGGAACCGTCTGGATGGTGCGGGCGTTATGCGTGACATCCTCGCCGGTCGTGCCATCGCCCCGGGTGGCGGCCTGAACCAGAATGCCCTTTTCATAGCGCAGACTGACGGCAAGACCATCGAGCTTGGGTTCGGCGGTATAACGGATTGGATCGGAGTTTCCCAAGGTCGTGGCAACGCGCTGGTGGAATTCTGCGAGCTGCTCGTCAGTCATGGCATTGTCGAGCGAGATCATGGGGAGACGATGGCGGACGTGCTGAAATTCTGGTCGGGGCTGGCCGGCAACCCGCTGGGTGGGTGAATCGGGCGTGACCAGCGCCGGATAGTCAGCCTCCAGGGTCTGGAGTTCACGCACCAGACGGTCATACTCGGCATCCGGGATTTCCGGGTCATCAAGGACGTAATAACGATGGTTATGCTGGCGGATCGTCGTGCGCAGATGCGCGATGCGCTGGGCATCCGTGATCACTGCGGATTGGCCTTTGCCCAGCGCAACTGGTTGGCGAGTACCGTCTGACGCATGTCTTCCTGCTTTTTGACCGTCAGCGGACGCCGGGTATTGTCGAGCACATTCCCGTTGACTGAAATGGCCAGTTTACGCGCCGTCGCGATCATCTCATCGAGCGTGGTCATATCTTCCGGGTCGCCGCGCATCCGGGCAAAGAGCATGACGCCAGGCGTGGAGAAATCTTCCATCGCGTCAAAGGGGAAGGTGCCGGGTTTGACGACGCTGGCCATGCTGAAATAAATCTTGGTCTCGTCAACGAATTCATCGAGGCAGTGAAAGATGCTCATCTGACCTGGATGCAGACCGCAGGACTCGGCCAGATCCATCAGATCCAGCCCTTCGATCAGCTTCCCTGGTGCTGTCACCACGCTGATCTGGATCAGCAGTGGCTCCAGTTTTGGTTCGGTTCGTGCGATCGGTCGGGGTTCAGTGGCAGGTGCTGACGTTGCTTCAGGTGCGCTTTTGCGTTTAAAACGGGATGCCAGACCCGACCAGACCGGAGTCCGTTCCGCGCCATCGTCATCCATCGCGCCGAGGGTCGGTTCCCGTTGATCCTTGCGGATGCCATAGGGCTCGGCAACGGCATCATCCTCTTCAAAATCGTCGTCATTCCCGTCCTGTTCAGTCTGTTCGTGATGGCGTTCCCAAAGATAGAGCATCAAAATCAGCAGGGCTCCGGCAATAATCAGGATCAGGCGGATGGTATTGGCGTCCATTCAATCTCTGCTTGCGAAATGGATTTGACAGGTGGTCTTGAGAGTATATCAATGCCGGTTCGCACGTGCAGTCCTGACATCGCGTCAGGATGCCGCCGTCAGCCGCACCGCTTCATCGACATCCACCGACACCAGACGCGAGACGCCCGGTTCGTGCATGGTGACGCCATGCAGATGTTCGGCAAGTTCCATCGTCACCTTGTTGTGACTGATGAAGATGAACTGCACCCGTTCCGACATCGAGCGCACCAGTTCGCAGAAACGCACCACATTGGCATCGTCGAGCGGCGCGTCCACCTCATCGAGCATACAGAAGGGCGCTGGATTGAGCTGAAAGATTGCAAACACCAGCGCCACGGCAGTCAGTGCTTTCTCGCCGCCGGAGAGCAAATGGATGGTGGCATTGCGCTTGCCCGGCGGACGCGCCATGACGCTAACGCCGGTCTCCAGCAGATCCTCGCCGGTCAGTTCCAGAGACGCCTGACCGCCGCCAAACAGACGCGGAAAAAGCTGCTGGAATGCGTCATTGACCTTGTCGTAGGTGTCCTTGAAGCGATGGCGTGTCTCGCGGTCAATCTTGCGGATGGCCTGTTCCAGCGTTTCCAGCGAACTGGTGATGTCGGCGTGCTGGGCATCCAGATACGTCTTGCGCTGTGACTGTTCCCTGAATTCGTCGATGGCCGCCAGATTGATGGCGCCCAAACGCTGGATGCGCGCCCCGACTTTGGCCAGTTCATCCTGCCAGATGGCTTCCGCGCCCTTGGCCATGCGGCTGTCCGGCTCGATCGACTCCAGCACCGCTGCCGGATTGGTCTCCACTTCGGCAAGCTGTTCTTCCAGCGTGGCGCGACGCACCAGACGCTCCTGATGTTCCAACCGCAGACGCTCCAGATCACGCTGGCTGGCATGAACCCCCTGCTCTGCCCGCAGACGCTCCTGCTCCAGTTCGCGCACTGCCGTCTCCAGCGACTCGCGCCGGTTGCGGGCATCGGTCAGCGCCTGCTCGACCTCGACCCGTAATGCCAGATGTTCATCGAGCCGCTCGCGTTGCTCGATCAGTGGCTCGACACCCTCCTCCAGCGCATCCTGTAATTCGTCGCGCCGCTCGCGCAGTTGGGTCTGCTGTTCCTCGGCACGCGCCAGACTCTGCTGCGTTGCGGCCTGTGCGGCTCGGTTGGATTCGACGCTGACTCGCAGACTCTGGGTGTGTTCGCGGCACTGACGCTCACGCTCACGCCCCTCAGTGACCGCCGCCCGCAGTTGGTCGCGCTCCTGCACCATCGACTCGCGCCGTTCAGCCAGTGCGTTCACATCAGCCAGACAGTCGTAAAGCCGTTCGTGGGTCTCTTCCATCTCGGTGAGTGCCGTCGCAATCTGGTCGTCAAGTTCGGCCTGTTCATCGGCCAGCGCCTGCACACGTTCCTGCTGATGCTCCTGGCGGGTGCGCAAGCTGCTGAGTTCAGCGCGCAGCGTGGACAGCTCGCGCTCCAGTGTCGCACGCTGCTGATCGACGGCAAGACGCGACTGATCCGCCTCATCGCGGGCGGCTTGCTGATCTTGTCTCTGAGCCATGAGCACCGCTTCACGCGCCAGCAAATCGGCGATGTCGGCCTTGAGTGTCTTGATGGCGTCCGCCCGTGCCAGCACCCCGCCACCGTCAGCGACCGCCGGGGTACGCAGCCAGTGACGACCGACCTGCACCCCGTCGCGGGTGATCAGGCGCTCGTCTGGATTCAGCGTTTCACGCTGGACGAGCGCCTGCGCCAGATCATCCGCAATCCGCGCCTCGCCAAACAGGCTGGCCAGCGGCCAGGACGAACGCACACGCGCCGCCAGCATGTCAGTTGGTGATGTCAGCAATCTGCCCGGTTCCTCTTCGCCTCGATCAGACCGGATATCGAGCAGCACCAGACCCGGCAGCAGCGCATCGGCGTCAGACCAGTCCAGGCCGTGCGTTCCAATCGCTCGCAAGGCGTCGCCTAATAGGGTCTCAACCGCCGTTTCCCAGCCTGCATCGACCTCGATCTGATCGATCAGGCAAGGCGCGTCCAGCAGTCCATGACAGGCAAGCCATGCCGTGCGTTCGCCATCCCGATCCGCAAGCGCGGCATCCTGTAAAGCGGTCAGCGATGCGAGACGCCCTTTCGCTTCCTGAAGTTCGGTACGCAGACGGTCGAGCGAGTCGGCCAGTTCACGCAGTCTGACAGCACGGCATTCCAGATCCTCGGCGCAAAACTGCTGCTGTGATTCAATCTCGCCGATCTGCTCTTCCAGCCCCATGTCACGCTCGGTCAGAGTGTCAATCCGCGCACGGACATCGCCGGTTTCCAGACGTGCCGATTCTTCCCCGATTCGGCGTAAACGCTCGCGGTCACGCCCGATCTGCTGCTCCAGCGCATTGATGCTGGCACGTTCGAGCTGTGCCTGTTCGGTTGGCCGGTGAGCGGCCTGCATGAAATGATCCCAGTCGGCCTGCCAGGTATTCAGCCGGTCTTCAGCCGTCATCAAGACGCCAATGGCCTCATTCAGCGTCTGTCCGGCAGTCTCCCAGTCCGGTTCATCCCGTGCCAGTGACTGTGCAATCTCGGCCAGACGGGTCTGGTCACGCTTCAGATGATGTTCAGCTTCGTACAGTTCCTGTTCCAGTCTGACCAGTTCGCCTTCGCGCCGGACACGTGCCTCGTTTGCGAACTGGATCGACTGCTCGGCGCGGGCGATCTCAGCGCCCACGGCATAAAAACGTCCCTGCACCGCGTTAAAGTGATCGGAGGCCGCGCTGTGATCGGTACGGCGTAACTCGATGTCTGCCTCCAGATGGCGCTGTCTGGCAAATTCGGCATTGGTGGTGTTCTGCATCTCGCCCAGGCGGCGTTCCTGCTGCTGAATCTCGGCATCCAGCGCCGACCAGCGCAGTGCCTTCAGTTCCAGATCCAGACGCTGCTCGTCAGCCCTTAACTGAGCGTATTTTTCAGCGGTCGCGGCCTGACGCTCCAGATGCTGAAGCTGTTTGCTGACTTCATCGCGCAGATCGTCCAGACGTTCCAGATTCTCGCGGGTGTGGCGGATGCGGTTTTCAGTCTCGCGGCGACGCTCCTTGTATTTTGAGATGCCCGCCGCTTCCTCCAGAAACAGCCGCAAATCATCGGGACGCGCCTCAATGATGCGCGAGATCATGCCCTGTTCGATGATCGAATAGGAACGCGGCCCAAGCCCGGTGCCGAGAAAGAGATCCTGGATGTCGCGGCGACGGCAGCGCGAGCCGTTGAGAAAATAGCCGGACTGGCCATCACGCGAGACTTGGCGCTTGACCGCGATCTGATTGAACGCGGCATATTCACCGCCGACGCCGCCATCGCTGTTATCGAACACCAGCTCGATGCTGGCTACGCCCACCGGCTTGCGTCCGGTGCTGCCGTTGAAGATGACATCAGTCATCGATTCGCCGCGCAGCATCTTGGCCGAGGACTCGCCCATTACCCAGCGCACGGCATCGATCACATTGGATTTGCCGCAGCCATTGGGGCCAATGACGCCGACCAGGTTACTGGGAAAGGCGACGGTCGTGGGGTCAACGAATGACTTGAACCCGGCGAGTCTGATTTTTTCGAGCTTCATGGATCAATCTGGTCTCTCATCCTGAATCCTGAGTGTATTTTTTCGATTCGACACCTGTTCGCGCAAACGGCAACCGGAGCAGGCGCGTCATCACAACGACATCAAACGCTCATTCCAGGATCATGAAGCGGGAACATACTCAGGTTTCACTGCCCACGCACAGGTCAGAAACCCGATGGAAAAATTTGCTGATGTGCTCGATCTTGCCCAAGCTCACACCGAATGTGAAGTGCAGTGGCGGGTTGCCGCGATTTTACGTCATGTCCAGCAGGGATGTAGCCGTGAATTCTGCATCGACTGTAGCGATCTGATCCCGGCCAGCCGTCGCCAGCACGTCCCGAACGCCACACGCTGCGCGACCTGTCAGTCCGATCATGAGCGCAGTCATGCGCTGCCCGCCAGACGCTGCGCGGCCTGATCACTGTCGCTGGTTTTGGTGCGTCCAGATCACGCGATTTTCGAGTTTTTGGTTTCAGGCGGGTTGACACAGAACGCTGTCAGGCAATTTCTCCGTTTTGCGTTTCCCGTCAAAGCGGGAAACATGAACTGCTTCGGGTTTCGCAGTGGCTCCAACCTTTGAGAGAATGGCGCCATGAAGACATCAACACATTTTTCACCCGAAGTCAGAGAGTGGGCGGTTCGCATGATGCGGGCGCATCAAGGCGAGCCTGAATCGCACTGGGCGGCGATCTGTTCCATAGCCACAAAGATCGGCTGCACAATGTGGCCATGGACTCGAAACGAGGCACTGAACGATCCGACTCCACTCGAAAAAATCCAAGCACACAGCGACCCTGTGCATTGGCGCTTCAGGAAACGCTATGCTATCGCAGCGTGGTCTCGTGGTTCACCCGCAGTCTGAAGCGATGTCTTCAAAATGATGTGCCTTTGCTCGCTTTCACAGACCATGGGTTACTGATAGGTGATAAGGTTGCGTTAGAGAAAGTCAAACAGCGAAAATTTGCGTCAGCTAAACTTCCATCGCTACCGGCCACGGAGAGCGAAGCGATGGCCGGTCGTCCCTAGTAGGCGTCGGCGCACGAGACGCCGTCAAGCCATTCGTCGCAGGGCCGGTGCGAACCGGAGCCGAAAAGGTTGTCGCGATCCCGAGGGCGCTGGGGCGACTGGGAGTCCCGCAGCGCATCCTGAGAGGGCGCGACACTCCGAGTTGTTTCTGATAAAGAGGCTGAAACCATGATAAAAATGAAAATTAGGGTGATCTCCGTGGTGATGGCGTGTTTCTTGGGGCTATTTCTGACTCAGGTTGACGACGCGGTTGCCGCGACACGTTGTTATGAAAAAATCGTTAATGGGCATGTAGTCAAACGCACCTGCAATAAAGTTCACCAATACCGCATCGTCTGTCGAAAATACTGGCGTTATGGTGTGTTGTACCGTAGTTGCCGGAAAGTGTATTACTGATTAGTTTTGGATTTAGGCACATTGCTTTTGGATGAGACGCCATCGCAACGATGCCTGACTCAATTGCAACGTTTATGGGTTCTGAATTCAATTCAACCCTCTGCGTGCACGAGCAGCATCCATCACAATGCGCTTTAGTAACCATCCCCCGGCAGAGCCGGGGGTTTGAATTCGTGAGCCGTTCAAAGCGGTAAAGGGTCGTTAACGCAGATCCACTGTGATGGCAAATCAACCCCAGAAGTTGAGTTGCTCCAAGCGTTGATCTTACCGCCACTGATGGCGAGACTGGCGGATCACGGATTCATACCGTGGAAACAAAATACCCTCGCGCCCATAAATGCTGGCTCGTGAAATTGCGCTTCTGCTCACCATTGAGATTTGCGTAATATGCATGGCGCTCCTCCCCTTGATGAACTCCACCACTTACCATCAAAAAGGTGGCGGATCGCACGACAAACGGTTCCACCTGTCGCGTTTGGAGCGGGTCATGTTGCGAGACGTGGCTGCATCAACGCTGATGGGCAGCGCGGCGGGTAGAACGCCTGCGCCTATCCATCCCCCAGCCTGAAATCCGGGGGTTCTCGTGGAGAATCTGGATGAACCTGCTCTTCGTCGTACTCATCCCTGTTCTGGGTGCAGCCCTCACCGCCTGGATGTCGCGCTTTGGGCGAACAGCATCCGCGTGGACAGCCGGAGGCGTGACGCTCGCGGCGCTGATCTGTCTGATTCCATCAGTGCGGGCAGCGTTCCTCGGCGAGACCATCGTGCAGCGCTGGTCGTGGATTCCAGACAGCGGACTGGATCTGGCTTTGCGGCTGGACGGGCTGGGACTCCTGTTTGCACTGATGATCCTCGGGATTGGTCTGCTGGTCATCCTCTATGCCCGTTATTATCTCTCCAAACGGGACAGTTTGAGCCGACTCTATGTCTATTTGCTGATCTTCATGGGCGCGATGCTGGGCATCGTGCTGTCGGAGAATCTGATTCTGCTGCTGATGTTTTGGGAACTAACCAGTCTGTCATCGTTCCTGCTGATCGGTTTCTGGCGCGAGCGTCAGGACGCTCGTCAGGGTGCCCGCATGGCGCTCACCATCACCGGAATGGGTGGACTAGCGCTGCTCGGGGGCTTTCTGCTGCTGGGCGAGATGGCGGGGAGTGATGAGCTGTCGGTAATCCTGGCGGCAGGCGACCTGATTCGCGCCCATCCGCTCTATCTCCCAATGCTGCTCCTGATTCTGCTCGGAGCCTTCACTAAATCGGCGCAGTTTCCCTGGCATTTCTGGCTGCCACATGCGATGGCCGCGCCCACGCCAGTGTCGGCCTATCTGCATTCGGCTACGCTGGTCAAGGTCGGCGTCTTCCTGCTGGCGCGTCTGTTTCCCGTGTTGTCGGGAACCTCGGTCTGGTTCTGGCTGGTTGGTGGCGTGGGGCTAACAACCTTGCTAACCGGCGCCTGGTTCGCACTCTACAAGCATGATCTCAAGGGACTCCTCGCCTATTCCACGATCAGTCATCTGGGGCTGATCACGCTCCTGTTCGGGATCGGCACGCCGCTGGCTGCCATGGCCGGAGTCTTTCATATCATCAATCACGCCACCTTCAAGGCGTCGCTGTTCATGGCGGCGGGGATCATTGATCACGAGTGCGGAACCCGCGACATGCGCCGTATCAATGGACTGTGGAACGTGATGCCCTATACCGCCACCCTGGCGATGGTTGCTGCGGCATCCATTGCCGGTGTCCCGCTCTTCAATGGCTTTCTGTCCAAGGAGATGTTTTTTGCCGAGACCGCAACCTTTTTCACCGAACACGCCTGGGGTTGGCTGCTGCCGCTGGCCGTGGTGATTGCCAGCATCCTGGCTGTCGCCTATTCGCTGCGATTCATCCACGATGTCTTTTTCAATGGCGACCCAATCGACCTTCCGCGCACACCGCATGAACCGCCGTTCTGGATGCTGGTTCCCGTCGGAGTGCTGGTGGTGATCTGTCTGCTGGTAGGCATTGCGCCGACGTTCACGGTCGAACCCATTCTGACAGTGGCGGTCGCGGCAGTACTCCAGATCACGCCTCCGGTTCACACTCTTGCAATCTGGCATGGCGTCAATCTGCCGTTTCTGATGAGTCTGACCGCACTCGCTGGCGGACTGATCGTCTATGCGGCTCGGAAGCCGCTCTTTGCGCGAGCCGCTCGCTGGGAAGGTTGGCTGGATGCACGCCGGTTCTACAACTGGACGCTGACACGCATGCAGGAACTCGCCGCTGAGATCACCCGACATCTGGACAGCGGATCGTTGCAGCGAATGCTGCTGATTCTGATCCTGTCCGCGCTGACACTGGGAACATTGGGTTTCATCGGTTCGCCACTGACTGGCACCCGCACACCGCTTGCGGCCAATGTCGTCATTGTCCTCGTCGCTCTGGGGATGCTAACTGTCGCCATCGCGATTCTGGCCATGCACCGCCAGCGTCTGACGGCACTGATCATCATGGGCGTGCCGGGTCTGCTGATCGCGCTGCTGTTCGTCCAGTTTTCGGCGCCAGATCTGGCGCTGACTCAGCTTGCGGTTGAAGTGGTGACGATCATCCTGCTACTGCTGGCACTCCATTTTCTGACACCGCGCAGTCCGGTCGAATCCATCCGCCGCGATTTGCTGGTCGCCATCCTGGCGGGTGCTGGCACGGCGGCACTGACTTGGGCGATGCTAACGCGACCCTTTGCGAGCATCTCGGCGTATTTTCTCGCTAACAGCGTTCCCGGTGGCGGCGGCGCCAATGCGGTCAACGTGATCCTGGTCGATTTTCGCGGCTTTGACACACTCGGTGAGATCACGGTTCTGGCACTGGCCGCGCTTGGAATTGATGCCATGCTCCGTGATCTGCGTCTGCAAGGTTTAGCGCAGGATGCGGATGGCCGACGCTGGAATTGGGATAGGCACCCCATGATTCTGGCCACCCTGACGCGCTTGCTGCTGCCGTTCGTGCTGCTGATCGCGGTCTTTATCCTGCTGCGCGGCCATCACCTGCCGGGCGGTGGTTTCATTGCCGGACTGATTACCGCCATTGGCCTGATTATGCAATATCTGGGCAATGGCGTGGCATGGACGCACAGCCGGTTCCCGGTCAACCTGCACCTGGTCATCGGTGCCGGTCTGCTGGCCGGCTTGCTGACCGGACTGGCGAGCATGATTTTGGGCGATCCATTTCTGACATCCACGTTCGTGCATGTCCATCTACCCGTGATCGGCGACCTTGAACTTGCCTCCGCGATGCTCTTCGACCTGGGCGTTTATCTGACCGTCGTGGGTGCAACCCTACTGATCCTGATCCAGCTTGGCCGGACTGGATCAGCGATATCTCAAACCTGATGGAGTCACGCTGAATGGACGCACTGGTGAGTCTGACCGTCGGCATCCTGACCGCCTGCGGCGTCTATCTGATCCTGCGTAGTCGCACCTTTGAACTGGTGCTGGGGCTGATCTTCCTGTCCTATGCCGTGAATCTTTTTCTCTTTGCCAGCGGACGGCTGGTAATCGGGAAGCCACCAATCATCACTGATCAGGCCAGCGGTTATGCCGATCCACTGCCTCAGGCGCTGGTGCTCACGGCCATTGTCATCGGCTTCGCCATGACTGCCTTTCTCATCATCTTGGCACTCAAGGCGCGTGCCGAACTGGGTAACGACCATGTGGATGGTCGTTCGGACACCGGGGAGCGGTCGTGAACCAACTGGTCATCGCCCCGCTGTTGCTGCCGCTGCTGACAGGGACGCTGCTCCTGCTGTTGCGTGATACCGTATCATTCAGGATTCAGCGCCAACTGAACCTGACCGCTGTTGTCGCGCAGATCCTGTTCGCGGTCATCCTGCTCGTCAGCGACCACGAGATTCTGGTCTACGCACTCGGCAACTGGCCTGCGCCCTCTGGCATCGTGCTGGTCGCGGATCGTCTGGCCGTCTGGATGCTGCTGATCACTGCTATCCTCGCACTGTTTGCGCTGCTGTCTGCCATGCGTGGTAGCGATCAGGATGGACGCCACTTTCACCTGCTCTTTCAGCTCCAAATGTTTGGTCTCAATGGTGCCTTTCTGACCGGCGATCTCTTCAACCTGTTCGTCTTCTTTGAGATTTTGCTGCTGGCATCCTACGGACTCCTGCTGCATGGCGGCGGGGCAAGGCGTACCCGCGCTGGACTGCATGTCGTCGCGCTGAATCTACTTGGCTCGACACTCTTTCTGTTCGCGGCAGGGCTGATCTATGGCACGCTGGGAACGCTGAACATGGCTGATCTATCGGTAAAAATAGCTGCCACGCCGCCCGAAAACCTCGGGCTGGCACGGACTGCCGGGCTGTTGCTGTTTGGTGTCTTTGCACTTAAGGCCGCCTTGATGCCGCTGCATCTCTGGCTGCCGTCTGCCTATTCAGCCGCTGCCGCGCCAGTCGCCGCGCTCTTCGCCATCATGACCAAGGTCGGTGCCTACTGTCTGCTGCGGATCGGAACTCTGATCTTTGGGGAGGATGCTGGAGCGATGGCGAATCTCTACGCCAACTGGTTGCTGCCACTGGCGCTGGCGACACTGATCATCGGTGCGTTCGGGGTGCTGTCGGCCAGCGAACTGCGCCATCAGGCGGCCTATCTGGTGGTGGTGTCAGTGGGACTGCTGCTGGCCGCCTTCGGGCTCGGAACGCCGGACGCGATCAGCGCCGGACTCTATTATCTCGCCCATGCCACCTTTGCCACGGCGGCCTTGTTCCTGCTGTCTGAAACCATTGCCAGCAGGCGTGGCGCGTCTCTGGATCGGCTGGTTTCAGGCGTGCTGATTCCCCGCTCCGGTTTGATTGGCAGGCTGTTCTTCATCACGGCGATGCTGGTCGCCGGACTTCCGCCATTCTCCGGTTTTCTCGGAAAATTCCTGGTGCTACGCGCCGCGTTCGTCAATCCACTGTGGCCGTGGGTGATGGGCATTGTCCTGATCTCGGGATTACTGACACTGATCGCGCTCACCCGCTCCGGCAGTCTGCTGTTCTGGCGTACCGAAGGAATCTCTGACGCGGCAGCGGCGGGCATTGGTGAATTGACGCCAGTCATTGGACTGCTGACACTCTGTCTGGCCATGACCATCTGGGCGGCTCCCATCCTCGCTCTCACCAAGGCCGCCGCTAATCAGTTACTGCGGCCACAGGCGTATGTCCAGGCCGTGCTTGGTGCGACAGTTGAGGCTGAAAACCGATGACACGTTTGCCACATCCAGTCCTGACCCTGAGCCTTGCGCTGGTCTGGCTGCTCCTCGCCAACAGTCTGGCACCCGGACAGGTGCTGCTGGGTGTCCTGCTGGGATGGCTGATTCCACGATTCACCCAGCGTTTCTCGCCGGATCGCATCCACATCCATGCACCGCTGGTTCTGCTGCGTTTCGTGGCGCTGCTGTTCCATGACATCCTGATCGCCAATCTGAACGTTGCCTGGCTCATTCTGCGCGAGCCGCGACAGCTCACCCCGGCATTCGTGGTGGTGCCTCTTGATCTGCGCTCGGATCTGGGAATCAGTGCGTTCGCCGGTGCCGTTTCGCTGACCCCTGGCACCGTCTCATCCTGGCTGAGTCCTGACCGGCGCAGTCTGGTGGTACACGGTCTCCATGTCCGCAACCCGGATGCACTGGTCGCCACCCTCAAACGCCGCTATGAAATACCACTGCTAAAGGTCTTTGAACCATGCTGAATTTTGCCCTGATGATCGCGCTGGCCTTGGTGTCAGCCGCTGCGGTGCTGACCCTCTGGCGACTGGTGCGCGGGCCTTCGCCACCGGATCGCATCCTGGCACTCGACACGCTTTCTGTGAACGTCATCGCCCTCTTGGTGCTATTTGGCATCCATCTGAATTCAGCACTCTATTTCGAGGCGGCACTGCTGATTGCACTGCTGGGTTTCGTGGGAACGGTCGCGCTCTGCAAGTTTCTGCTGCGCGGCGACATCATTGAATAAGGTCTGACGCCATGCTGGACATCCTACTATCCCTGCTGATTCTGACCGGTGCGGTCTTCATCTTCATCGGCTCGCTCGGCTTGGTGCGGCTGGATGATTTTTACACCCGTCTGCACGGCCCAACCAAGGCCACCACGCTCGGCGTTGGCAGTCTGCTGATTGCATCCATGATCCATTTCAGCCTCCAGGGCAATGGCATCAGCGTTCATGAGATTCTCATCACGCTCTTTCTCTTCATCACCGCCCCGGTCAGTGCCCACCTGCTTTCCAAGGCTGCACTGCACAGACAGCTCAGATCGCGGGCACCGCTGCCACCGCTGATCAATACGGCTGAGACTGAGAAGTAGACAGTTGTCAGTTATCTGTTGTGCCCAGATAGCCTAACTGGTCAATCCCGAACGGTTTGGGCACCAGACCCAGCCGTGCAAAGCTGTCGTTTTCGTGACAGACATTGCCTTCCATGAGCATCTGGATCTGGTCGCGGGAAATGGGAAACCATGCGTAGCGATCAAAGACGCTGGCCAAGAGCTGAATTGCTAGTGCCGGGGCAGGAATCATGGGTTTTGATTTGCCGGATGCAGCGGCAATAGTAGTGAGGATCGCCTTCCAGGAGTAACGCTGTGGACCGCAGAGGCTATAGGTCTGAGATTCGGTGCGCGCTTCAGTCAATGCCAGCACAAAGGCATCGGCGACATCGCCCACGTTCACCGGTGCCAGCTCGAAACCGCCAGCTCCCGCTGGTAGCAGCCCCTTGAAGAACAATGGCGCGGGCATGGGGCTGTCGATGATGTCCTTTTTGAGCTGTGAGCAGAATTCCATGCGCCCCTGTGGATCACCGAAGATCACTGATGGGCGGAAGATCGTCCAGCGCAGACCGGACGACTTGAGCGCCTGTTCAGCATGATATTTGGTGCGCTGGTAGGCAGTGCCGTCGGCGCGGATGCCGTTGGCGCTCATCAGCAGGAAGCGCTCCACGCCTGTCTTCTGCGCAGCGGCAATGGTATCCACCACGCCCTGATATTGCAGTGCTTCGAAGGTGATGCCCTGAGCCGGAAACTCACGCAGAATGCCGATGAGATAGATCACCGCATCGCAGCCATCGAGACACTGCGCAAGACCGGCGCGATTCCCGACCTCACCGTGAACAATCTCGCAGATCTCACGATATTCAACCTTGCCATCGCTCCCCGGACGTACCAACAGCCGAGGAACGTGCCCGTCAGCAATCAGACGACGCACAAGATGGAGACCAACGAAACCGCTACCGCCGATGACCGCAACTTTCATGACGCACTCCTGAACCGTTGTCTGGATTGATCAAATGCCGGATTCCGTCAGACGCAGAATGCCATTCAGCACCGCTTCTCTTTAGAATACAGTCATCTGGGAACATAGGGTCTGAACACGGCCAGTCAAGGTCTTGCAGCAAGCGGAACGTTCAGCGAGGGATGACATGCGCCACCGGCGGGCGTAACCGTGATGCCGGGATGATATTTGGAAGACTTTGGCTGCGTGAACGGCGGACATTGCGGCGGGCAGCGGTAAAGACTTCCAGAATGGCCTCCTGTGCCGTTTTACGTGCGTCACGCACGATGACCTGGCGTCCCGCGCCAACCCTGGCGCTGAGTTCACAGCGTACGCGGTGGCCGTGCAATGGATCGAATTCTTCCTGTATGGTGACTTGGGTATCAACCTGACTGTCCGGGAACCGGGCGGCAAATTTTTCAGCCTCGGTTTCAATCTGACGACGGATATCAGCATCCAATGCGAGCGTATCCCCGCCTATTTTCATGAGCATGCTTGACTTTCTCCAAAGACTCAGACAAACGCCGCGATTCTGGTCGCGTTCTGACAAAGCTGAGTGGGATGAACGGAAGGGCGGAAGCGCCCAGATTGATCGTGTCGCTGCGACATCGCAGAGAACGGGCGTCTCTGGAAGTGAGCATCTCTGGACGCTTAAGCGCGTGAGACGAGCCCTGATGCGACTTTCTGATCATGGCGTTCAGGCGCGAGAAAAGCAAGACATACTGGTCTCAGAGCGAATTTTGAAAGTTCTGGGCAGAGGAAGTAGGTCGACTTTTGACATGACCGCCAAAAATGTTGAGGTTCCCTCGGTTTTTCGTCTTCCAAGGGCGTGTGCTCATACGACCTGTTTTTCTCCCTGCTGAGTGCGGATCCAGTCTTTCAGGAACGGAACCGGTGAGGTGTAGCCGAGAGTGGCGTGCAAACGCTTGCGGTTGTCGAACACTTCGATGTACTCGAAGGTCATGGTCGTCATCGCTTCCCGCGTGGCGAAGTGCTCATCGAAACCCGCTGGTGCTTGAAGCGGTTGAACCCGCTCTCGGTCGGAGCATTGTCCCA
>CAIUAY010000111.1 GCA_903897335.1 uncultured Chromatium sp. | reverse complement strand
GTTGCTCGTGGCGGAGTGGCGATCCGGAGCGGGACGAGCCCGGGCCGAAAGGTTGTCACGTCGCGAGGGCGTGAGGGCGACTTGGAGTCCCGTCACGCATCCTGAGCGACGTTGACTCTCCGGTTTGAGTCGGTTTTTATGAGCCGTTTATCCGATGCGCCGTACAACCCCGCCAGGGCGGGAATATCAGGCGCAATCTTAAGTCTGGTGTTTTTTGCTGTTCGATATAATTGGCGAACATCGCTTGATTCCATAGAGCCCGTGAAGCAACTCAAGGCTTTCAAGTTCCAACTCAAGACCAACGCCGCACAGGTGGCGCAACTGCGCCGCTTTGCGGGTTGTTGCCGTTTGGTTTGGAACACAGCCCTCGCCTTGCAAAAGGAACGGCTCGATAGCCAGCAAGGGATATTGAACTATCCGAACATGGCGGGTGAACTCATCCAGTGGAAAAATGCGCCCGAAACCGCCTTTTTAAGCGAAGCCCCTGCGCAACCATTGCAGCAAACGCTGAAGAACCTTGATCTCGCGTTGCGAGATGCCTTCAACAAGACAAGCCCGAAACGCTTTCCCCGCTTCAAGAAAAAAGGCAATCACGACAGTTTCCGCTATCCGCAAGGCTTCAAGGTTGATGAAGCCAATCGCCGTGTATTCCTGCCCAAAATCGGCTGGGTGAACTATCGCCAAAGCCGCCTAATTGAAGGCACGGCAAAAAACGTCACGCTATCGGAAAACGGCGGGGCGTGGTTTATCTCCATTCAAACGGAACAGGAAACTGTTCAAGCCGCGCATGAATCAAGCTCGATCATCGGGCTGGACATGGGTGTTGCCAAGTTCGCCACGCTTTCCGATGGCACGGTATTTATGCCTGTGAATAGTTACCGCAAGCGGGAGAAGTCGTTAAGACGGGCACAACGCCAGCTATCCCGCAAGGTCAAGTTCTCGAACAATTGGAAAAAACAGAAAAGGAAGGTGCAAAAACTGCACACCAACATAGCGCACATTCGGCGCGATGCCCTGCATAAGACCTCGGCCACCATCAGCAAAAACCACGCTGTGGTCGTCATTGAGGATTTGCAGGTTGCCAACATGAGCAGGGCAGCCCATGGTACGGTAGAACAATACGGCAAGAACGTCAGGGCCAAGGCGGGATTGAACAAAGCCATCTTAGACCAAGGTTGGCGCGAGTTCAGGCGGCAACTGGAATACAAACAGGCTTGGCGGGGCGGCATAGTCATTGCCATCAACCCACGCAACACGAGCCGCACTTGTGCCCGTTGCGGTCATATTGCCGCCGAAAACCGCGCCACACAAAGCCGCTTTGAATGTGTGGCATGCGGACACACTGAAAACGCCGACATCAACGCGGCACACAACATCCTCGCGGCAGGGCATGCCGTGATCGCGTGTGGAGAGGCAATCAGACCACGGGCAACCGTGGCAGCTTCGATGAAGCACGAACCCACCGCAAGGGCGGCGCAAGCCGCTGAGTCGGAATCGCTGTCCTTTAGGGCAGTGAAGATGTCAAGATTGCGCGTCGCAATCAACCCAGACAACAGAGAGTGCCCCTGCGACGGGCTACGCGGAGTAGAACCATGCACAACGAACGTATCATTGCCTTCGTCATGGCCGGCGGCCAGGGTGCCAGGCTGCAACCACTGACCACCGGACGTTCCAAGCCCTCGGTGCCCTTTGGCTCGCGTTACCGCATCGTCGATTTCGTCCTGAGCAATCTGGTCAATTCGCAGATCTCAACCATCTATCTGCTGGTGCAGTACAAATCTCAGGCATTGATTGAACATGTGCGCAAAGCCTGGACAATCTCGCCACTGCTCCAGAGCCAGTTCGTAACCGTGGTGCCACCGCAGATGATGACCGGCGAACACTGGTTCCAAGGCACGGCAGATGCCATTACCCAGAATATCAATCTGATCGAGGAACATCGTCCCAATCTGGTCGCGGTCTTCGGTGCTGATCATATCTATCGGATGGACATCCGGCAGATGGTGGATTTTCATAAGGATCGTCAGGCCGATGTCACCATCGCGGCGCTACCTGTGCCGCTGCGTGATGCGCAGGGGTTTGGCGTGATCGCTGCTGATGCCGAGGGGCGTATCCAGGCATTCGAGGAAAAGCCCGCGAACCCGACGCCGATGCCGACTGATCCAACCCAGGCGTTTGCCTCGATGGGTAATTACATCTTCGATGCCGAGGTGCTGGTCACGGCGCTCAAGGAAGCCCAGGCCGCCGGAGAAACTGATTTCGGCCAGCATGTCCTGCCGCGCCTGCTGCGCACCCACCGGCTGTTTGCCTATGACTTCGCCACCAATGTCATTCCCGGCATCTTGCCCTACGAAACCCGCGTCTACTGGCGTGATCTGGGAACCATCGACGCCTATTTTGATGCACATCAGGATGTGCTGGGGCATGAGCCGGTCTTCGACATGTTCAACCCCGACTGGCCAATCTTCTCCAGTGGCTATCAGGGGCCGGTCGCCCGCATTCTCGGCGGCGAGATCAGAAACAGCCTGCTCGGTGCCGCGACCATGATTCACGATGGCGCGAAGATCAGCAATTCAATCATTCGCCGCGAAGCAGTGATCGAGTCCGACGTGGTGCTGGAAGACTGCGTGATCATGGATTATGTCTGTGTGCAGCGCGGGGCACGACTGCGCAAGGTGATCGTGGATCGTCACAATGTCATTGAAGCCGGCGACCAGATTGGGTTCGATGCCGCGCGTGATCGCGAGCGTTTCCATGTCAGCGAGGGCGGCGTCACCGTGGTGCCAATGGGGCGCGTGAATTTCTTTGCACGCGATAATCGTGGGTCGGGGCGCGGCGGCTATTCCGAGTAAGGAACAGAGACAATGTTCCTCTCCCAGCGGGAGAGGGACGGGGAAGAAAGAGACAGCGCATTTAGAATGGCATTATTCCGCAGGCCGTCGCTGCTCAGGACGCAATTTGGGCGTGAAATAGACATCCGCATCATCCAGATCGACCTGATGACCAGCCAGATCAACCAGTGGCTGCTCATAATCCTTCCAGCCGCGCAGACCGGTTTTGAGCGAGGTAACTGACTGGTAGCCCAGCACGGTCAGCGAATGCGCGGCAAGAATGCTGCGATAACCGGAGCGGCAGATGACGACAATCTCGCGTTTACGCGCCTTAACCAGTTCGGGAACCGTCTCTTCATAATCCCATTCGCAGGCGGACTCCAGGATGCCGCGTGGAATGTTGAGCGAACCCGCCAGATGCATGGCAGCAAACTCATCCGGTTCACGCACGTCGATCATGAGCAGATCTGGGTTGTTCTGGATCCGTTCTTCGAGATCCCAGGGCATGATTTCTTTGATGTCAGTGAGACAGCTTTTAATGAGTTCGAGAAAATTCTTCATCCGATTCTCCACGAGAAACCGTTCAGGGCGGGGGGCAGAGCGATCATGCGAAGCACGTTCAGGTCACCGATTTCGCATCTTCCATTTGAATCGCCATAGCCATTGGCGCGTTGTAACACTCGGCAATGGCGGTGTGAGACGCCTTGAACAACGCTGGCTGCAGTTTAGATAACCCAAGTTGCCACCTTGGCTGATTCAGAAAAGGAAATTGAGGCTACAGGCCAGGATAAAGAATGCCGTCTTGAGTTCAAAGCCGGCAGCGGTCACGCTGTGGATATGTTTGGGCAGTAAT
>CAIUAY010000110.1 GCA_903897335.1 uncultured Chromatium sp. | reverse complement strand
TGCCTCCCAAACCGGCGTGGACTGGCAGTTCACCACCGAAGACGCCCGCATCAAACTCAAACGCCTCTACCCACAAGTTAAGCTAGAATGATCTACTAGTGGTCAAACCTGGAAGACAACACAGGGTTATCCGGGCAGACCCGCCAGCGCCCTGATCGCGTCGCGGTTCGTCCAAGAACCGACAAGCTGGATTGCTGCCGGTGCCGGAAGCCAGCGGTATTCGAGATGTTCACGCGGATTAAGCCGGATCAGACGCCGTGACTCCAGCACCAGCGCAAACCAGTATTCGCGGTTGAAACAGACGTTTGGCGCATAGCGTTTGCGCCAGGCGGCGATGATGGGGAACAGCGCGGAGCGATGCAGATCGATCAGTGCCCCACCTGCCCGCAGTCCGGTTTCTTCATGCACCTCGCGCGCTGCTGTCAGGCGCGGACTCTCGCCGGGATCGAGACTCCCCGTCACCGACTGCCAGAAATCTGCTGGATAGGTGCGCTTGAGCAGCAGGAACTCGCCGCTCCGAGTGCAGATGACGACCAGCACCGACTGTGGGCGCTTGAGTGTATCTGGAGACATGGCGGCGGCGGCTCTCGACGCGCTCAGGTTCGCGGGCGTAGGCGCAATCCCAGTTCTTTCAGTTGCGTCTCATCGACCACTGACGGCGCGTCAGTGAGCAGACAGGCCGCCGTCTGGGTTTTGGGGAAGGCCATGACATCGCGGATCGAGGTCGCGCCGGTCATCAGCATGACCAACCGATCCAGCCCAAAGGCCATGCCGCCATGTGGCGGGCAGCCAAAGCGGAGCGCACGCAGCAGAAAGCCAAAACGGTCTTCCGCCTGCTCATCGGTGATCGCCAGCAGCTTGAAGACGCGCCGCTGCACGACGTCGCGATGAATGCGGATTGAGCCGCCGCCGATTTCAGTGCCGTTGAGCACCATGTCATAGGCGCGTGATAGACAGGCACCCGGATCGCTCTCCAGTTGGTCAATCTGATCTTCTTTGGGCGCGGTGAATGGATGATGGAGTGCTGCCCAGCGTTGATTGGCGGCATCGCGCTCGAACATCGGAAAATCAACGACCCACAGCGGACGCCAATCACCCTCCAGCAGTCCGCGTTCCTGACCCAGCTTGACGCGCAGTGCGCCCATCGCTTCATTGACGACGCTGGCTTTGTCAGCGCCAAAAAAGATGAGATCGCCATCTTCAGCGCCGGTGCGGGTGATGATGCCGTCCAGCGCGGCAGCGGTGAGATTTTTGACGATGGGCGATTGCAAGCCGTCAGAGCCTTTGGTTGCCCAGTCATTGACTTTGATATAGGCCAGACCTTTCGCGCCATAGATGCCGACGAACTGGGTATAGGCGTCGATTTCCTTGCGTGACAGTTCGCCGCCCTTGGGCAGACGCAGCGCCACCACGCGCCCCTGTGGGTCTTGCGCCGGCCCTGAGAACACCTTGAAATCGACATCGGCCATCAGGTCAGCAAGGTCGATGAGTTCCAGCGGAACGCGCAGATCGGGGCGATCCGAACCGAAGCGGCGCATGGATTCGGCATAGGTTAGGCGCGGGAAGGGATCGGGTAGCGCGACGCCTAAAACCTCCTGGAACAGCTCGCGGATCATGCCCTCCATCAGGGTCATTAGCTCATCTTCAGTCATGAACGAGACTTCAATATCGAGCTGGGTAAATTCGGGCTGACGATCCGCCCGCAGGTCTTCATCACGGAAGCAGCGGGCAATTTGATAGTAGCGATCCATCCCCGACATCATCAGCAACTGCTTGAACAACTGCGGCGACTGGGGCAGGGCGAAGAATTCGCCGGGATGGGTGCGGCTAGGCACCAGATAATCGCGTGCACCTTCGGGCGTGGATTTGGTGAGAATCGGGGTCTCGATGTCGAGAAAGCCCTGACGATCCAGAACACCGCGCAACAACGAGGTGACACGGCTGCGGATGCGCAGTCGCGATTGCATCTCGGGACGACGCAGATCCAGATAACGATAGCGCAGACGCAGTTCTTCGGAGGCATCGGCTGCATGACTGTCAAGCTGGATCGGTGGGGTCTCCGAGGCATTCAGCACCTCCAGATCCAGTCCCAGGATTTCGATGGTGCCGGTCGGGAGATCCGGGTTGGTGGTGCCTTCAGGACGTGGACGCACCCGTCCAGTGATTTTTAGGACATATTCGCTGCGCACCTGCTCGGCACGGCTGAAAACCTCGGCACGATCCGGGTCGAACACTACCTGCACCAGCCCGGCACGGTCACGCAGATCGATGAAGATCACGCCACCGTGGTCGCGTCGGCGCTGTACCCAGCCACAAAGCGTGACTTCCTGACCGTCATGGCTGGCGTTCAATTCTCCACAAAACTGCGTGCGCATCGCTTTCTTGCCCTTTAAGTGATTCCGGGCGGAATCAGCCGACACCGGCATGAACCCGCGAAAAAGCTCAAAAAGATACTGGTTGCGAGCGCTTGACGCAAGCAATGGCGGTGAGAACGATTGTGAGAACTCAGACGGTTGACGTGCTGGTCGCTGGTTTGGCCGGGGTTGCGGTCTTGTCTGAACCTGCCGTTGAGCTTGCGGCGGGGCTGTCAGCGGCTTTGGTCTCCGTCTTCCCGCTGCTGCTCTCGTGCAGGTTTTTCTGATTACCCTTCTTGAAATCGGTTTCGTACCAGCCACCACCCTTGAGCCGGAAGCCGGCGGCTGAGATCTTTTTCTTCAGCGTCGGCTGACCGCAGGCCGGACAGTCGGTTAGCGCCGGGTCGTTGAGCTTCTGGATCTTTTCGAGTTCGTGGTCACAGTGTTCACAGACATATTCATAGATTGGCATGAGTGTTCATCACCATCAGGTTAAGACACGAAGCGTTTCAGTTTGGATTGCGTCAGATCAGGTTGACCAGAATCCGAGACGGGTAGGCTGCGGTGGCAGCGGTGCTGGACGCGCAAACAGATAGCCCTGCAAGAGATCGGCACCCTCGCTGACCACGTAGGACAGTTCGTCTTCAGTTTCAACACCTTCGGCCAGCACCTGAATATTTAGATCGCGGGCAATTCTGACCAGCGCTTTGAAAACAGCCTGACGCCGCGCGTCGGCATGAATGCCCCGAATCAGTTCCATGTCGATCTTGATGATGTCAGGTCTAAGCAATGCCAGCAGATTCAGCGAGGCATAACCACTGCCAACATCGTCCAGCGCCACCTGGTACCCGGCATCACGATAAAAATCAAGGATGTGCTTCAGATGATCGACATCGGCGATGTGTTCAGTCTCAACCACCTCAAAGACGATGCGCGACGGATCAAAGCCAAGCTTTTGCGACCAGCCGACCGTGCTACGCAGACAGTGCGCCGGATCGTAGATCGCCGTCGGCAGGAAATTGATGAACAGTCGACCTGTCATCTGCGCGGTCGCCGCACAGTGCAGCGCAGTTTCACGCGCCTGACGATCCACAGGGAACAGTAGATCGTTGTTTCGCGCCACCCTAAAGATCTCATCCGGGAACATTAGGCTGCCATCCGGGTTACGACCGCGCAACAGTGATTCATAACCGACCAGCGACCCGGTACTCGCCTCCAGAATCGGCTGGAACCAGGTCACGAAACGCTTATGCTCCAGAATGTCGAGCAGGCGGCGTGAATCCAGCAGACCCAGCCAGCGTTCCAGTGTGCGGGTACGGTTGAATGCCTGAAAAGTCAGCGTCTCATTGGGTGCCAGCAACAGCGCCGACATTCCCTGATACTCCAGTGAATTGAATGCGCCAGAATCGCGGATCAGGGTCAGGAACTCGATCAGATTCGCGTCCGTGAATCGGATCACCATCTCTTCGGTGCAATACGGTACGCCCTGACGATCCAGGAAACTAACCAGCTTGTCCATCAACTCGCGCACGGCAAAGGTGACAAGCAGGTCGCCCCGCTCATCAGGTTTGAGTGGAAGCGTCTGGCAGCGCGGACAGGACATGTGGCAGGCTTCCTCAAATCAGTTGTTCTGGATCACGATGCGCGGGAATTTCGCCGCATAATCTTTCGCTTGCAGCGACAGCTTCGCCGCTGTTTTGAGAGCGATTTCCCGATAGATGGCCGTAGCGCGCGAGTCGGGCTGGGCAACCACGGTCGGCTTGCCACTGTCGGTCTCCTCGCGGATATGCAGTTCCAGCGGTAGCGAGCCCAGCAGATCGACGCCGTATTGATCGGACATGCTCTGACCACCGCCTGAGCCGAAGATCGGTTCCTCGTGACCGCATTTTGAGCAGATATGGATGCTCATGTTCTCGACGATTCCGAGCACCGGCACCTCGACCTTCTGGAACATCTTGAGTCCCTTGCGGGCATCCAGCAGAGCAATGTCCTGCGGCGTGGTGACGATGATGGCACCCGAAACCGGCACCTTCTGCGCCAGGGTCAACTGGGTATCGCCGGTGCCCGGTGGCAGGTCGATGACCAGATAGTCCAGATTCGCCCAGTTGGTGTCATTGAGCAACTGTTCCAGCGCCTGCGTCACCATTGGCCCACGCCAGATCATCGGGGTTTCTTCATCGATCAGAAAACCGATCGACATCGCCTGGAGATCATAGCTGGTCATCGGTTCCAGGCTTTTGCCGTCGGTTGATTCCGGCTTGCCGGTGATTCCCAGCATCCGGGGCTGGGATGGGCCGTAGATATCCGCATCCAGAATACCGACAGTCGCGCCCTCAGCGACCAGCGCCAGCGCCAGATTAACCGCTGTCGTCGATTTGCCGACGCCACCCTTGCCGGAGGCCACCGCGATGATGTTCTTGACATGATCAATCGGCTTAAGCGACTTCTGAACCGAATGCGCCTTGATCTCCCAGCTCACCTCGACCTCAGCATCAGTCACGCCCGCCACGCCCAGCACCTGCTCCCTAACCGCATCGGCGATGGCGGCCTGAACGCCTTTCGCCGGGAAACCCAAGACGACCTTCACCCGCACCTGCCCAGCGGTGATCTGGATGTCTTTGATCGCGTGTGCCGCGACCAGGTCACGTCCGAGATGTGGCTCCCGGTAGTGCTTGATAGCGGCTTCGATGGCTTCTTTGGTGGGTTCGGACATGTGGACTCCGTAAAACTGTGAACGCCCCGGTCGCACCAGGGACGCAATGGATGGGTTTAGAACTGAATGAAATGCGAACAATCTGCGGCGTGAACGGCTGGCGGTAACTTGCGTCTCAGACGGCGTAAATTCAACCCTGACTTTAGCGCGGTTTTTTGACGGGATACGGCGGTGGGCAAGCGTGATGGTGCGGAATCCCGACCCTGGAATAGTCTGGTAACACATGCGATTCGATGGCCTGCATGGTCGAGTGATTCCCGTCCATGCGATACTCGCGTACTTTGATCGAGCCAGTCGAGCAATCCATGAACCAGCCCCGCGACATCCTCATTACCAGCGCACTCCCCTATGCCAATGGGCCGATCCATATCGGCCATCTGGTCGAATATATCCAGACTGACATCTGGGCGCGTTTTCAGAAGATGCGCGGACACCATTGCTGGTATGTGTGCGCCGACGATGCCCACGGAACGCCGATCATGCTCCGCGCCCGTCAGGAGGGCATCACGCCCGAGACGCTGATTGCCCGTGTTGCCAACGAACATCAGGCTGATTTTGCGGCCTTCCGGGTTGGTTTCGACAACTATCACTCGACTCATTCGCCCGAAAACCAGCATTTCGCCAACCTGATCTACGAGCGCAACCGCGACAGCGGTCACATCGTCAAACGCACCATCACCCAAGCCTATGACCCGGTTGAAAACATGTTTTTGCCGGATCGTTTCATCAAGGGTGAGTGTCCGAAATGCGGCGCGGCTGATCAGTACGGCGACAATTGCGAAGCCTGCGGCGCGAGCTATTCACCGGCTGACCTCAAAAACCCCCGCTCCGCCGTGTCGGGCGCCGTGCCTGAACAGCGCGAGTCCGATCATTATTTTTTTCGGCTCAATGATTTTGAAGACATGCTGCGCACCTGGACGCGCAGTGGCAGTCTGCAAAAGGAGGTCGCCAACAAGCTCGATGAGTGGTTCAGCGCCGGTCTTCAGGAATGGGACATTTCACGCGACGCGCCCTATTTTGGCTTTGAGATTCCCGATCATCCCGGCAAATTCTTTTATGTCTGGCTGGATGCGCCGATTGGCTATCTGGCGAGCTTTAAGAATCTCTGCGAGCGCACCGAAGGACTGGATTTCGACCGCTTCTGGTCAAAAGACGCAACCGCCGAGCTGTATCACTTTATCGGCAAAGACATCATCTATTTTCATGCGTTGTTCTTCCCGGCCATGCTTCAGGGAGCCAATTTCCGCACGCCGAGCGCCATCTTTGCTCACGGCTTTCTGACCGTTGATGGACAGAAAATGTCCAAATCACGCGGCACATTCATCAAGGCACGCACCTATCTGGATCATCTCAACCCGGAATATCTGCGTTATTACTTTGCGGCCAAACTGGGTTCCGGCGTCGATGACATCGACCTCAATCTGGAAGACTTCACGGCACGGGTCAATGCTGATCTGGTCGGCAAAGTGGTCAATATCGCCAGCCGCTGCGCCGGGTTTATCCACAAAGGTTTTAGCGGACAGCTCGCGGACAGTCTGGCTGAACCGGCGCTGTTCGCCGCATTCGTGCAGGCTGGTGAGTCCATCGCCAGCGCCTACGAACAGCGTGAATTCAGCCGTGCAGTGCGCGAAATCATGGCGCTGGCCGACCGTGCCAACCAGTACATCGACGAGAAAGCGCCCTGGGTCATCGCCAAACAGCCCGGACGCGAGGCCGAACTTCAGGCGGTGTGTTCAATGGGGATCAACCTATTTCGGGTGCTGATCGGCTATCTGCGCCCGATCCTGCCCGGCACCGCTGCCGATTCGGAGGCGTTTCTGCACATCGCTCCGCTGACCTGGGATGCCATCGCCGCACCGCTACTGGATCACGCCATCGCACCCTTCAAGCCGCTGATGACCCGGGTTGATCCGGCACAGATTGCCGCCATGCTCGATGCCTCAAAAGAAGACCTGAGCGCCACCGCCGAGCCAACCGACTCCAATCCGCATCTGACCCGCGACCCCATTGCCGCGCCGGTCGATTACGACACCTTCGCCAAAACCGATCTGCGGGTCGCGCTGATCCGCGAGGCGCGGCTGGTCGCGGGTGCCGACAAGCTGCTGCAATTGACGCTCGATCTTGGCGGCGAGACCCGCAACGTCTTCGCCGGTATCCGCTCGGCTTATGACCCAAAAGATCTGGAAGGACGCCTGACCGTCATGGTCGCCAATCTCGCCCCGCGCAAGATGCGCTTCGGCGTTTCTGAAGGGATGGTGCTGGCTGCCGGGCCTGGTGGAAAAGACTTGTTCATCCTGAGCCCGGACAGCGGCGCCGAACCAGGAATGAAGGTGAAATAAGCCCCGGCTTGGTTGCGAGTTGATAGTTCGCAATCAACCGCTCGAATAGGTCGCCTTTATCGCAGTTGTGACGGGCTGGCGTCGGTGAACTCGGTCAGCAGGTCTTGAATGGTGGTAGTACGCGCTTCCGTTTAATCTTGCATAAGCCTCATTGTAGACACATCTCGTCAGGCAAGTTCTCAAGAGGTGCATCCAATGATCAAGTATGTTGTCCGGCTCACCGATGACGAACGCTCGTCGCTGACGCAGTTAATC
>CAIUAY010000109.1 GCA_903897335.1 uncultured Chromatium sp. | reverse complement strand
TCGGGCGAGCCGTCGTCGATGACGATGATCTCAAAATCCTGAAAGGTCTGGTCCAGGACGCTGCGAATCGCCTCGCCAATGAATGATGCATGACGGTAGGCCGGAATCACCACGCTAACATGCGGTGCATTGCTCATGTGTCCGCACGGGGGCTGACATCTTGATCGCCAATCGTCATGCGCATCCCTTGCTGCTTAGCTGCTTTTATAAGTCGACTCAAGCCTACGCCAAACACTCCGCGCCAGCCAACGTAGTGGCGCGGTCAGCCGCCAGGAGCGTGAGGTCTGAAGTTCCTGTAACTGTGCCTGGGCAGTCTCCAGCGCGGACTGAAGCGCGTCGCGCTGCTGGTGCAGGAGCGCCTGCTGTGCCAGCAGGGTCTGGGCGTGGGTCTGCTCAACGGTGGCTACCTGCCGATTCTGCTCCAGTTCAGACTGGAGCCGGTGACAGATGGACATGCCTTGCTGCCAGAAGACATCGGTTGCGCCGGTGAGTCGCAGATAATCGCGAAAATCAGGCAGACCGGCGACCGGCGGTAGTCCCGATTCGAGAGCGTGATGCAGGATTTCTAACGCGAAGGCACGATGCGCGGGGGTGCCGATGGCCAGCGCCGTCCAGGCCAGACGGATGTGTGGTGGCGTCGCGTCAGGAGATTCGGGATGACCGGGAGGCGTCATGGGCGTCACCTGTTCGGCAAGATCACGCCGCAGATAGTGACGCAGGATGTGCAGACGCTCCCAGGGCTCGCGAGCCAGCACCTCGGGACGGGCGGCGCTGGCATTGCGCTCGCCATCGAGAATGCGAAACTCGACCAGGCGTTCGGTCAAGATGTGGATCTCATGGCGCGCGCAGAGCCTGACCCACATGTCGAAGTCGGGCAATTGCGCCAGTCGCGGATCATAGGTGCCAAGCGCGGTATAACAGGAACGCCGGATCAGGAGCGACGGGTGACATAGACAGTTGCCATACCGGAAAAAATGATCCAGCCAGGCCGAACGCGAGCGGTTGGCGACATCAAAGACCCGGTAGTCCTTGTGGTTCTCGTCAGCAAAAACAGCACCACGCTCGTCGATCAGGCGTGGCAGGGTGAAGACTGCCGCGTGGTCGGGATGCTGGTCGAGAAAGGCGATCTGTCGGCTGAGTTTTTCCGGCAGCCAGCGATCATCTGAATTGAGTAATGCCACCAGTTCGCAATTGGCGCGGGCGATGGCGTCATTGATAGCAACGCAGGCTCCCTGGTTCTCAGCAAAGAGATTCAGCCGGATGCGCGGGTCTGTGCTGGCCAGCTCGCGCAGGATGTCGGCAGTCCCATCGCTAGAGCCGTCATCGGTGACGCAGATCTCCCAGTCGCTGAAGGTCTGGTCACGCACGCTGTCGATGCACTCTCGCACGAAGGCAGCGTGGTTGTAGGCGGCGATGACAACACTGACTCGCGGGATGTGATCCGCGATCATCATGCATACTCCTGTTGGGTGCGCTCTGACAGAAACCGCTGCTCCAGGATCAGCAGATCGCGTGACCGTTCCCTGATGCGTCGCGCCGGATTGCCAGCATAGATTCCGAACGCCGTGCAGCGCCGGTTGACCAGGCTCAGTGCGCCGACCGCAACCCCATCTTCCAGCGTGACACCCGGCAGAATGACGCTTCCGGCACCAATGATCACATGCCGTCCAAGGAAAACGTCCTTGTGCATGACCCCGGTATAGTGTTCGGGGACGGTGGGATTGGTCAGCGTCGCGCCAGAATAGTCGTCACTGCTCGAATAGATGGCAACCCGTGAAGACAGTCCGCTGAAATCAGAGAGCGTGATCGCTCCTCTGCCGATCAGCGTGGCAGCAACCGCCAGATGCACATAATTGCCAATCAGGATGCCGCCAGCACCTGCCGCCAGCACGCAGAAGTCATCAATGCGGACGTGATCACCAAGGCAGATCTGGGATGCGCCGTGAAAGGTGGCGTGATCCGAAATCTGCACATGCTGCCCGACCTGGGCAAAGCCTAAGGCGGCGATGGCGGCAGGTTCAAGCATGGGCATGACTGGCGTCACGCAGAAGGTCGATGACACGCTGCTGTTCATCCGTCTGGAGCGTCGGATAAATCGGCAGACAGAGTACCTGCGACGCGGCGCGTACCGCGTTGGGCAGGTGGTCGTGACTGGCCGATGGCAGGCCGCGATACATCGGAAAATCGGAGATCAGCGGATAGAAATAGCGCCGACAGTGGATGCCGTGGCGTTTGAACTGGGTATAGAGTGCATCGCGGGTCAGTGGATAGTTCGGTTCCACCATGATCGGGAAATAGGCGTCATTGGCGACGCGCTGACTGCCGCGAGCATGACAGCGGATACCCTGGACATCCCGCAACTGTTCGCGGTAGGTCTGTGCGATGGCTGCACGGCGAGCCAGCGCATCGGTAAGCGAGTTGAGCTGCAACAGACCGAAGGCGGCGTTGATTTCACTCATCTTGCCGTTGATTCCGGGCGCGACCACAGTCACTTCATCGACAAAGCCAAAATTTTTCAGCCGGTCGATGCGCAGTTTAGTCTTGGCGTCAGGACAGACGATGGCACCGCCTTCAAAAGTATTGAAAACCTTGGTGGCATGGAAACTCAGTACCGACAGGTCGCCGTGTCGGGTGATGCTGCCGTCTTGATCTTCAACGCCGAAGGCATGGGCGGCATCGTAGATGACCTTCAGATTGTGGATGTCCGCGATCTGCTGGATGGCCTCGACATTGCAAGGGTGTCCATAGACATGCACCGGCAGGATAGCCATGGTCTGGGGCGTGATGGCGGCCTCGATCTGCGCGGGATCGAGATTCAGCGTGTCCGGGTCGATATCAACGAACACGGGGCGGATACCGTTCCAGAGCAGTGAATGCGCGGTGGCGACGAAAGAATAAGGCGTGGTGATCACCTCGCCGCTGATGCGTAGCGCCTGGAGCGCCGTCACCAGCGCGATGGTGCCGTTGGTAAACAGCGCCAGATGTTCAACGCCGAGCCTGTCGCACAGCGCCTGTTCCAGTTGCTGATGGAATGGGCCACCATTGGTCAGCACCTTTGATTCCCAGATCTGTTCCAGATAGGGAATGAACTCTGCCAGTGGTGGCAGAGCAGGTTGTGTCACATAGATTTCGCTGGCGGATGTCATGCGTGGCAGTCAACCGGATGATTCGATGGCATGACCGGCTTCCAGGATCAGTTCACGATGCCAGGGTCGACATTCCAGACCAGTGAGCGCTAGATGCTCACTCTGGCGGTGAGGCATGGTGCGAATTGCGGTAAATCCCGCCTGATGCAGCAGGGCGGTTAGCTCGTCCCGGTCATACAGAAACTGATGACCCCAGGAGCGCATCCCTTCGTTCATGAGCTGACAGGAGGTCTGCGGTGTCCAGGTGACATCGCGCCATTCATCGAGATTGTCGGCAATATATTGGGCAATCAACCAACGCAGATCTGGCGTACTCAGGCGCAGGACACCCGACAGGGTGAGGACGCGACGGCATTCAACCAGCAGCCGAAGCCCTTCCTCGCGGGTGATGTGCTCGATGACATGCTCGCAGAAGATCCAATCGGCAGTCGCATCCGGGAACGGGAGTGCCTGACGCAGATCGGCGTGAACGTCGGCAGCGGGAGCATCCAGATCCAGGTTCACCCAGCCATCAAGAGCATGGGTGCCGCATCCAAGGTGCAGTTTCATGACAAATAACCTCAACCGGTGAGCGTGCGGTGCGTGACCCGGTTGTCCCAGTAGGCAGCGCCATAGATCGGCAGCATCTCGCCCCGCATCACCTTGAAATTGATGGCGATGGGGACGAAGTCGCAGACCTCGACCTGCCCCAGGTTCAGGTCTTCGGGAATCGACAGCATGACCGAGATGGAATAGTCGCCCTCGCGCAGACAAACACGGAACTGCCAGTCGGTCTGCATCGCCCCGGTGGCCTTGATTCCATGCAGATGACAGTCTTCGATGCCGGTGTCGGAGTAGATGATGTCATAGCCGCTGCGATCCCGGATGTGGTAGGCCAGACCAATGACGGGCAGATCCACATGCGCCTGAGCGATCATCCGCAGCACGACAGTCTGGCCAAAATCGACGCAGTCCAGCCGGTTGCCTGCCAGGTCGAGGAGTCGCACGTTCAAAAACCCGGCTCTGCCGTTCTGGATGCGCTGAAAGCCCGCACGGGTGGTAAAGGCGTCCTGGTCGGCCAGTTCCTGTTCGTCAAAGGGTTGGGCGCTATCCTCTACGGGCGGCGCTGGCTGACTGAACTGGCGAGTGTGCACGGATGCGCTGTAATAGGCGTCGACGACCTCTCCGGTGCCACCATATGCCGCCACCCGACCATGATCCAGATAAACCGCCTTGTGACAGATGGACTTAACCGCTCCAACATCGTGACTGACAAACAGGACACTGACGCCGTTATCGATCAGGCGGTGAATGTGTGCCATGCATTTCGACTGGAAATAAACGTCTCCGACAGAAAGCGCCTCGTCAACGATCAGTATATCGGCATCGACATTCACCGCCACCGCAAATGCCAGTCGTACATACATGCCGCTAGAGTACATCTTGACCGGCTGTTCGATGAACTCGCCGATGTCAGCAAAGGCGGCGATAGCATCGAAGCGATCATCGATCTCCTGCTGGCTCAGTCCCAGCACGCTACCGTTGAGATACACGTTCTCGCGCCCGCTGAATTCGGGGTTAAAGCCTGCGCCCAGCTCCAACAGCGCGGCGATGCGCCCGGTCGTCTCCACGGTTCCGGTGGTCGGGGTCAGGGTGCCGCAGATGATCTGCAACAGCGTGGACTTGCCAGAGCCGTTGCGCCCGATGATGCCGACTGTTTCGCCCCGGCGGATCTCCAGCGAGACATCATTGAGCGCCCAGAATTCGCGGTAATAACTGGGAACAGGCTGTCCGAGCAGACGTCGCAGACGGGGCACGATGGATTGCTTGAGACGATCCTGCGGGCGATCGTAGATCTGGTAGCACTTGCCGAGACTGGCGATGCGGATGGCGATTTCGTCAGACGACATCGGCAAACCCCTTGCGCGTCTTCTGAAACCACCAGAATCCGCTCCAAGCCATGCCCAGACTGACGCACGCATAGAGAGCCAGCCCACCCCAGTTCGGCAACTTTCCAAATAGCAATACGTTACGGCCCTCTTCAATCACGAAAGTCAGCGGGTTGAGGTGCAACAGCACCTGATAGGATTCAGGCAGCGCAGAGATGGGATAGAACACCGGAGCCATGAACAGCATGACAGTCGTGACGATCCCGATGGTCTGACCGACATCGCGTAAGTAGACCCCGATAGCGGCCAGAAACCAGGCGACGCCCATGGTCGCCATCAGCAACGGGGCGACGATGAGCGGAAACAACAGCAGCGTCCAGGGCAGATGGTGCATCAGGATGAGTTGCGCGACCAGCAGCACCAACAGACTGATCGCGGAATGGAAGAGCGCCGAACCCAGCGTGACCCAGGGCAGCACCTCCAGTGGAAATACCACGCGCTTGACATAGCTGACGTTACTGAGAATTAGCAGCGGCGCACGGTTGGCGACCTCGGCAAACAGTCCATGCACGATCATGCCCACAAACAGGACGATGGCAAAACTCGCCTGGTTCTCGTCGTCGGCGATTCCCCAACGCGCCTTGAATACCACCGAGAACACAAACGTGTAGACCAGCAGCATGAGAATCGGATTGAAAAACGACCAGGCGACACCGAATATTGAGCCGCGATAGCGTCCGATGACTTCCCGGCGGATAAGTTGGTTGATCAAGCTACGATGATGCCAGAGGCTAAAGACCAGTGCCTGCGGCGTCGCTGGATGATCCTGATGGGGATTCATGCGGTGTCCGGCTATGTTGAGGATAAACCCGCGAACCATGCGCAGATGGCGCGGACAATGGGACGCTAGTGTAAGTCGGTCAGCATGAAATGGCCAGATAACGCACCTTACCAGTCAAAACGCAGCGAATCCTCATCACCGAACGACAGTCCGAGATCCTGTAGGCTGGGTGATCGCGGCTGACTGCGTGGCATCTGCGCCTGTGCGGCACCGACCTGTTCGAGCAGTGCAAGCTGGTTCATTGAAAAAAGCTGGGCATAAGCCAGCGGCAGGGCACCCGTCTGACGCAGCGCTAGCCAGTGATCGGCGTCGAGCGCATTGAGAGCCGTCTCATCGACCCGACAGATCCCATCGACCGACACGGTGACGCCCGCCTGATTGAGCGTGATCGGCCAAGGCTGGATCACGCCTGCGGCCTGGAGCGCATCGACCATCGTCTGGGTGAGGGCACGATCCTGTTCGATCCGCATCAGAAAGTTCAAGACATCTCTGATGCCCGGCGCGGGTTGACCATCTTGGCTGAAGAATGGCTCGCCTGTGCCGGCTGCCGTCATCAGTCCGCTCGACTCATCGATGCAGAGTATGGACTCGGAAGCGCCTTCAGGCCGGACTAGGGCGAAAGGATGACTACGCAGGATGGCAGGCACATAACCCGCCAACCAGCGCCCGTCAGGTGCCACGAATAGATTGCCGTCCGGTTGTGGCGCGGTCATTGCGTATAGATAGAAACGCGCCTCATGCTCGATGAAACCTAGCGGCATGGTCGGCACTAGCTTCAACAGCTCCGTCGCTAAGGCCGGAATCAACTGTCTGTGTGCCGCGAAGGCATAGCTGCGATAACGTTGCCAGTTGCGGTCGGCATGCGTTTTCAGTGAAATTGCGGTAAGTTGCGTCATCTGACTTTGTTCCCAACATCATATGAAGTGTCTTGGCGTATCGAAGACCGTCGGCGACATGAGTTCGATTCCTGCGCGTTCCAGCAGCGATCCCGTTTCGCACAGCGGCAGTCCCATTACTCCCGAGTAGCTCCCGTCCAGGCGGGTGATGAACAACGCGCCATGCCCCTGAATCGCATAACCACCAGCCTTGTCCTCTGGCTCCCCGGTCTGCCAGTAGCGGCAGATATCCGTTTCGCTGAGTATCCGCAACGTCACCTGGCTCTCGCTGTATGCCTGCCATGCCTCGCCCATAACCGTCAGGGTGACAGCGGTCAGCACACGATGCCGCCGACCCGATAGCAGGCGCAGCATCTGCGCGGCGTCCTCGCGGTCACGCGGCTTGCCCAAAATCTGCCCGCCGCAGACCACGACCGTATCGGCCGCCAGCAACGGGCGCGACGCCGGCGCCCCTAACTTCGCACAGCCTGCACGCGCCTTCTCCATTGCTACCCGACGCACATAGTCTACGGGCGACTCGGCAGGCTGGGGCGATTCATCGATGTCGGCGTCGATCACTACAAACCTGACCCTGATCTGGGTCAGGAGTTCAGCTCGCCGGGGCGAACGCGAGGCAAGATAGATCTGCGGTTCAGTGACCACGATGATAGGGATGCCCCTGTAACAGGCTCCAGGCGCGATAGATTTGTTCGGCGACGATTACCCGCACCAGCGGATGCGGAAAGGTCAGCGCAGACAGTGACCAGCGTTGCGTGGCCTGCGCCAGACAGTCCTGGCTAAGTCCATCCGCGCCGCCGACCAGTAGGGCGCGATCCTGTCCGGCGGCCAGCCAACCGTCAAGCTGGCGTGCCAGCGTCTCAGTACTCCAGCACTGACCCTGCACATCGAGCGCCGCCACGCCCGCGCCTCGTGGAATCGCCTTGAGAATGCGTCGGCCTTCCTGCTCACGCGCCTGCGCCGCATTGGTCGTCTTGCCGCGATGCAGCGGCTCGATCTCGACCAGATGCAGGGCGCATTCCGGCGGCAGGCGTTTGGCATAGTCGTCATAACCCGCCGCGATCCAGCTAGGCATCCGGCGTCCAACAGTGATGAGATGAATGTGCATGGCAAAACGCCGCATGACGACCAGGCACGATCATCGCCCATGTGACGGCTGGCGTAAATAAAGGCGATGTGTCAAGACCCGTGTCGTGTAATGATGTGCCGCGTCGCAGCCATGCGCTATGCTTCGCCTAGTGAGGCGCTGCGGACACTGAGCGATGAGCTGATGGATACTTATCGCCAACGGACGAAGACGCCTTCAGTCACCTGGTGGGACGTTTGACCATGACCCTGAACTGGCATCACAACGTCCGCACCACTGCGGCGATCCGCATTTTTTAAGGCTGAATCGTTCCTGAAACATATAGGCGAATTGAATGCAATTCATTGATTTGAAATCGCAATACCGTCTTGTTGAAGAAAGTGTCAAAGCGCGGATCGAGACGGTTATGAGACACGGCCAATTCATCATGGGACCGGAGGTTCAGGAACTCGAAGAGCGGCTTGCCGAGTTCGTTGGTGTCCGTCACTGCATCACGATGTCGAGCGGGACGGATGCGTTGCTGGCTGCCATGATGGCGCTAGAGATCGGTCGTGGTGATGAAGTCATCACCACGCCTTTTACCTTTATTGCGACAGGTGAGATGATCGCCCTGCTCGGAGCGCGTCCGGTTTTCGTAGATATCGATCCAGTCACCTACAACATCAATCCTGAACGGCTGGAAGATGCCATTACCGGGCGAACCCGCGCCATCATGCCGGTTGCTCTGTACGGCCAGTGTGCGGACATGGATGCAGTGAACGCCATTGCGTCGCGGCATCGCATTCCGGTGATCGAGGATGCGGCGCAAAGTTTTGGTGCAAGCTATCAGGGACGGCGTTCCGGTGGGCTGTCACTAATCGGATGCACATCTTTCTTTCCGGCGAAGCCTTTGGGTGCCTATGGAGACGGAGGTGCCTGCTTCACGCATGATGATGGGCTGGCCAAAACGCTGGGAGAGATCCGTAATCACGGACAGGATCGACGCTATCACCACCTACGCCTTGGGTTTAACGGACGGCTGGACACGCTTCAGGCCGCTATTTTATTGGCTAAAATGGATATTTTTCCAGACGAAGTCGTCGCACGTTCAAAATGGGGCGCACGCTATACGGAGTTACTTAACCAACGTGGAGCTGCAACAACCGAAGCTGGAGATTCACCAGTCTTAACGCCTAGCATCCGGCCAGGGAATCTGTCCGTCTATGCGCAATACACGATACAGGTGCCGAACCGGGATGACGTAGTGGCAAAACTCCAGCAGCAAGGCATTCCGACTGCCGTGCACTATCCTGTCCCATTAAACGAGCAGCCCATATTCCAGGGTCTTGGCCATGGAAACACGCCGATCAGCGCAGCAGTTGCAAAACGGGTCATGAGTTTACCCATGCATCCCTATTTATCTGACAGTGAGCAGATTCAGATCGTCGATGCCGTCGCCGAAGCGACAAATCTATCTTCACAAAAAAATAGTTGACATGCTGTTCTCGGAAAATAAAATAATATGCCCTCCACGACTGAAAGTGCCATATAGTTTTCAGTTGATTGAGCGGTGCACGAAATCAGGGTTGACAACGTGCTGAGGTGCTGTAGAATTAACTCTCTTGCTGGTGATGTTTTAGATTCTGCTTCTGCTGTTA
>CAIUAY010000108.1 GCA_903897335.1 uncultured Chromatium sp. | reverse complement strand
CACCGCCAGCAGATCGTCCAGCGGCAACAGCAGGGTTTGGCGCAGCGCCACCACCACCTGCTCCTGCACCGGGCTCAGGGTGGTGTGCAGCCGGCGCGGGCAGTGCGACGCATCCTGAACGGTTTCGCGTCGCCGCCATTTCCGCACGGTGGCGCGATTCAGGTTGTATTCGCGCGCCAGTTCGCGCTCCGATTTCGTCGAGGCGCGCAATTCCTGACGAATCGCGGGTGTGGTGCGAGCGTTGCGATGCAGGTTCAGATTCATGGTCAGTTTGTCCCGTCAGATCGATGAAGGCGTCGTTGACTGGGGGCGCTTGGTCACTCTCATCTCATCGCGGAGTGTGCGCAGCGCCTCGCGAGCCTGGAACAAAGGATAGCTCCTTCTCGGTACATAATTACACGGGACGGAGCACCTATCTGCGTCTGGTCGCCAATCCAGACGATGATGTTGCATTCGAGCGCGTGGTCAATACGCCCACACGCGGCATCGGTGAGCGCACACTCGACCTCTTGCGCGAGCAGGCGCACGAAGCCAATGTGTCGCTGTGGCAGACTGCGCTGACACTGACTACCAGCGGTGTTCTGGGGTCAAGAGCCGGTGCTGCGTTGTGTCAATTCATCGAATTAATCCAGACGCAAGCGGCGGTCAGTTCCGAATCGCCGCTGGCAGAAATCGTCAAACGGCTGATCGAGATCACCGAACTTCCGGCGTTCTATCAGAAAAACAAGGATGGCAAGGGTCAGAATCGAATCGAAAACCTAGAGCAGTTGGTCGAGACGGTGGCGCGTTTCGAGCAGGATCAGTCCGAGTCAGAGGATGACGTGCTGGGTCGCTTTCTGGCACATGCCGCGCTGGAAGCTGGTGACACTCAGGCTGATCACTTTGAGGACAGCGTCCAGCTGATGACGCTGCACAGCGCCAAGGGTCTGGAATTTCCGCTGGTGTTTCTGGTTGGGCTAGAAGATGGTCTGTTTCCGCACAGTCTGTCTGCCGACGATCCGGCCAAACTCGAAGAGGAGCGTCGACTGTGCTATGTCGGCATGACCCGCGCCATGCGCCAACTCGTGATCACACACGCTGAAAAGCGCTATCTCTACGGACGCGAAGACTATCCCGCGCCGTCGCGCTTCTTGCGCGAAATCCCACCAGAGCTGGTGGATGAAATGCGCGGTGGCGGAATTGCTCGGCGCACTGCTGCGCTGGTAGCAACGCCATTCAAGCATCAGCCAGCCGCTGGCGGCTTTCAGGTCGGTCAGCGGGTGCATCATCCAAAATTTGGCGCGGGCGTTATCCTCAATCACGAAGGCAGTGGTATCAATGCTCGCGTTCAGGTCAACTTTAAAAGCGAGGGCGCGAAATGGCTGGTGCTGGCTTATGCACGGCTGGAGTCTGAAGTCTTGTTAATGATGGCGCTGTAGCGTAACGAACCAAAGCGCCCCTTCAGACTTGCCGTGACAGACATGGACTGCGATGCGGTATCGGTTACTGCGTGGCTAGTGGGATTCCTAAAAGGCGCGTTGATGTGGCGTGTTGGGGTTTTGCCTGGAAGTCGCTGGTACGTCGTTACGGATTGGCTCGGCGCGGATGCGACTGGAAGGAAAACCTCAACACGCGACTGGCACACCGTTTGCGCTCTGACATCTGCTAGGCTTGTTGCATCCACCAACCTTTGCAGGAGCCCCCTATGCTGGCTGTGCAACTCCCCAACGCGCTTGAAGAGCGATTAACCGCCGTGGCTCACGCGATAGGCCGCGCTCCTGATGAGTGCGTGATTGATGCGGTCTTGGACTATCTCAGCGAGATGGAAGCTCTACGGCAGGCTGAGGACGCCTTACAGGCTATCCGCGACGGCGCGCCGACTTTTACGCTTGAAGAGGTCATGCGGGAATATGGCCTGGAAGATTGAACTGTCCACCTTGGCACGAAAGAACCTGTCTAAGCTCGATCCACAGCTTTCCCGGCGCATCCTTGATTTCCTGCATCAGCGCCTGGTGCTGCTGGACGATCCGCGCAGCATCGGCGAAGCCTTGCAGGGTTCCCGGCTCGGCGCGTTTTGGAAATACCGCGTTGGCGACTATCGTCTAATCGCGACCATCGAAGATGATGCGGTCTGCATATTGATCCTTCAGATTGGCCATCGACGCGAGGTTTATCGAGGCCACTGAGGGCGAGGGTGGTTTAAGTCCAGTATATGTAACACTGGACTTTAGTCCCATGGGTGGGAGTTTTTGCACTTTTTACCACAATACAACCGCACTAAAAAACATCGTTGGTCTCGGCTATCATCTGGTCAAGCGGGTTGCTTGGTTTACTTTATCGAGGAATGAGTTGATGGAAATGTTTGTGATTTTTGGTGTTCTGGTTGCAGGTGTTTTACTTGCTCTAATCGTGATCCTTGAACGAAAGGCGAAAAAAAGACGTTCGGACACACTGAATCATCGTTGGTCTTATCGCAGCGCGAAGTTATTGACGAATGCGGAGTGAGGTTCCCCCGAAAATTAGTCTTCCAAGGGTGACGTCAACTGACGTTCACACTGGAGAGGCTGATGCAGACGATCCCGAAGCAGGCGTACACCGTCGAGTTCAAGGAGCAGGCGATCAAGCGGGTCAAGGATGGCAAGACCGTGGGCGCCGTCGCCAAGGAGATGGGACTGGTCGAGCAGACGTTGCGCAACGGGGTCAAGGCGTTTCATGCCGGCAAGCTCGATGGCCCTGGCACCCGGAAGGTGACGCCGGCGGAGATGGAACTGTCGCGCCTGCGCGCTGAAAACCGTCGTCTCAAGCGCGAGGTCGAGATCTTAAAAAAAGCGACGGCAGACTTTGCGAGGGATGCGCTGTGACGTCTGCCTGGAGTGACGCGCAACGCCCGACGTTCGATCTGACCGCGATGTGTGCGGTGCTGGCGGTCAGCCTCAGCGGCGACCGGGCCTGGAAACACGGTGGCAAGCCTGATCGCAAAGGACTCACCGATGCCCAGATGCTGGTTCTGATGCAATCCATCCACGCCGAGTTCAAGGGCGCCTACGGCAGCCCGCGCATGGCGCGAGAGCGACGGGCACGGGGTTTCTCGGCGAGCAAGGAACGGGTGGAGCGCTTGATGCGCACGCACGGGATTCGTGGGCATCACACGCGGCGCGACACGGTGACGACCGACTCCCAACAGACGCGGCCGGTGGCCGACAACCTGCTAAAACGCGACGTCACCCCTGGCGCTCCGAATCAGGTGTGGACGGCCGACATCACCGACCTGTGGACCGATAACGGCTGGCTGTCTCTGGCCATCGTGTTGGATCTGTTCAATCGCGAGGTGGTGGGGTGGTCGCTGAAACCGCGCATGACGGCCGACATCGTCACGGATGCGCTGACCATGGCCTGGTTCCGACGCAAGCCGGCGCCGAGCCTGACTCACCATTCCGACCGCAGCAGCCAGTACGCCAGCCAGGTCTTCCAAGACAAGCTGACGAGCGACGGGATGGTCTGCTCGATGAGCCGCAAGGGCAATTGCTGGGATAACGCCCCCACCGAAAGCTGGTTCAACAGTTTCAAGCACGAGCGGGTCTTCGGGGGGCACTTCGCCACCCGTGAGGCGATGAAAACCATGACGTTCGAGTACATTGAGGTGTTTTACAATCGTCGACGCTTGCACTCCACCCTGGGTTATGTGTCCCCGGTTCAGTTCCTGAAAAACGGGATCAGGCCACCGCAGGAAGCGTTGCAGGTCGCATGAACCAACTCTCTTGGAAGACGAAAAACCGAGGGAACCTCAAACATTCGCCCCGTCCGAAACCGTTTGAACCGCGTTGACCTGCCGCCAAAAAGGTGCAGGATGGGGTGAATAAAACCCATCCCGCTTAGATGGCGTAGAAACCCATCATTCCTCGTTTGTTGCGTTGAATGATGGGTTTCACGGCCAATCAGCATCATTGGCAATCGTCGAGCTTATCGTGTGGCCGTTCTACCCATCCTACCTCGCTGACCCACCGTAAATATCGCCATGTCAATCCGGCCAAAAATCATTATCGAGAATCCGATCCAGCGCATAGGGGCAGACGAGCGGCAGGTCGTCATAATCGAGCGGCGTTTCCCGAACCACCAGATCGCGGCTATCCGGGTAGGCGTCCGCGATGAGTTCTGGCAATTGCGGTCGCAGGCTGGGACTCTCGGCCAGCAACTGCTCAATGCGGCGGCGCTGTTCGTTGATCGTGGCACGCCAGCTTTTGCGATAGGGATACTCCGGCTGGAATTGCCATTTCAGCAGATGACCGATCAGTACCGCGAGACGACTTACTAATGCCCGGCGTTCCCGTTTCCCCAAGTCTTCAATCTCCTCGATCAGGTACTCGGCGCTCAATTCGGAATAACGACCGGCGCGTAAAAGTTGCGCCTGCTCATGAGTCCAGGCATAGAAGTCACGTTCATAGAGATCCGGCATGGTGTGTTTGCTCCAGATTGGTTTCTCCATGGTTTTGACAAGGCATCAGATCACCGATTAGCAAACTCTTGTACCAGTGACGGTAGAGTTCGGTGAATCGGCGCGTGATGGCGCAGACAAGCGCCTGACGAGCCGTGCCACCGTTTTCACCGAGCGCAAGGTAGCGCTTACTCTGTGTACCTTTCTCGACCGCTTCAGGTACCGAAGCACACCAGTCATCCCAATCATTCGCTTGATAGCCAACGAAGCTGGAATCGCAGTCGCTCTGCGCATCCGTCATGGCATAGCGCTCTTTCCGACCCCGATCATCTTCGGAAAATTTTTGACGCGGAGAGGTGTCACCATCTGCTCGGTTCAGTTCCAGCGGCCAGGCGCGAAAGTTGCCAATCGAACCGTGCCAAGCCCAGACAATCCGAGGAATCATGCGCAAGCTGCTGCCAGAGTCGCTGATCAAGTAGCGCCGTGGGTGAATGTGATCCCAATCCCACGGGCGATTTTTGTCCTCGATCTGATCGGGAATCGTAGGGTCATAATCAGGAAACCATTGACGTAGCCAGGTACGTTGGGCGAATAGGACAAGACTCTTTTTATCCCAGAGCTGATTGGAAAAGTGTCGCCATGCCTCGTCACGCTTGGCGTTCTGGTCAGGCGTTAAGGCATCTCTCTCTTCACTCCACCAGATACGATCAATGCAATTATCGAACCATTTTTTTAACACCTTTGGAAGTGCTTGTTGTAACGCATCATAACGATTCCATTTTTTCCAAAAATCGCTATCAGGTTGATCGAATCCCGCCACCTTTGTAACGCGCTCACTGATGATTTGCTCCAGAATCTTCGGCGTGGGCAGTGGACAAGCAATGAGTTTGTCGTTTCTGCCGAGCCGCAGCGTTTTCTCGAATACCGATTTGTTGAAAAAATCAGGTAGCGCGTCGCGCCTTGGCCTCTTTGAGGTCAGGCCAGATCGCTGCCACGGCAGCCGTCGGATCGGGCGCGAACCATGCGATTGCGGTGAGAAAGCCAAGCAGTCGGCGGCGCTGATCAACCGTGATCTGGGTTGTCGCCTTTTCCTCGTGTCTGCGCATAATCCAAAACAGCAGCAGGAAAAGGACATCCGGCGTCTTGCGTGCAAGCTCGAAGGCCAGTACCGGCGGCAGTGCGTATTGGCCATCGGGGAGCGTGGTGGTGTCGGTCAGAATAGCGCGAGCATCGTCGAAAACCTGGGTCGCATTGTTCCCGACGAAGGCCGTCAAGCATGTCCTGAATTTCTGATCATGCACCAGTCTGCGGAACTGCACGACGGACGGACTGGCCGGTGGACGGGTTTCTTCAGCCTTTTGCATCTGCGCCATCACCAAGCGTGTTGCAAGCACGACTAGTAGATCATTCTAGCTTAACTTGTGGGTAGAGGCGTTTGAGTTTGATGCGGGCGTCTTCGGTGGTGAACTGCCAGTCCACGCCGGTTTGGGAGGCATTGCGGCGTTCGGCCCACGCTTTGGCCTCGCGGCGCAGGGTG
>CAIUAY010000107.1 GCA_903897335.1 uncultured Chromatium sp. | reverse complement strand
CCACACCGCTTTTCGAGCAACTGTTGGAACGAATGCCGATGCCTCCATCCCCGGCACGTCGACGACCCCGGCCTCCGAAACCGATCTACCTTCTACCCATTGCCGTGTAGGGGGTGGCCGGAACGATGATCAAGGCCGTCGGCCAGGAGTTCAAACGGCGTGTTGCAATCACCCTCAGGCTTGCGCGAACAATCGGTCAAGCGCACGAATGCTGGCCACAACTGGGCGCGAAAGGCGTGGCGAAATGCGTCGTCGCTCGCCATGCGCTGACGCAGTTGCTCGCCTTGATTGAGCGCCAGCGCCGTGACATTAGCCAGACTTTCATCAATCTGCGATGAACGCAACGCCTGTTGCAGCGCATCCTCCAGCCAGCGGGCGTATTCCTTGGCTCCCGGTCGATCATGGTTGAACATGAAGAGCGTTGCTGGCGCGGGAATGCCATGCTGACCGAGCGCACAGATCGTCGCGCCATGACGCTGAAAGGTGTCGGCCAGCGTCTGCTGTTCGGCGGGATCGGTGATGAGTTGGAACATCCCGGCATAGACGCCGGCGCAGTCTTCGTTGACGAAGGCGCGATCCAGTTCCATCGGGAACGGGCTACTGGCGTAGAGCGCGGCCAATTCGGGATGTTGCTCGATGCGTGGCATGGCGGCGAGGGTGTCGTAGCGCCCCAGGCGTTCCAGACGGTGCAGCGTCTCATCGAGACGTTCGGGATACTCGGACAGGATGACAAAATAATCGCGATTGAGTGCGGTAACGGCTTGCGCCGCTGAAGTCGTCCAACCCGCCGTGCGTAGACGTTCAGTGATCGAGTCAGTGATTGAAGTGTGCTGTGCGTTGTCCGCTGTGTGCGCGGGGGTAGTCGATGACGATGAATCGCAGCCAAGGCTGATTAGCATGGCGAGTGCCAGAAAACCAGCTCCAACGTGTCGCGAATGCATGGGTGTACCTCTTGTTGATTCCTTTGGTGATCGCACTCACTGCGTGAAATGGGCTTCGGCAGTCGCCGCATGGCATCTGTCCGATCATCGACCAGCGTGTACAGCGACTCCCGCGCCAAAAAGAGCGGATGAATTGAGCGGTGCGTCATCATACGGGACGCGACATGTTTGTCGGCTCATGTGTTTGGCGGACATTGCACACAATCTCAGGTGTCGAGGATGACGGCTTTCGCTATGATAACGAATCTTAACCGCTCTCTTCAGACAGACCAGGAATTCAGAGACACCCATCGATGACCACGCCACTTGCCACCCGTCTTCAGGCCGTTAAACCCTCCGCGACACTTGCCATCACTGCCCGCGCCAAGGCGTTGCGGGCGGCAGGCAAGGATGTGATCGGACTCGGTGCCGGCGAACCGGATTTTGACACGCCAGACCATATCAAAGCGGCGGCCATTGCCGCGATCCAGGCCGGTTTCACTAAATACACCGCCGTCGATGGAACGCCAGAACTCAAGCAGGCGGTGATCGACAAATTCCGGCGCGAGAACGCGCTGGACTATGCCCATGACCAGATTCTCGTCTCCTGCGGCGGCAAGCAGAGTTTTTTCAATCTCGCCCAGGCGCTGCTCGATCCGGGCGATGAAGTGGTGATTCCCGCGCCTTACTGGGTGTCCTATCCCGACATGGTGCGTCTGGCCAGCGCCGTGCCGGTGCTGATTCATGCTGGAGCTGATCAGTCTTTCAAGATCACCCCGGCGCAACTGGAAGCGGCGCTCACCGATAAGACCCGACTGGTCGTGATCAACAGTCCGTCCAACCCAACCGGCATGGCCTACAACCGCGATGAACTGGTCGCGCTCGGCGCAGTTTTGCGTGAGCATCCACAGGTGCTGATTGCCACCGACGACATGTATGAACACATCCGCTGGAGTTCAGAACCGTTCGTCAACATTCTTAATGCCTGTCCTGATCTGACCTCACGTACCCTGGTACTCAACGGCGTTTCTAAGGCCTATTCAATGACCGGCTGGCGCATCGGCTATGCCGGTGGCCCGTCTGACATCATCAAGGCCATGACCAAGGTGCAGTCTCAGAGCACGTCCAATCCAAGCTCGATTTCGCAGGTCGCCGCCCAGGCCGCGCTGGAAGGCTCGCAGGAATGTATCGGCGTCATGCTCAAGGCATTCAAGGAACGTCATGACTTTGTGGTCGAGCGCCTGAACCAGATTCCAGGTATCGACTGTCTGGCAACCGACGGCACGTTTTATGTCTTTCCCGGCGTACAGGGGATGATCGAGCGGCTGCCCGGTATCAATAACGACGTGGAACTGGCTGAACATCTAATTGAACACGCCGGCGTGGCACTCGTTCCCGGCGCCGAGTTTGGTCTTCCTGGCCATATTCGTCTCTCCATCGCTACCAGCCGTGCCAATCTGGAACAGGCGCTGGAGCGCATCGCCGGCCTCATGGCCTGAGGGAGTCACAATGCGGCGGCCTGTCCAGATCGATCATTGTGGCCATGTGGTTAGCGCACTGTGCGTGATGCTGTTTCTGATCAGTGCCTGCGCCACGCTCGACCGACCCTGGGAAACACCAGAGGTGACACTGCGTGGGTTGCAGCCCAGCCAGATTGGACTGACCAGACAGGTCTTGATCGCCACACTGAATATCCGCAATCCCAATAGCCGCACCCTGCCCGTCACGGCCATGACTTACCGTATCGACCTGGAGGGGCAGGAGGTGGCGACGGGTAGCGGGGAACTGGAGCGTCAGATTCCGGCGTTTGGCGAGGCGACCGTCGATGTCGAGGTGAGCGCCAGTCTGCTCAGTCTGATTCAGCAATTGCCCGCGCTGGCGTTCAAGAACAAACCGCTTGACTGGACGGTTTCCGGGACGGCCATGCTGTCCGGTGGACTGGTCACGTTGCCTTATCGTTATTCAGGCCGGATCGATGCACGGGAACTGTTGGACGGGGTCAGGCATTCGTCCTGATTGGCAATCGTGGCTGTCTGGGGCGTCGCTCAAGATCAACCGGAAATGCCTTAACGCGACCGGTCATCCAGATTTACCGGGCATAGCACCTCGCGCATGATGCCAATCAAGTCAAGCAACTGGTTGTTGCGAATCCGATAATAGATGCGGTTAGCTTCCTTGCGGGCGACAACGATGTTTTTATTGCGCAGTTGTTCGAGATGCTGCGAGATGTTGCTCTGGGAGGTGCCGGTGCGCTCGACGATCTCGCCAACCGAGAGTTCATGTTCGCCTAGCGAACAGAGAATCTTCCAGCGCAGTGGATGCGCCATGGCTTTCAGTGCATTGGCGGTCAGGGTGGTATTCTCGTCCCCGGATACCTCCGGGGAGCTGGACTCATTCATCAACCATTCCTCTTGAATAATCGTCGGTTTGCATGACCGTCTCCGGTTCGATCCGCGTATAGCCGGTCATGTCTTTGGCAATGCAGATGATATCGCTGATCCTGCCCTGAGCATCTTTGACAGCGGTGCGGGAGAAGAGAATCGGAACGCGCCGTCCATCATGCGCGATCAGACGTGCGTCGATCCTGCTGAGTGCGCCAGTGCGAATCAGCGCTTCCAGCCAGAGCCCCATGAAGGCTCCCGCCTGTTCGTCGCCGTCTTCCTCGAAGACATCGCCAATCGACATCCCCAGCAGTTCCTCGTGAGGATAGCCCAGCATCTGGCAGGCGGCTGGATTGGTCATTTTGATGGTGCCATCGGCAGCCAGCACCAGCAGCGCCTCGCCCATGTAGGTGATGATGTTCTCAAGATACTGGCGGGCTTCGGTCAGTTCCCGTGTGCGTTCTGCAACCTGCTGTTCGAGGATGCGGTTGAGTTCGCGCTCCTTCTCGATCAGTCTGAAATAGGTGCTGATCTTGTTGATCAACTGATCGTCTTCGATCGGTTTAAGCAGATAGTCCGCCGCGCCGACCGCATATCCGCGCTGCTGGAATTCTTCTGATTTAAATGCGGCAGTGAGAAAGATGATCGGGATGTCACGCGAACGTTTGCGCAGTTTGAGCATGGACGCGGTCTGAAAGCCATCCATGTCGGGCATCTGGATATCAAGGATGATGAGATCAATGTCCGGGTGCTGATGGGTCAGGTCGATGGCCTCCTGGCCACTGGCCGCTTCGAGGACACTGGCGTCCATGTGCGTCTGGATGAGCGTGCGCAGCGTGAAGAGGTTGTGCGCGTGGTCATCGACGATCAGGAGTTTGAATCCAGGATAGCGATTCATGCGATCTCCATGCATGGCAGTCAAGGTGCGGCAATGACGTTCTGGCTGGGTAGTCGGGCAGCGAGGATGTCATTGAGCTGATTCACATCGATGGGTTTCGCGAGCACATCGATGACTCCTGGCTGGCGGCATCGTTCGATCTGGCCGATGGTTTCCGGGGTGTTCAGGAGGATGACCACCGGGTGCAGATCTGGGGTTCGCTGTAACAGTCGCTGGATCGTATCACAGGTCATTTCAGCGGACATCTGAGCGGCAAGAATCAGCAGCGCACAACCGCTTGCTTCTTCCTGGAGTGTTTCAAGCGCCTCGTCCAGATCGGCGGCGATCTGCACCCGCAGTCCGTACTGCGAGAGATGGGACGCAAGCTGCACCAGGGTTTGGATGTCCCGCTCGATGAGCAGTGCCCAGTGATCACCGGGCATCGGATCGGATGGCGAGGCCAGTTCGGCAGGCGCGTCAAAGAATCCCGCGCTGTCAGCGGTTGCTGGTGGTTGCGGCGGCACACTGTTTGCCGTGGTGGGCTGTTCAGTGATGATCGACAGCGGCAGCCACAGCGAAAAACGGGCACCAGCGCCGGGAGAACTGTCAACGTCGATCCGTCCACCGAGCAGCGTCGCCAGTTCGCGGCTGATCGAGAGTCCAAGTCCGGTGCCGCCATAACGGCGCTGGGTCGAGCCATCGGCTTGCTGGAATGCCTCGAAGATAATCGCCTGCTTGTCCTGGGCAATGCCAATGCCGGTATCGGCAACACTGATCATCACCGGGCGCTCAGGGTCAACGCATGACTCAACGCTTAAGACAATCTGACCCTGATGCGTGAATTTAACCGCGTTTGAGAGAAAATTCTTAAGGATCTGACGCAGTTTGTCGCGATCCGTATAGAGACGCGAAGGTGCCTGGGGATCGATCTTCAGGCTCATCTGCACGGGTTTATCCGTCAGCATCGGCGTGATCAGTCCGACCAGCTCCTGGAGCATGGGACTCAGCGTGACCCAATCCAGCGCGACTCTGACATGCCCGGATTCAATCTGCGAAATATCCAGGATATTGTCAATCATAGTGCGCAGATCACGACCGGCCTCGTAAATCACCTGCGCCTGGCGACGGTGGTCGGCATTGAGTCCGCTGGTCTCGGCGCCCAACATCTTTGACAGCAGCAGGATCGAATTCAGCGGGGTGCGCAGCTCGTGGCTGACATTGGCCAGGAACTGCGATTTATAGCGATTGGAACGTTCCAGCTCACGGGCGTGCGCCTGTGCGGTATGCAGATGTTCGGCGTGGGTGGCAGCGAGGGCAGTAAGCTGTTCGCCCAGTTCGTGGATTTCGCGTGGACCGCGCCAACTGAAACTCAGCGGACGACCGTCGCGCAGGATCTGGCTGATGCCACCGGTGAGTTCCTGACCAAAGTGCGCGGCACGCGCTGCAATCCAGCGCGCCAGCACCAGCACCACCGCGACCAGCAGCAGAATGATCGAGATGACGCGCACCATCAGTTCGTTGCGGAAAGCATCGATGGGCGAGGGATCAACCGCCCGTCCGACCCAGAGCGGAAATCCGCCTTCGGTCATGAACATGGGCACCCACAACAGCTCGCGCCCCTGGGTGCCTTTCCAGAGTGCCAGATTCCCTTCAGCGAAGATCGTGTCAAGCCCCGGAAAGTCTGCGAATGCTTCGGGTTGTCCGGTTGCGGGCTGATTGGGGCGCAGATAGCTACCATCCTGGTTGACCCAGAGCGTATCCCGATAAAACTGCGCCAGTCCACCCACGTCGATGGTCAGGATTACCGCGCCGCGTGGTTTGTCTGGCGTCTCCCCGCCGATGGGACTGATAAGATTCAAAGACATGAGCTGGCGCAAATCCTCGGCTCCAGCGGCTGGATCGATGCGAATCCGGCTGACCAGCACCGCCCCTGGCTGTAGCGCAAGTCCGGCAGCGAGAAACTGCGGGTTGGGCGGTTGGGGTGTGCTTAGGCTGGAGTGCCATTCCTGGGTGCGGGCATCGCGCACCAGCCAGAACTGCTCGTGGGCATCGTCACTGACAAAGAGAATCTGGATGACATCACGCTGGTCAGCGAGGATCTGGTTGATCCAGGTCGTATAACGTGTCCGCGCCAGCCCAATCTGGTCGTGTTCACCCTGTTTACCGAGAATCAGACCGGGTTCCGGGAGCTTGGAAATCAGCCGGATCATTTCGTGACGGCTGGCCAGATGCTGATCCAGATCACGGAAATCAGCGCGTAGATTTTGAAGGTAGGCGCGCTGATAAAAGAGCGTGGTGCGGTCGAGAACCAGTGGCAGGTTGATCAGCAGCGCCAAGATCAGCGGGGTCAGTCCGAAGATCAGCAGAAACAGCAGAATATAGGCGCGCAGCTTCATGCCGGAAAGCGTGGTGCCCAGTCTGAGCGTTCCGGGCAGGTCTCAATCACTCGGCAAGGCTCGCACGAGATGCAGCACCTCAATCGCATGACCCTTGGGTTTGACATCGTACAGCGCATGACGAATCCATCCCTGCCGGTCGATGACAAAGGTGGAGCGCACGATTCCCATGCGTTTCTCGCCATGCGCCTCCTTTTCACGCCAGACGCCGTAACTCTCGCAGGTCTCGCCATCGCTATCCGAGAGCAGGTGGATGGTGATGCCGTGCCGATCCCGGAAGACACCGTGACTGGAACACGAATCGCGGCTGATGCCGATGACATGCGTATCGGCCTGGTCGAACTCGCTTTGCAGATCCGTAAACTCTAGCGCCTCCATGGTACAACCGGGCGTGTCGTCGCGGGGATAGAAATAGACGACCGCATGGTGGTGGCCAATGAGTGCGGCAAGCGCGAACTGTTCCATGTCCGCGTCGGGGAGTGAGAAGAATGGTGCCTGATCGCCTGGGTGCAGCATCGTGGAAGGTTCCGGTGGTCTTGATGGTCGACGCGAATGTAGGTAGCCCCGGCCTGGCCGTCAACTCTCTTGCGCGTCATGAGTCATGATCATGCACGTCCCGGCTGTCAGGCAGATGGATGCTGGCGATGGTGCCGCCACCCTGACGTTGCCCCAGGTGCAGTCTCATCTGGTTGGCGAGCGCGAGCTGATGCACGACCGCCAGCCCCAGGCCACTGCCACCGGTGCGGCGATTCCGCGAGGACTCCAGACGATAATAGGGTCGCAGCACGGCTTCACGTTCGGAGTCGGGAATGCCAGGCCCGCGATCAAGGACGCAGATCATCGGTTTGGATGCCTTGCAATCCAGATGGATTTCAACCAGATCCTGACTATAGCGCAGTGCATTTTCAATCAGGTTACCGAGGATGCGTCGCAGCGCCAGCGCGTTCACGGGATAGACGCAGGTCGGCCCACGCTGCCAGATGATGCGCGGCCGGCCGGCGGCCAGATCCTCGACCAACCTGCTAAGATTCACGTTGTCACGGCGTCCTGCCCCCAGGTTTTTTCCAAACTCAACGGCTTGGGTAATGAGTGCATTCATTTCCTCGATGTCGCGCTCCATGCGTGTTGCCAGAGTCTGTGGGGTGTTTTCTGGAAGCATTTCAATGGCGAGTCGCAAGCGCGTCAGTGGCGTACGCAGGTCATGCGAAATGCCTGTCAGGAGTAATGTGCGGTTAGCCAGCAATTCACGGATCTGATGGCTGGCCGTGTTGAACTGCCGTGCCAGATTGGCCAGCTCCGCCGGACCGGTTTCAGGCAGTGCATTGGGTGAGAATCCATGTGCCACCTGTTCGGCAGCTTTGGAAAGCCGTTTCAGTGGCTGAGTGATCCGCCCCGCCAGGATGGTAGTGGTAACCAGAATCATCAGTACCGCGACGCCAAAGATGATCGACAGCCCTGCCAGTGGACGGGTACCCAGACGGGTGCGTGGAAATCCTGTCCAGAGCGAGCCCTTGTCAACCTCCAGTTCGACCCAGAACCAGCGTTCGCCATTGGCAACGCTGCTGATGACCTCGATCGGCTTGCCTAGACGTTCGGCCAGCGCCAGCTTGAACTGGTGTAAATAGGGAAAGAAATAATGCGTCTGGTCGGCTAGCGGCTGTTCTTCAGAAAGTCGGATCTGGTATTCATGCTCAAGTCGTGCGCGGTAATCATCGCGCAGTGACGGCGGCAGTTGCTGGAGGGTGCGCGCCGACAGCACCATGATGCTGGCAAGGTCGGCGGCTGAACGCTGGGCGACCGGGATCAGGGCATAGACAGCGATGATGGTGAAGGTGGCCACCGCAAACAGCCCGAAGGTCAGGATCAACGTGAGCAATGCGCGTCCAAAGAGGGTTGCCGGAATGAGTCTCGTCAGGATGCGCATGTGTCACCGAGCGGCGTAAACATGTAGCCTTTGCCCCAGATGGTGCGGATGTAGCGGGGGTGTTTGATTTCAGGCTCGATTTTTGACCTCAGCCTGGCGATCTGGACATCTATGCTGCGGTCGAATGGCGAGCGTTCATAGCCCTTAAGCAGATCCAGTAGCCGGTCACGGTTCAGCACCCGGTCAGGATGTTCGGCCAGCACCAGCAGCAGGTCGAACTCGCCACTGGTCAGGTTCACCGGCTGCTCGCCGCAGAACAGCTCATGCTGGACGGGGTCGAGATGGTACGCGCCAAAGCGGATGATCTCTTTTCCGGTGTTGTCATCGCGCGCGTTTGATGCATGGCGGCGCATGACGGCGCGGATGCGCGCCAAGAGTTCACGCGGATTGAACGGTTTGGCCAGATAGTCGTCAGCACCGACTTCGAGTCCGACGATCCGGTCAATATCATCGCCACGCGCTGAGAGCATGATGATCGGCATATCGGTCTGGGTGCGCAAGCGCCGCGTCAACGCAAGTCCATCCTCGCCGGGCAGCATCAGATCCAGAATCATGAGATCCGTTTCGTTCTCGACCAGCCAGGCATCCATCGCCCGTCCGTCCTCAACACCGGCCACGCTAAATCCCTGGCGGGTGAGGTAGTCGCCCAGGAGTGTCCGCAAGTCCACATCGTCATCCACGACCAGGATTCGCATCGGTTGTTCAAGCATGTCAGCAAGGCACTCCATATTGGTATCTGATGGATTGATACAATTTGATACAATATTAGCAGATACCGAAATACTCTGGTAATGCCCTTCCTCTACACTCATCTTCGATTCATGCTGACATGCAGCAGTCTTTCACCGTGCGAAAGGTTCCTGATGCTTGGTCAGGTCATGGAGCTTTGATCCCTCACGGAACTTGGAGATAAAGACATGAGTTTTGATGCATTGACAATCATGGGGATATCGGTCGCCATTCTCTGTACTGGCTTTCTGATTGCACTGGTCAATCGCAACGGCAACGCGAGCGATACTGAACGTTAGGCGGTGTCCGTTCAAACTTTTTCGGCAGCAAGCCAATTTGGTCGCTGCGGTAGCGACACATCCTGCCGTTGCGGCCGTTTTTTTGCGGATTGTCGGCTCAGGTTGATCGCTTCATGGCGCATCCGCTGATGCCGCAGTTTTTTGTCTCTATCCTGCCTCTCCCGCGTGACGACTATTTTCCCGTTTGACAGTCACTAGCCGGTTTTTTTAGGATCAATCGATTCATCCTGTTTTCCCCTTCGATTTCACATGCCGAAACTTTCGCCATTGCACTGGGTCGCATTCGTGTTCCTGTTCGTTTTCTACGGGTTCGCCGTTTTCGCCCTGACACGCGATTATGACCTGCGTCATCCGGTGGCCGACCCGCAATCTAAGCAGTGCGTCACTGACAGTCCTGAGCAGTTACATCAGCGTGCCGATCAGTTCTTCGCTGAACAGCGTTACGCGGAGGCCGTGCAGGTGTATCAGCGGCTCCTCGAAATCGATCCGCAGGACGCCGAGGTTGATAACGATCTTGGTCTGGCCTTGCTGTATACGGGTGACAAGCCAGGTGCCATCACGCATTTACAGACAGCGGTCGCGCAGGCTCCCAATCTCCAGCGACTCTGGCTGTCGCTTGGTTTCGTGCACTTGCAGTCGGGCAATCTGGCGGAGTCGAGAGCGGCGCTGGAACATGCGCGTGACCTCGATCCGAATAGCGCCATCGGAAAAGAGGCGGTGCGGCTGCTGGACGTGTTGAACGCCCATTGAACCAGGCGGTTTGCCAGCGGTGCCTTATCGCTGCGCCAGCGCGACCGTGTAATGGGTTCCCTGCTTGAGTTTGTCGTAATTGCCGAAAACCTCGGTCAGATTGCGTTTCATGTACTGGCGCAGTCCGCTGATAGTCACAAGATAAAGCCGACCACCCGGTCGCAGCCGGGCATGGGCATCGTGGAGCAGGATCGCCAGCAGTTCTTTGCCAACCTTGGCAGGGATGTTGCTTGCGATCAGGTCGAACTGTCGTCTAGGCGCAATCTGATCAAAGCCGTTGCTTAGATGTGCCTGTGCATTGCTGATTCCATTAATTTCGATGTTGCGGTTGGCATAGTTGATCGCGACAAAATCCTTATCAACCATCAGGGTTTGTCCCAGGGGCGCAAGCGTTGCCAGCGTCAGCCCGATGGCGCCATAGCCGCAACCGAGATCAAGACAGTCATCCCCAGGCTCAATAGCCAGATGCTGTAGCAGAAGTCGCGTCCCCTCGTCGATCTCGCGTGGAGAGAACAGACCCCAGGTGCTGGTCAGGGTGAGGGGGCGTCCGCCGAGTTCGGCGTTAAACCGGATGTCCCGGCGCAGACCGGCGAGTTGTTCAGGTGTCAGCATGGTTGCGGGATGGGTCGCTTGACCGTAATGTGGGATTGGAGCCGCCGGGGAAATCGCCCGTTGCAGACGACATGTGACCTGAGCATGTCAGATCCGTCAGGCAGACTCAACATCTCCCATTCTGACCGACCGAGGTTCTCCCATGTGTCTTGCCATTCCCGCCAGAATTATCCAGATTGACTCCGTGACCGGTAACGCCTTGGTCGTCATCGGGCGCGTGAGCAAAGAGATTTCACTGGCCTTGGTCGACGATGCCACCGTGGGTGATTACGTACTGGTTCACGTCGGTTATGCGTTGAACAAACTCAGTGAGGAAGATGCCGCGTACACCTTGCAACTGATGGAAGAGATGGGGCTATTCGATGAAGAACTGGACATTGGCACGTTGTCAGACAATCGGCTGGACGGACGTCTAACGTGAAATACATCGATGAGTTTCGTGACCCGGGTATCGCGCACCGCTTAGCAATAGCCATTGCTGCAGAGGTCGATCCGTTTCGGGAATATCGGTTCATGGAATTCTGCGGCGGTCACACCCACGCCATTTTTCGCTATGGCGTTCAGCACTTGATGCCACCCAATCTGCATTTCATTCACGGCCCCGGCTGCCCCGTCTGCGTGTTGCCCATCCGCCGCGTCGACCATGCCATCGCGCTGGCGACCCAGCATGACATCACACTTTGCACCTATGGCGACCTGATGCGCGTCCCGGCCAGCGGGCACCGGAGTCTGCTCAAGGCTAAGGCAGAGGGCGCCGACATCCGCATGGTGTATTCCACCCAGGATGTCCTGCGGATCGCACGCGACAATTCAACGCGCCAGGTCGTCTTTTTTGCCATTGGTTTTGAGACCACGACGCCGCCGACGGCGGTTGCAATCCAGGTCGCGCGAGCCGAAAGGCTCAAGAATTTCTCGGTTTTCTGCAATCACGTCCTCACTCCAGCGGCGCTGCGGGCGATCCTGGCCACGGCTGGCTCAGATGGCGTACAACTCGATGGCATCCTAGGACCATCGCATGTCAGTACTTTGATTGGTAGCCGCTCCTATGGCTTTGTGTCAAAAGAATACGGTCTGCCGGTCGTTATTGCCGGCTTCGAGCCATTGGATGTCATGCAGTCAGTCTTGATGCTGGTGCGCCAGATCAACGCATGTCGCTGCGAGGTGGAAAACCAATATAGACGATCCGTGACTGAAGACGGCAACCTCAAAGCCCAAGCGCTAATGGCTGAAGTCTTCAGTGTGCGTCATCAATTTGAGTGGCGTGGACTCGGTTTTTTGCCTCACAGTGCGTTGGCGCTTGCAGACGATTATGTTGATCTGGATGCGGAGCAGCGCTTTCCAGTTGCGCTCGGCGAGGCCAGAGAGATTAAGGGCTGCGAGTGTCCGGCGATTCTGCGTGGCGTTAAGCAGCCGACCGACTGCACACTGTTCGGCACGGTCTGCGTACCGGACAATCCGATGGGCGCCTGCATGGTGTCATCAGAAGGTGCCTGCGCGGCGTACTGGAGCTATGGACGTTTCAGGGAACCGTCGCGGCATGGTTCGATCAGCTGAAAATTTGCATTCCGTTCTCGTTCACGGTCAGATTGACATCCAAAATTCGATCAGTGGAATGCCGCCATGAGTTCAGTCATTGCTCTGTATGAAGCGCTGGCGAGTGCGCCAGACGAAAAGACCCGCGCCAAAGTTATCGCGGAAGCCTTCGAACGACTTGAAGAACGTTATCCGCATCTGCCAGATTTAGCGACACAGGGACATGTGCGCGAATCTGAATTGCGTCTGCAAAAAGAGATCGAGCAGGTGCGCGCAGGTCTGCGTGAAACTGAGCTGCGCATCAAAAAAGACATCGAGCAGCTACGCGGCGAAGTTAAAACAGACATCGAGCAGCTACGCGGCGAAGTTAAAACAGACATCGAGCAGCTACGCGGCGAAGTTAAAACAGATATCGAGCAGCTACGCGGCGAAGTTAAAACAGATATCGAGCAGCTACGCGGTGAAGTTAAAACAGACATCGAACAATTACGCGGTGAACTCAAAACGGATATTGAACGTGTCAAAACCGATCTGCTGAAATGGATCGTGCCTCTCATGTTTGCCCAGGTTGCCGCCATCGCCGCGCTAGTGAAGCTGCTGTAATGGCCAGCGACCGACGTTTTCCGGTGCGGTTAGACCTGCAACACGGTACCGTGGACATGAGTCATGGCGCCGGTGGACGGGCGATGGCGCAACTCATCGCCGAGGTGTTTCAGCGGCATCTCAATAATGACCTGCTGGCTCAGTGCAACGACCAGGCGCTGTTCATGCCGCCCGCTGGACGCCTGGTGATCAGCACTGACGGACATGTCATCTCGCCGCTGTTCTTTCCCGGTGGCGACATCGGTTGTCTGTCGGTGCATGGCACACTCAACGATGTCGCCATGGCCGGTGCCCGGCCGCTCTATCTGGCTGCCGGTTTCATTCTGGAAGAAGGCTTTCCGCTGAGCGATCTCGTGCGCATCGTTGAGAGCATGGCTCGCGCCGCCAACGACGCTGGTGTGCCGGTCGTGACTGGCGACACCAAAGTGGTCGAACGCGGCAAGGGCGACGGCGTATTCATTACCACCACCGGCATTGGCGTGGTGCCGGACGGCATCCTGATTTCTGGCGAGCGGGCGCGACCCGGCGATGCCATCCTGATCAGCGGCAGCATCGGCGACCACGGCGTCGCCATCCTCTCCAAACGTGAAAACCTGGGCTTCGGAACCGAAATTCAGTCCGATACCACCGCCCTGCATGATCTGGTCGCGGCCATGATCACTGTCGTCCCGGACATCCACTGTCTGCGCGATCCAACCCGTGGTGGACTGGCGACAACCCTCAACGAACTGGCGCATCAATCTGGTGTCGGCATGCAAATCCGCGAGGACGCGATTCCGGTGTGCACCGATGTGGCGGCGGCCTGTGAATTGCTTGGACTTGATCCGCTGTATGTCGCCAACGAGGGCAAGCTGGTCGCCATCTGCCCGGCGGAGTTCGCCGAAGCCCTGCTCCAGACCATGCGCCACCATCCCCAGGGGAAAGCATCAGCCATCATCGGCGAGGTGGTGGAGGATGCGCTGCACTTCGTGCAGATGGAGACCAGCTTCGGTGGTAGCCGGATCGTTGACTGGCTAGCCGGTGAACAGTTACCACGGATCTGTTAGCGCAACTGATCTGTCGGGAGTGACTGAATCGGGATCAGCCTAAAAAAGCGTCTTCCCATTTAGTCTCGCCGACAGTCTGAGGTTGCGTCTCGACGATCCGGTTCGCAAACAGATGATCCAGCGTACTCAGGAAACACTTGGTCTGCGGTGACAGAAACTTGCCGCGCCGTTGCACGATGCCATAACTGCGACTGGGAAAATACTGTCCGATCGGGATGACCCCCAGATTCTCATTGCCGGTCAGACACACGTCGGTCACGATCGAGACGCCAAGACCAAGCTCGACATATTTTTTGATAACCTCCCAGCCACCAGCCTCCATCGTGACCCTGTATGCCAGACTATGCTGCTTGAATACCAGATCAACCAGTCGCCAGGTGCTCAGATGACGCGGCGGCAGAATCAGCCCGTAAGGCGCGATCTCTTCGAGCGTGACCGCAGTTTTATTGGCAAGCGGATGATTCTTGGGCGTGATGAGTGCTGGCTGATAGGCGACAAAAGGACGGTAGGTGATGTCATCAGGAACGTCCAGCAGTGAACCGATGGCCAGATCAACCTCATCGGCACGGATCATCGCAAGACCATCACGACCAGTCACATTGTGGAGCTTGAGTTCGATCCCCGGAAACTGATCGATAAAGGTTCTAATCGGCTCCGGTAGGATATACAGAATGGTCGATTCGCCAGCCGCCACGTTCAGGACGCCCTGGTCAACGCGGCCGCACTGTGTGGTGAACGCATCATGGAGTTTATCCATGCCTTCAACCAAGGGTTCAGCGAGCTGGAACAGCAGGTTGCCTTCCGGCGTTAATTTAATCTTGGGACCGCGGCGCTCGAACAGCACGGTGGCGAATTCCCGTTCAAGCGCCTGGATCTGGAGTGAAACGGTGGGCTGGCTCAGAAAGATCTTCTCGGCGGCAGCGCTCACGCTGCCAGTACGCGCCGCATGGCAGAACGCACGTAGTTGCTTCAAGCGATTCTGTTTATAGTGAATCGGAGAATCTGATCCCATGTCGTTTCGATCCTGCACCCCGCATAAAAGATTAATGATAACCCAATCAAACCCAGCCCGGCGCGAATGGTGCAGCGTTATCGTCATGCTGTTGGCCGCGACATGGGTTGTCTGACATCACTTTTCCGGCATCAGGTCGCGGAGATCAACCCTTGAAACTGTTCTCTTGCATCTTTGGCTGCGGTGAATCGCATGGGCGCTATCCAGAATCGTTGATTGATCTGGCGACCGAGCGTG
>CAIUAY010000106.1 GCA_903897335.1 uncultured Chromatium sp. | reverse complement strand
CAACCGCCGGTACATAGCGTGAAGCAGGAGTAAAGAAATGGCAGGCGTCAACAAGGTGATTCTGATCGGCAATCTCGGTGCCGATCCTGATGTACGGTATATGCCGAGTGGCGATGCCGTGGCTAATATCCGCATTGCAACCAGCGAATCCTGGAAGGATCGCAATACCGGCGAAAAGCAGGAACGGACTGAATGGCATCACGTGGTCTTTTTCGGAAAGATCGCTGAAGTGGTCAAACAGTATCTGCGCAAAGGATCGAAAGTTTACGTTGAAGGCAAGCTGCGCACCCGCAAATGGCAGGGGCAGGACGGCCAGGATCGTTATACGACTGAGGTGGTTGTTGACATCACGGGCACCATGCAAATGCTCGACAGCCGCCAGGATCAGGGCGGCGGATCGTCGGTTCCATTCGACGATGAATCCGCCTCCCAGTCCCGTCCGGCCAGTCGTCCTCAAGCGCCTGCCGCGTCCGTACCATCCAGCCCGGCACCAGCCGCTTATCATTCAGGCGGCGATTTGAACGACGATATTCCGTTTTAATCACACGTCAGTGCGCGTCATCAATTAAGGCAGATGCACTTCGAAGCGATGCCGTGCAGCCGATTTTAGTAGCGATAAACATGCGTGCTGCACACCATGATGCGTGCTCGCGCTGATGTCCGCACGGCATCCGAAATGCCCGCTTTCAGACTTCCGGCGAATACGTCGTAAATGTTTTCATCGCTCCATCCCCTCAAAGGTTGGAGCCTCCGAGAAAGCTGGAGCGGTTCAAGATTTTCAACACCGCACTCCTGCCACTTATGATTTTCAGTTCTCCCGAATATATTCTGTTGTTACTGCCGATCGCTTTTTTCGGTTATTTCCTGCTTAACTACTTCCGGCTGGTGCTGGCAGCTAAGGTCTGGTTGGTCGCTGTGAGCCTGTTTTTCTATGGCTACTGGGATGCTGCCTATCTGCCGCTGCTGCTTGGATCGATCCTGTTTAATTTCGCTGTTGGAACGGCACTTGCGCCTGTTCCAGCGTCCGCGACCGGGATGGCGGCAGTGCGGCCAAAGGTGTCGCGGCGTACCCTGATGATCTTTGCCATCGCCGCCAATTTGATCCTGCTGGGATACTTCAAGTACGCTAATTTCTTTCTGGATAACCTCAACGCAGCCTTCTCGCTTGAGATTGCGCTGCCCAACATCATCCTACCCCTCGGCATCAGCTTTTTCACTTTCACCCAAATTGCCTATCTGGTGGACAGCTATCAGGGCAAGGCGCACGAATATGACCTGACCAACTACGCGCTGTTCGTCACCTTTTTTCCGCATCTGATCGCAGGCCCAATCCTGCACCATCGGGAGATGATGTCGCAGTTTGAGTCGCGCTGGACGCTGGCGATTCGCTACCGACACATCTTTTCCGGACTGTTTATCTTCAGTATTGGCCTGTTCAAGAAGGTGATCATTGCCGATACCTTCGCGGTCTGGGCGAATGCCGGTTTTAACGATCCGGTGGTGCTCGATTTCTTCAGTGCCTGGGCTACCAGCCTCTCCTATACCTTTCAGCTTTATTTTGATTTCAGTGGCTATTGCGATATGGCCATTGGTGCGGCACTGCTGTTCAATATCTGGCTACCGATCAACTTTAACTCACCCTACAAGGCGCTCGACATCCAGGACTTCTGGCGGCGCTGGCACATCACTTTGAGTCGCTGGCTGCGCGACTATCTCTACATTCCACTGGGTGGCAATCGCTGCTCCAACAGGCGCGTTTATACGAATCTGATGCTGACCTTCGTGCTTGGCGGACTCTGGCATGGCGCAAGCTGGATGTTTGTCATCTGGGGCGCGTTGCACGGTCTGGCGCTGGTGACGCACCGTCTCTGGCAGTCACATGGTTTGCGTCTGCCGACTGTCGTTGCCTGGCTGGTGATGTTCAACTTCGTCAACATCACCTGGGTGTTTTTCCGTGCGAAGACAATGGATGACGCGCTGCGGGTATTGCGGGGCATGTTTGATTTTGGATCAGCCCTATCCCTGCCCATCAGTGCAGTCCCAACCGGAAAACTCGCATGGGGTGGTTGGCTGATCGACGCTCTCTCCAATCGTTTGCCGCTTGGCCTGGTTGCCAACGCACCAGCTTTCGGCTGCATCGTCATCGCCTTTGCGATCATCACACTGCCGAATTCGCAGCAGTTGATGTTTTTGCCCGGTTACCGGACGGCCAAACTGGTTAGCGGTCTACTGCTGTTTAGCATTGGTCTGTACGCGACCATGGCAACCACCAGCAGCGTCTTCCTGTATTTCAATTTTTGAGCCAGCAACCGATGAAGCGCCGCGTCATTCTCTTTCTGTGCATTGCCGTACTCATGCTGATGCTCGTTCCGACAATAAACATCTCGCTGAACCAGCCACTTAAGACCTCCGGTGATGCAAAACAGATGCACTGGTGGAGTCGCGCCAATCTTTATCGACTTGATTTTCTGATGCCCTGGCTGGCGCGACTGGCTTATCCGTTCGGAATCTCCATCAGCCCCACGCAGGTTGTGATCGGACGCGATGGCTGGCTCTATCTGGGCGACAAGTATGCGCAAGGCATCAGTCTAAAGCGTCATCCTGCATCGACTGACGATCTGGCTCGTATCGAGCGCATCGACACTGCGACCCGTGCCTGGAAAGATTGGTTTGAATCACAGGGGGTACGGCTGTACCGCATTCAGTTAGTGCCCGACAAAAATAGCGTCTACCCGGAGTTTCTGCCGGTCTGGGCGCAGCCAGTCCCAGATCATGCGACCAACCGGCTGCGCGAGCGCGTCAGTCCAGCCATCTATGTGGACAATCGTCCGGCATTGCTAGAGGCCAAGGCAACGCTTGGCCAGCCACTCTACTATCGCACCGATTCGCACTGGAATGCGGCCGGTGCCTGGATCGGCTATCGCGATCTGGCAGAGACGATCAGGATAAGCAACTCGGACATTCAGTGGCTCACCCTGGATCAGGTGCGGTTATCCGCGATGGAAGGCCGACTTGGGATGGATCTTGGGAGCTTTTTATGGATGGGAAGCGTTCTGAACGATACTGAGATATCCATCGACATCGACCGGTCGTTGCCAACCGAGCAGACAGACTTTGAGAGCGGTGAACGTAGCCGTCTCAGCAGTAATCCCCGGATTAGTGCACCACAACGCCCATTGCTGGTACGCTCGCCAAACGCCCTGAATCAGGCTCGGCTGCTGTGGTTCCGTGATTCATTCGGAACTGCAATGACACCACTGATGGCCGCGACCTTCAGTGAAACCTTGCAGGTAAACTACGGATTGCATGATCCAGAGCAGATCGCGCGTCTGGTACGCGATTTTAAACCAGACTATGTGATCGTCACCGCCATTGAACGGGCATCGCTGTCAGACTGGTTTCAGCAGCTGCCACCAAACATACCTGAAAGAGCAGTCAGCTTTCAGCGATCCGCATCCTACGATCAGATGGCGAATCGTTGGTGAATTTTACGATCATTTATCAAAATCATTATCAGAGGTTAAAAATGGGGCTTTTCAGAATGATTCTGGCAATATCGGTTTTAATTGCTCATATCGATGATATGCCAGGAGATTCAATTGTCTCTAGGAAATTATTAGGAATCAACATATGGTCAGGTCATGCGGTCTTTGCTTTTTTTATTATTTCAGGATTTTACATGTCGCTTGTTATTAATGAGAAATACATTCAATCGGAAAAAGGAGTGAGCAGGTTTTACTTGAATAGAGCATTACGGCTTTATCCCATACATTGGGCGACTCTCTCTCTCTACGCGGTTTTGTTTTTTTGCCTGAATGTGCCTTCATTTCTCATAGGGGAAGACTACGGAAAACCTTGGCTTTTTACGTGGTCTTGTTTCTCAAACACGACTTTTTTTGGAGTTGAATGGATACCGTTGTTCAATGCCGATGGCTGGAAATTTGTGATAGGCCCCGTTTGGTCGCTTGGTGTCGAAATCAGTTTCTATTTAGTGGCGCCTTTCATTGTTGCAAAGAAATTAAAAATATTGGTAGCGTTGACGATTGTATTTATTCTATTTCGGTTTTCGCTATATTTTTTTGGCGTTAAACTTCTGCCGTGGCGATATTTTTTCTTTCCAGCAGATTTCTGTTTTTTCCTGCTGGGCAGCATTTCCTATCGGATCTATGCGGCGCGTGAAAGAATCAGGGGTTGGCGCATCCTCGGTGTCGTTAGCGCTGCGGTTTTAATCTTTTGTAACTTCTATGAACCTCTTTGGACAGCACCTGACCTTGATAAATGGCAATCCTGGTGTTTTTTTCTATTGGTTTGGATTTCAACTCCATTTCTTTTCTCTCTCACTCAAAAAAATACCATCGACAACTGGATAGGCCAGCTAACTTATCCCGTTTATATGGTTCACATGCTGGTCATAACCACGATATCGTTAGCGTATCATGGAAGAATGGATAAGGGAGTACTGGCTTTTTTAGGAACCTTAATTCTTGCTATCGCCCTCTATTCCTTTATCGATCATCCAATCGAGCGTATTCGTAGAAAAGTGATCAGGCGTGGCTCATTTCAATCATCTGGAGATTAGAGACCTAGCGCTGCTGGATGCTCCATGTGAAGCAGTAGATCCCGATCAGCGAATTAAGCGAATGCGCCGCACGACGGCATGCATCCGGCGCAAGCCAAACAGCTTTCGCACCCAACCCGGCAGTCTCGGACTCTGCTGAAATTTAGCAATGGAATAGCGGATGAAGGCTTGCAAAGTCATGGCATAGGTGGCCGTGGAATTGACATACAGGATTTCCACATCCTGAGCCCGGGGCAGGTGCATCAGGTCTTTGCGCGGAGCACCAGCCGGTGGCAGGGGCAGCAGGACATGATAATCGCGCACCATGGTTGCCAGATCGCGCCTAGGTTCCCGCTGGAGATGGTCGCGGACGACGGCCAACCGCTCACGATGCTGGTCGATCATGCGCACCGCACGAATCAGGTCTTCGGCGTCGGGCGTATAGAAGAAGCCGGTACGACCGTCATCGATCCGATCCACAAAACTGCCGACGCGAGTTGCCAAGACCGGGATTCCATAATGGTTCAGCTCACTTAAAGTGTAAGAAAACGTTTCAGGAACCAGTGAACAGAGCAAGCCAAAATGTGGACGGATTGCCGCCAGCGCTTCACCAAACTGACCCCGCGCATACTGTTCAGTGATAAAAACGCCGGGGAGTCGCGCAAAGAGACGGCCTTCGCTGCCGCAGCCAAGCAGGTGAATATCAGCGACGCTACCCAGCACCGGCAACGCCTGTTCAAGTAGTGACAGACCTTTGGCCCAACTCAACCTGCCCGGAATGACTAGACGCAAACGCCCGCCATCGGCTCCAGCCAGCGGCGCACAGGGCGGCAGGCCAAGCCCGTGTGGAATGACCCTTGCTGGTAATTCAGCTAGTGATGGCATTTGACGGCGCCAGCGTGCCAGCACGGATGCCGCTGGCACGACGAGCGTTACCGGGTTGACGTGCAGACTCTGCACAAAGGCGCGGCGCAATGCTTCCCAGTCTTCGGCAGAGCGGCTGCGGAAGAAATGATGACCGGGATTTTCAGCCATGCAGCGGCGCAGACGTGCCCCATCACAATCCTCGCAGACGCCATTGAAATAGGCATAGAGCGTGATACAGAACGGATAATGGTCATGGGCGACCAGCAGGGTTGGCAGACCGGTACTGAGTGCATCAAGCGAATGACCGATCAGCGAGGAGACCAGAATGGCCTGGACGCCATAGTCAGCGATGATCTCACGCAGCAGGTCGCGGTATTCGATTTGAGCAAGATCAGTTGCCTGGATGGGTCTGGTGAGTGACCAGACGCGCCGTGGTGGCATATCGCTGTAGGTGGCATAGAGTTCGAGGCGTTGACCGAACGCATCCCAGGAGCCGATCGACTTCAACACAAGGTTAATGCGAGTGTCGTCGCCATGCACGAAATCATCGACCCAATGACCCAGGCCACCACCCCAGCTATGGGCGATATGCAGCTGTACAGGACGGGAGGCAGGCTGTTGAGGCGCACACGACCGCTCTGCCAGCGCCCTTCGCAGCCATTCAAACCGTTCACTGTACTGACTGGCAACGTCGAGATAATCAGGTGGAAGCGCCTCGCCAGCTGCCGCCTTGGGATCCCAGTCAACCAGCAGATTGACCGCCGTCAGGCTCATCAGACCGGCGTGTTCAATTCCGGTCAGAAGTGACCCCTCACGATTGCGCACTGCCATGACCGCCGCGCCACTCAGATAGCAGCAGATAGGTAAAAGAAGCGGCAGCTGGAGATGCTGGCTTACGCCGATCTCAGCGATAAAGCGGTCATGGCGTCGCCACTCTTCAACGCTGACGGACGTGCCCCCCCGCTTCTGGCTTGGGTAGCATTCACTGAAAGGGGGCAATCCGACGCACAGTGGCGAGATACTGCCAATGCGCGGATTGTGTGCGGCGATGGTGCGCAGTCGCGTATCCCAGCCCGGCGGAACCCGGATTCCGGCACTGACAAACAGCAATTCCCCGATGTGCGGCGGCAGCGTGTCCAGAATGCCAGCTAGGCCACCGGCAACGCCTGGATGCAGCTCGATACGCAGGTCATTCGCCATATCAAAACCAACTCTGGCGGCTAAATCGTCTAGCCTGTCATGCGTCGACCGGTCAGAGACACAGGGCAGATAGAGACGGATGCGCATGGCATAAGCCGTGTGAGCCAGAATTGCTGACAGGCTGGCAGCCAGGTGTTCGTCGACCGCGCCGTTGCTGGCATCAAGGCAGAGGATGCGCTCCGCAGCCATATCAACGCCTGAAAACATTGAATCCCCGTGCCAGAAGACGAGCCAGTTTCCAGCTTCGGGACTGCTGGAGACTCGCAAGCTCGCACTGCGTTTCGGCCAGACGGGCGCGCAGCACTGCGTCCGGCAGACCATCGAGATCGGTCGGTGCGGGTCCGTTGACACGGAACCAGTCGCAGTAAGAGTGGTTGATATCGGCAGCGTCAAAGGGATCAGGAAACGCCGTCTGGAGGTCGGTGCGACTCCGGTATAACAGGCGGTGCAGCCTGCTGATGGGTTCGCCATTATCAAAACAGGCAAATTTGCAGGGCAGTTTGCCGAGCTGCTCCTGCCCCTGCTGACGGCAGGCATCGATATACCATTCGCGCAGATCGAACAGCACCGGACTGGACTGACCATAGCGTTTCAGCATAGCCTCCTGAGCACCAGCGTCGAAGCCGGAAAAATGGTAGAAGCTCAGTGGTTGGCCATTGACCAAAATGCCTGACGTCAGCGAGCCGGTGGCAACACGATGACTGAGATTCCAGGTCGCCAGGTTATATTGAGGATCGTGCAGGATGGCGATGCCATCAAAAAAACCGGGCGCAAGATCGACCCAACGCTGGTCGGTGAATAGACCGCCGGGGATGTCGTCGTAGCAAAATTCAAGCAGACGGGCAGCCCACCAGTCGAGAAAACGCCTGCCTTCGGTTGATGCCGCGTTGATCCCAACAAACCCTAGATTATAGACACCATGCTTGAGCGCACTGATTTCGTTATCGAGAATACCCTGCTGCGTGGTTTCGGGCGCGGTCAGATGCGGCGTCAGCGCGACGCTGTGGTCGGCTAGGATCTCGCTCAGGCGGTCGAGACCACTAAACAGCACCATGTCCGGATCGAAATAGAAGACCTGGGCGGCACCACTGCGACGCACGATCTCCTGTGCCGCCACGCCCTTGACCGCTGTACATAGCTCAACCAGGCTGTGTTTAAAGATCCAGGGTTTGAGGGCAGGAATCGGCAGATCCTCAATCAGCAGAACGCTGTCGAACGGCTCAGCAGTAGCATCAAAACCCTCTGGCGGAGTGTCGCTCAGGATCAGATGAAAGCCAGCGGACGGATGATTGCGCTTGACCGATGCCGCAAGTACCCGCGCCTTAGGCAGATAATTGCTGGTGATGCTCGTGAAACACTGGGGCGATATGCTCATTGCCTGCGAAGAATCCTCGTGTAGCGCCAACTGCGGCTGGCGTAGATAGTGGCCAATTCTGTCTCACGCTCTGCCGTTTGCTGTTGCGCCTCGGCCAGCGCATCATAGCTCTGTTTTAATTGCGATTGCAGCAGTGCGACCTCGTGTTGCCGGGTACTCGCCTCTAACTCAAAGGCATCGCGCAGCAGCGCCAGATCCGCCTCGCGCTGGCGCACAAAGCCTTCCATCTCCTGCCGGGCGCTGACTTCCAGATCAAGCGCCTCGCGCAGCAGCGCCAGATCCGCCTCGCGCTGGCGCACAAAGCCCTCCATCTCCTGCCGGGCGCTGACTTCCAGATCGAGCGCCTCGCGCAGCAGCGCCAGATCCGCCTCGCGCTGGCGCACAAAACCCTCCATGCGTTGCTCACCCAGCTCACGCCAGTGCCGTCGCAGATGGCGCTGATTGCGATGCAGCGACGCCAGGAATGACGGCGGAACACCATAACGCGCATGCAGCAGACCACGCTGCATCCGGTTGATCTCAAGCGCACCGTTCAGGGCACCGGCCAGAATGGTAT